>JASGEG010000031.1:0-23933 GCA_047606605.1 Rhizobium sp.
CGCCTCGCCCGCCTATATCGCCCGCCATGGCATGCCTGAGGATATCGACGATCTGCGCCGCCATGTCTGCCTGCCGGCGCACAATCACGATCCCTGGCGGCTGGAAGGACCGAAAGGCGCCCTGACCTTCCGGCCGGAAGGCAAGCTGATCACCAATTCCAGCGAAGTGATCCGCGAGGCCGTCATCGCCGGTCTCGGCATCGCGCTGCGCTCCACCTGGGACATTGGCCCGGAATTGCGCGACGGACGCCTGGTGCAGGTGCTGCCCGCCTATGAGGGCTCGCATAATGTCACCCTCTCGGCCGTCTATCCCAGCCGGCAGTTCCTGCCCGCGAAAGTGCGCGTCTTCATCGACTTCCTGGCGGAACTTTATGGGCCGGTGCCCTATTGGGAACGGTAGGATTCTGTTACCGCGCGAGATCGAGATAGGCCGACGCCACCATGGCGTCGATATCCGCGGGTACTGGAATCACACAGGCTTCCCTGCCAAGCCCGCCTTTCGCCACGCGTTCCAGGCAGCGGGCCTGCAAGGCAAAGCCGAGGTCCATGGATTCGACGGTATTGCCAAGCGGGCGGGGGCCGGCGAGATTGGCCATGTGGCCAGCACCGAGGATGTGGAACGCTCGTCCGTCCCGCATGCGGATGGTCTCGATATGCTCGGCCTCGTATCGATCGAGCGCGACAACATCCGGACTGTTTCGGAAAGCTTCGAGATCGATCTCATGTGGAAAATGACCGCCATTCATCAGGATCGCGCCGTCCTTGATCAGCGGCAGGTCAACCGCGCTTATGATCGCCGGATAGCCTGTGACGCTGATCAGGATATCGGCGGAGCGGATCGCCTCATCGCGAAGCGGCGTGACAAAGCCGTCAAGATGCGCCTCCAGCGTCGTTACCGGATCAATATCGACGACACTGACGATGGAGAAGGCATTGCGGAAGCAGCCAGCCGTTCCTTTACCGCAGGCGCCGTAGCCGAAGACGGTGACGCGTTTACCGTTGGTCGAACGGTTGGTGAAGCGTAAATAGCTTTCGAACAGGCTCTGGCCGACGCCATGCCTGTTTTCGGCAAACTGCTTGATCGGGCTGTCATTGATGACGAGGATCGGTATCACCAACTTGTCGCGCATCGGCAGCAGTCGCGTGCGCCCCGATGTCGTCTCCTCGGTGCCGCCGAGCAGATTCGCGTAGGAGCGCTCGGCCGCGCGCGCGAAAAGATCGCCGCCATTGTCGAGCAGCAGATCCGGTTTTTCCGCCAGGACTGCATCAAGGCTGGCACCATGCTCCTCAGCGTCGGTCGTCCGGGTGGCAAAGACGGTAACGCCCTGGCCGCGGAGATAATCGACCGTTTCCGGCTGGGTGCTGTTGAGATTACCGGTACAGACGAGGCGAGCGCCGCCTGCGCGCAATGTCATCAACAGCGCCACCGTCTTCGGCTCGAGATGAATGCCGGTTCCAATCGTCAAGCCGGCAAAGGGACGAGTCTTGCGGAATTCCGCTGCGGTAGCGGCAAGCAGCCGGCAGCTGCGGCCAACCCAGTCGATACGGGAAAGAGAAGTGGGCTGGTCCATCATGCGCTCCTGATCGAGATCTGTCGTGCCCCCGATCTCTCATGAAGAATTGCGAACTGTCGATGGACATTGGAATGCGCGACAGGGCAGAAAATCTGCCATGCTCACGTGTCGGTATTTTCAGATCTCGTCAGGACCGTCAGATATGGCTCGCCCTGCCCCTGCTCGCACCAGCCATTCGGCCAGCCTCGCAATTCCGGCGTCTTTCGCATCGCCGCTACGAATGCTGAGGCTATATCCTGCCGGTCTCCCGCTAAAGCCGTAGGGCGCCACCAGCACACGGCGATCGATATCTTCGCCAACAGCCGTCCGCGGGGCGATGGCGACGCCAACACCGGAACGGGCGGCACCGACCGCCAGAAGCAAGTCTTCGAACTCACGATTCCGAGTGAAACGGATGGGTGCCCGGCCGCTTTCGGCAAACCACTCGTTCCAAAGACGCGGCGCAGAACGACTGGTCAGCACGACAGCACCGGCAAGAGCCTCCACGCCGGCCTCAAGACCGAGCCGCGCGGCAAGATCGGGCGTCGCGACCGGACCGAATTCATCCTCCATGAAACGAATGGCGGTGACGTCCGCCGCCGGCCTGTATTCGCCACCCATGATCACCGCATCGAGATCGGGGTGACGCGCCAACGGCTCAACCACGGTCATGGGGATGATGTCGATATCGATATCGGGAAGTGCAGCCTGCAGATCGGCGACGCGCGGCATCAGCCACCAGACGGCAAAGGCAGAGGGTACACCCAGACGAATAGTGCGCCGGTTATCCGCCGTGAGCGCGCATGAAGCCCGCGTCAGAATCCCGAAGGCGATGCCGACGGAATCGGCGAAAACCCTGCCTTTTTCCGTCAACACCAAACGCCGTCCATCACGCCGGAACAAAGCAACGCCGAAATGGCTTTCCAATACGGCAAGCTGCTGACGTACCGCGCCGCGCACGACACCGAGTTCGCCCGCCGCCCGCAATATACTGCCATGACGAGCAACCGCATCAAAAGCGCGCAGCGCGTTCAATGGCGGAAGACGTCGCGAGGAGGAGTGTTCGGGCATAACGATGCTTTATCTCGTTTTCCAGCGGGATAGGAAGAGCCTGAGAGCAATTGCGCCATCTGCGGCATCCGGACGGTCTATAGTGTCGCGAACAGCATAATCACTGGCGAATATCAGAAGCCGCCTCCCCGCTTTTTTACCTATAGAGCACTCAATAAAGATGTGGGGAAATACCATATGGATTCGTATGGAATGCACAATTTTTCCACATAATGCTAACATAGAACAGATTCTCAACTTCAGCCCTCTAAAGGTGACCCGACTCTTGGCCATCCTCAGCCGTATTGCAAATGACGTGCAGCTCATGTTTCGGCGCCCGCCGCGACAGCAATATGCCGCGCTTTGCTATCGGGTGAAGAAGAAGACGGGCGAGCTGGAAGTTCTGCTGCTGACCAGCCGCGACACCGGCCGCTGGGTCATTCCCAAGGGCTGGCCGATGCCGGGCAAGCTGTCGCATGAAGTGGCAGCCCGCGAAGCCTTCGAGGAAGCCGGCGTGCGCGGCACGGTGGAAAAGGAGCCGCTCGGCGCCTTCAGCTACGACAAGATCCTGAAAGACGGCATCAAAGTGCCGTGCCGGGTTCAGGTCTATGCGCTCGAGGTCAGCGATCTCGTCAAGCATTTCAAGGAAAAGGGCGAGCGCTCGATCGAGTGGGTCTCCTGCAATGAAGCGGTCAAGCGCGTCCGCGAGCCGGAGCTGCGCGATCTGATCCTTGTCTTTCAGGAGCGGATGACGGCCAGCATCGCCATGGCGCAGTCAAAGTAAGCTGCTAATAACTCCAACAAATTGCGCTGGACCGACCGCCGGGCATTGCCCGGCTGACGGCGCTGCGTAAAACTACGCGTTTCGATTCAGAGAATGGCATGCCCGAAGACCGACCGGCGATACCGACAAAACCGACACTCGACAAGGATCTCGACAAATTCACCTATGTCGAGGACGCGGTCCATCATGTCGCGACGCGGCTGATCGCGCCCGGCCTCGGCCTGATCTTCCTCGGTCTCGTCATGTTCTTCGCCGGCATCTACGTGCTGGACCGGCCGGGCGCGACGCTGGTCATCGCCGCTGCGGCGCTTGCCGGCTACATGGCCATGAACATCGGCGCCAAGGACGTCGCCAACAATGTCGGCGCCGCGGTCGGCGCGCGCGCCATCACCATGACGCAGGCGCTGGTCATGGCGGCGATTTTCGAAATCCTCGGCGCCACGATCGCCGGCGGGCCGGTCATCAAGACCATTTCCACGCATATCATCGATACCGACCGCGTCATCGGCAACGGCAAGCTCGCCTGGCTGATGATGTCAGCGCTGCTGTCGGCGGCGCTGTGGATCAATTTTGCCACCTGGCTGAAGGCGCCGGTTTCGACCACCCATGCCATTGTCGGCGCGGTTGTCGGCGCGGGTGCCGCGGCCCTCGGGCCACAGATGGTCAATTGGCACATATTGGCGGCGATCTCCGTCGGCTGGGTCGTCACGCCCTTTCTCGGCGGTGTCATTGCCGTCAGCATCCTGTTCTTCATCAAGACCTTCATTATCTATCGCGACGACAAGATCGCCGCGGCCAGATATTGGATACCCATTCTCATCGGCTTGATGGCGGGCGCCTTTGCCGCCTATCTCATCCTGCAGCTCACGCCGCGGGGCACGGTTTCCGGTCTCGTGAACATCGCGGTCGGCGTCGCCGTCGGGCTGCTGGCCTGGGGCGCCGCGCGGCCGCTGGTGGCGGCGCAATCGGTCGGGCTGGAAAACAAGAACAGCTCGTTGCGCAAGCTTTTCCGCCTGCCGCTGATCTGCTCGGCGGCGCTGATGTCGTTTGCGCATGGCGCCAACGATGTCGCCAACGCCATCGGCCCGCTGGCGGCGATCGTCCGCAGCGTCAGCCTCGGCAGCGCCGTGAGCGTGGTGGCCGGAGCAGCGGGCCACAACGCTCCCTTCTGGGTGGTGATGATCGGCGGCTGCGGCATTTCCGTCGGCATCCTGCTCTACGGCCCGCGCCTGATCCGCCTGGTCGGCGAGCAGATCACCAAGCTCAACCCGATGCGCGCCTATTGCGTCGCGCTGTCGGCGGCGCTCACCGTCATCGTCGCCGCCTGGTTCGGCTTCCCGGTCAGCTCGACCCATATCGCCGTCGGCTCGGTCTTCGGCGTCGGCTTCTTCCGTGAATGGTACACCAGCCACTCGAAGCGCCGGCTGGCCTATATGCGCATGAAGGCGGAAACCGAGGGGATCGCCGGCCGCGAGCCGGCCAATGCCAATGTGCACAATCCCGACGAGGTCCATCGCCGCCGCCTCGTGCGCCGCTCTCATTTCATGACCATCGTTGCCGCCTGGGCCATCACCGTTCCGGTCTCCGCCCTGCTTGCGGCCACGGTATATTGGGCTATGGTCGCGCTCTTCATTTAAGCGAGAATAAGGGAGAATCCATGCGCGCCAATTTCCGCATGCAGCGGCTGTTCGTGGTTTCAGATATCACGGCAGATGCCGGCATCGAGGCCGATCAGGATCAGTTCAACTATCTCGCCAACGTGCTGCGCATGGAGGACGGCGCGGAACTGCTGATCTTCAACGGTCGCGACGGCGAGTGGAAGGCGCGTCTCTCCTTTCCATCGCGCAAGCGCATCCTCATGACGCCGGTGGAGGAGACACGACCGCAGCCCGCGCCGTCCGATCTCCACTACCTCTTCGCGCCGCTGAAGGTCGGGCGGCTCGATTATCTCGTGCAGAAGGCCGTCGAGATGGGCGCCGGCCTGCTGCAGCCGGTCATGACGCAGCATGTGCAGGGCAAGATCACCAATCTCGACAAGGTCAGGGCCAATGTCGTCGAGGCCGCCGAGCAATGCGGCATTCTCGGCATTCCGGAGGTGGCCGAGCCGGTGAAGCTCGCCGAGCTGCTCGCCCGCTGGCCGAGGGAGCGCCGCATCATCTATTGCGACGAGGGCGACGCCGGCCAAAATCCGCTGCCGCTGCTGGGCAAGATCAAGGAAAGGCACCTGGCATTGCTGGTCGGTCCGGAGGGCGGATTTTCAGAGGAAGAGCGGACGCTGCTGCACAGCCTCGATTTCGTCACCGCCATTCCGCTCGGCCCGCGGATATTGCGCGCCGACACGGCGGCGGTGGCGGCGATGGCGGTCATTCAGGCGGCGATCGGCGATTGGAATTGAGCCTTCACTCCAGAACCGCAACGACAGTTGCCACGATCAGCAGGATTGCCAGCGAGACATTGACGATCCGCGATACTCTCGGATTTTGAAGAAAGCGGGACAGGGAGGCGCCGACAAGAAGCCAGACCATGTGGATCATGACGATCATGCCCGTCAGCAGCACGATCTTGACGGTAGCGTCGAGCAGACGCCGATCCTGAAACAGGCTGACACCGGCAAAGACGGCTGCGATCGCGAGATAGGCCTTGGGGTTGGCGACGGCCAGCAGGAAGCCGCCGGAGAAGGCTGGCGCGGCAACCTGATCATCACGGCGCGACAATGACGGGGCGGTCGCAATCTTGAAGGCCAGGTAAAGGACATAGATCGCAGAAGCCGCCGTCAGCACGAAGGCGCCGTGCGGCACGGAGAGCAGGATCGCAACGACGCCGGCCGCTACGGCCAGCAAGACAGCCACGGTGCCCGCGATAAGACCACAGACGTAGCCAAGCGACCGCCGGAAACCATAGGCCGCGCCCATCGCCGTCGCGCTGATCGTCGAGGGACCCGGGCTTCCCATAATAACCAGCGAGGCCAGAAGCAGCGTCAGTATGGGATGGTAAAAGGCGCTCGAACCATTCATCGATATGCTCCGCTTGATGTCAGTGGAAGCAAAATTATCGGCGTAAATAGCGAGACGTCTTGAACGCTTGTGCAAATATGCTGGCGGCTAACACGGCCGCGATCCGCCTACGAGACATAAAATCCTATTTTTTTGAACGACTCTTGAAAGAAATTCACTTGCGCCGTACGTCAATCCGCTGCAATCACCCTCCAATTGGCCCTCGATTTGCGCGGGCTTGTTTCCGAGATCTAAGGTAATACCATGGCGCGCGATACCACCGACCAGACTCCGCTCTCCGCGGTCTCGGACATGACGGCCTATCTTGCGGCCGGCAACAAGCCGAAGGAGCAATTCCGCATCGGCACGGAGCACGAGAAATTCGTGTTCTTCCGGGCCGACAACAGCCCTGTGCCCTATGCCGGCGAGGCCAGTATTTCCGCGCTTCTGAAGGGCCTGCAGGCGAAGTCCGGCTGGGACCCGATCATGGATGGCGACAACATCATCGGCCTTGGCGAGCCCACGGGCATGGGTGCGATCTCCATCGAGCCCGGCGGCCAGTTCGAGCTTTCGGGCGCGCCGCTCGAAACCATCCATCAGACCTGCAAGGAATCGAACCAGCATCTGGCGACGCTGCGCGAGATCGCCGAGCCGATGGGCATCGGTTTCCTCGGCATCGGCGGCAGCCCGAAATGGACGCTGGCCGAGACGCCGCGCATGCCGAAATCGCGCTACGACATCATGACCCGCTACATGCCGAAGGTCGGCAGCCAGGGTCTCGACATGATGTACCGCACCTGCACCATCCAGGTGAACCTCGACTTCTCCTCGGAAGAGGACATGCGCCGCAAGATGCGGGTGTCGATGAAGCTGCAGTCGCTGGCGACCGCGCTCTTCGCCTCCTCGCCCTTCACCGAGAGCAAGCCGAACGGGCTTTCCTCCTGGCGCGGCGAGATATGGAAGGACACCGACAACCGTCGTGGCGGCCTGCTCGACTTTACCTTCCGCGACGATTTCGGTTTTGAAGACTATGTCAAATGGGCACTCGACGTTCCCATGTATTTCGTCGTCCGCGACGGCCGCTATCATGACTGCACCCATGTCACCTTCCGCCAGTTCATGAACGGCGCGCTGAAGGGCGAGATCGCCGAGTGGGAACCGACCATGGGCGACTGGACCAACCATCTCTCCACCCTCTTCCCGGACGTGCGTCTCAAGCGCTTCCTGGAAATGCGCGGCGCCGACGGCGGCCCCTGGCGGCGCATCTGCGCCCTGCCGGCCTTCTGGGTCGGCCTGCTCTACGACGATGCGGCGCTTGCCGCTGCCGACGAGCTGACGAAGGACTGGACCTTCGAAGAGGTGAATGTGCTGCGCAACGAGGTGCCTGTGCAAGGCCTGAAGGCCGCTATCAAGGGTCATGGCCTGTTCGACGTGGCCCGGGAGGTCATCGGCATCTCCCGCAGCGGCCTGAAGAGCCGCGCGCGGCTGAACGGCGACGGCCAGGACGAAACCGTCTTCCTCGCCCCGCTCGACGAGGTGATCGCCAAGAAGGGCACGCTCTCCGACGATCTGCTGATGCTCTATCACGGCCGCTGGAACCAGTCGGTCGAACCGATCTTCGAGGAATATCAATACTGATCTGTCGGTTGCCGACCGGCGTGCCGGAGCGGCGCGCCGACAGAAACCGGTATGCGCCCTCTTTTTTCCCGCTATACTACCAGAACCGTCGTCTCCTGATTCCGAGGCGGCCAGATAGCGGGGGAAAGGAACTTCGATGCTGCCACTCTTCGACATGATGATGCAGGCACAGAACGGCGCGGCCACCGAGGCCATCGCCAAGCAGTTCAATCTCGCGCAGGAACAGGCGACCAAGGCCATGGCGGCGCTGATGCCCGCCTTCTCCTCCGGCTTCAAGCGCAGCGCAAGCGATCCCTACAATTTCATGGGCGTGATGCAGGACATCACCTCCGGCAGCTATGCCAAATATTTCGAGGACATGAACAAGGCCTTCACGCCGCAGGGCATTGCCGACGGCAATAGCGTGCTGGAGCGTCTGTTCGGCTCCAAGGAGGTCTCGCGCGCGGTTGCCGCGCAGGCCGCGCAGATGACCGGCATCGGCCAGGAGATCTACAAGCGCATGCTGCCCGTCATGGCCGACACGCTGATGGGCGGCCTGTTCAAGGAGACCAGCGGCCAGATGCCGCCGATGGCCAACCCCTTCCTCAACACGGCGATGGGCGAGATGATGCAGAACTGGCTGCAGACCATCGGCTTTGCGCCGAAACAGCAGCCGACACCGCAGGCGAGCATCTTCGACAACCCTTTCACCCAGGCGATGGAACTGATGTTCGGCGCGCAGCCGGTCGAGCACACGAAAAACGCCGCGGCCTCCAATCCCTTCCTCGACAATCCCTTCGCCAAGGCGTTTCAGGAGATGATGCGCAACGTTCCCGGCGCTCCGCAGCCGCCGAAGGAAGAGCCGAAAGCCAAGCCCGCCGTCCCCGGCGTGGACATGGCCGCCTATACCGAGATGCTCAGCGCCATGTTCGACAGCGGGCTGGAAGTGCAGAAGAGCTACCAGAAGAACATGGAAGCGATCTTCGACAGCTACACGAAGGCGGAAGGCAAGCCCGCACCCAAGCAAGGCTGATGCGCACTGTTCGCCATGCCGCACAGCCCGTGCACATTGGTCCCGGTTATCATACAGTGTGAATAGGCATATCTCTGTTTCATCTTGGAAGGAGATAGCCATGTCCAGCATCGATCAATCCGGCAGCTTCCCCCTCGGCGACCTCAGGGTCAAACGGCTCGGCTACGGCGCCATGCAGCTTGCAGGCCCCGGTGTATTCGGCCCACCCAAGGATCGCGACATGGCGCTCGCGGTCTTGCGTGCGGCGGTTGCCGCCGGCGTCAATCATATCGACACCAGCGACTTTTACGGTCCACACGTCACCAACCAGCTGATCCGGGAGGCGCTTCATCCCTATCGGGACGATCTCGTCATCGTCACCAAGATCGGGGCTCGGCGCGGCACGGATGCTTCCTGGCTGCCGGCTTTCTCTCCCGATGAACTGACGCAGGCGGTTCATGACAATCTGCGCAATCTGGGACTGGATGTTATCGATGTCGTCAACCTGCGCATCATCATCGACATGCACGGTCCCGCCGAAGGATCGATCGAAGCACCCTTGACGGTCCTCGCCGATCTTCAGCGGCAGGGTCTGGTGCGTCATATCGGCCTCAGCAACGCCACCGCTACGCAGGTCGCAGAAGGCCGACGGATTGCTGAGATCGTCTGCGTGCAGAACCAGTACAATCTCGCGCACCGTGCCGACGATGACCTGATCGACGCGCTTGCCCGCGACGGCATCGCCTATGTGCCGTTCTTTCCGCTTGGCGGGTTCTCGCCGTTGCAATCCTCGATCCTGTCGGATGTGGCCGCACGCCTGAACGCGACGCCAATGCAGGTCGCCCTTGCCTGGCTGCTGCATCGCGCGCCGAACATCCTGCTGATCCCCGGTACGTCGTCGCTCGCCCACCTCGAACAGAATCTCGCCGCCGGCACGCTCACGCTGCCGGGCGAGATGATCGCGGTGCTCGACCGGATGGCGAGCTCCGGTCGAAGCTGACAGCTGGCCTAAGGAGAGGCAGGGGGACCTTCGTTTCGGCCGGCAGACATCTCCAGCCGGCGCGATATTCCGACCCCTTCCAGAAAGACCTCATCGTGGCTGACGACCAGCAGCGCGCCGTCATAGGCGCGCAGGCCAGCCTCGACTATGGCGATGGAATCGATGTCGAGATGATTGGTCGGTTCATCGAGAATCAGCAGCGAAGGCGGCACCGGGCCGCCGAGAACGCAGGCCAGGCCGGCGCGCAGCAATTGTCCGCCGCTGAGGGTGGCAACCGGCTGAAGGGCCGCATCCGCCCGGAACATGAAGCGGGCAAGCGCCGCACGGCAGGCATTCTCATCCGTTTGCGGGTTTATCCGCCGGAAATTGTCGCGGATCGACAGCGACGGGTCGAGAAGGCTCACCCGCTGATCGAGCATGGAAAACCGCACCATGAGGCGAACCGTTCCCGTCCAGGGCGCCAGCCCTCCCGCTATCAGCGCCAGCAGCGTCGTCTTGCCCGAACCGTTCGGGCCGGTGACGGCGACACGCTCCGGACCGGTGATGTCGAAGGACAGGGCACGGACGACCGGTTGCTCCGGCCGATAACCGACAGTCACGTCATCGATCTTGAGGACGATCTTGCTGGCCGGCAGTCCGGTTGCCGGGAGCTTGACGGACAGGGGCTGGAGAATTTCGATCCGGCGGCGGGCGGCGGCGGCCTCATCGAGCGCTTCGCCGCGCTGGCGTTCGGCCAGACGGGCATTGTCGCCGCTGGTCATCTCGCTTCGTTCTTTCATTCCGCCGAGCAGGATGCGCGGAGTACCACCCTTGGCGGCCTTTTTCTTGCCGGCGCGATCTTTCCGCGCCTGCCGCTCCACCGCCGCCTGCGCGGCCCGGGCCACCTCGGCCACACGTTTTTGGGCATCGGCGAGATCGTGTTCGGCCGCCGCGAGCTCGAGCGCCTTGCGCTCGCGGTAATGGCTCCAATTGCCGCCATAGCGCGTGGCGCCGAGCGAGGTCAGCTCGACGATGGCGTCCATCCTGTCCAGCAATTCGCGGTCGTGGCTGACGACGATCGCGCCGCCCCGCCAGCCGGCAAGCAGCTCGCTCACGGCTTTCCGGCCGTCGCGGTCCAGATTGTTGGTGGGCTCGTCAAGAATGAGAAAATCAGGCTCCCTGAAGATCAGGGCGGCTAGGCCGGCGCGGGTGCGCTGCCCGCCCGACAAGGCCGTCAGGCGCGTGCGGGGCTCCGCTTCCAGACCGGCGCGGTCGAGAGCGGAGGCAATGCGCGCCTCCAGCATCCAATCCGCCGTCGCCAGCTCCTCGGCGGTCGCCTCACCCGCTTCCGCGCGACGAAGAATGGCCAGTGCCTCGGTGACCTCAAAGAGATCGGCAATGGTTTCAACAGGCCCCACCTGAACGCTCTGGCGCAGCACGCCGACACTGCCGCTGAAGGTTATGGCCCCGGACCGGGGCTGGATCTCGCCGGCAATCAGCTTGAGCAGCGTCGTCTTGCCGACGCCGTTGCGGCCGACAAGGCCGGTGCGTTCAGGACCGAAGCTCAGATCGAGATTGGAAAAAAGCGGCCGGCCGTCAGGCGTGGCCCACGAAAGATTGGAAAGGATGATGGATGCAGGCATGGATACGGATGTCCCCGGTGGCAAGGCTGAACGGCGTTGCGATCGGGTTGGAATCCATTGCGGCACACATCCTGTTGGAATGACGAACAGCGGGTAAGTTAGACGGCATGCGCCTTCAGTTCAAGACTAGGCCTCGATAGTATCGAGAAAGGCGAGAACGCGGCTCCATGTCAGATCCGCCGCCTTGGCATCGTAATCCGGCAGACTGGCGTCGGTATAGAGATGACCAGGCCCCGGATAGGTGAAAATATCCGCAGCAACCCTGGAGCGCGCCGCCGCCTGCCGCCAGGCGACGACCTCTTCCGCGGGTTCGAACGGATCGGGATCGGCGAGATGGAGCTGCAGCGGCAAGCCCTTGCGCGCATTGTCGGCAATCGTGGCGATGCCGTGCAGAAAAAGGATGCCAGCCGTCTGCGGCCGCTTCGGCCAGACGCTCGCCGCCACGGCCGCGCCCACGGAGAAGCCGCCGAGGACGGTCGCGGGCGGCAGGCCGGCCATCACCCATTCGGCCCGCTCGCAGATGGTCTGCCAGCCGACCTCGTCCCGCAACCGGAACCCTTCCTCGACCGAACTGGCGGTCCAGCCGTCATAGAGGTCGGGCGCAAAGGCCTTGTGTCCGGCCGCCTGCAAGCGCTCCACCGCCTCCTGCTCGAGGGGGCGCAATCCATAAACGGAATGAAAGAGGATTACCGTTGCCATCACCATCGTCCTCGCATCTTCGCTGCACCGTAAGATAAGGTATTCGAAACACAAGGCAATTTGCCGAGCATCTTTTTCGCGGGCCGCACCCTCCAAAAGAAAAAACCCGGTGTCGGCGCAAGGCCGGACACCGGGAAGAAGCAGGGCTTATTGGCTATCACCCTGCGGGGAAACGATTGGCCGGCTCAGGGGCGCATATTGCCGAGGTTCGGCAAGCGCGAGCGCCGGCGGGCGGAAGAGGTCAGATGGCAGGACGGGTCCTCGAAGAAAGTCGAGGTCGTCAATGCCGATTTCAACTCCTGCCGCGTCAGGCCGATATCCAGCAGCTGGCTGTCATTCAGCTCATCCAGATAGTTGATCTCGCGTCGGTTTCGGACTGCGCGCCAGGCGGATGCCACTTTTTCAAAAGCCAGCGTCAGGCGTACCGTCAACGGCAGCGACGGCATTGCATGGCCGAGGGGAAGTGTCCGATCTGTCGTGCGCATTTCCATGGTCCTTTCTTTCAGGCACACGCTGGCCGAGCCCCTTCCCGGTGGTGCGGGAAGGGGTGGGGCCGGGAGGAGTTCGACAGGGAATTCTGTCTGATTGGTATGCTGAATTGCATTAGGAAGATGCCAAACACCTATTGATCAGTCCAACGAATGTTTCTAATGATAAGCATCAAACTCTTTTATAGGTGAGATCATGTCCGCGCCGCTTGATATCGATCAGTTGCAGACCTTCATCGCCATCGTGGATTCCGGCAGCTTCACCAAGGCGGCCGACCGGGTGTTCAAGACGCAGTCGGCGGTTTCCATGCAGATGCGCCGGCTGGAGGAACGCGTCGGCAAGCAGCTTTTCATCAAGGACGGCCGCGGCAACCGGCTGACGGCCGAGGGCGACAAGCTGCTGAATTACGCCCGCCGCATCATCCGCCTCAACAACGAGGCGATCGCCGCCTTCGACGACAACCGCCTCGAAGGCACGCTGCGCATCGGCACGCCCGATGATTATGCCGACCGTTACATGCCGGAGATCATCGGCCGCTTCGCCAAGACGCATCCGAATGTCGAGCTCTACATCGTCTGCGAGCCCTCGGTGGATCTCGGCGAGCGCATGCATCGCGGCGAGCTCGATATTGCGCTGGTCACCCACAATCCGCGAGAGCGGATGTCGGATGTGGTGCGCACCGAGCCGCTCTGCTGGGTCGGCTCGGCCAACCATCCGCTGCGCGACGACGCCCCCAGTCCGCTCGCCGTCGGACGGCGCGACTGTCAGTGGCGGCAGCTTGCGTGCTCGGCGCTCGATGCCGGCGGCCGCGACTATCAGATCCTGTTCACCAGCTGGTCCTGCACCGTCGTCGCCGCCGCCGTGCTGGCCGGCATGGCGGTTTCGGTCATGCCGGAATCGGCGCTGCGCACCGGCATGAAAGTACTGACCCAGGCCGATGGCTTCCCGCCGCTGCCGCCGGTGCAGATCGGCATCATGAAGCGGCCGGGCCTGTCGACCTCGCTGATGAATGCCATCACCGCCCATATCTCCGCCTGCCTGGACAACATCACCCCGGCGGCGGTCGACGACGATCTCGACGGCGAGGTGAAGACCTTCACGCGCTACACGCCGCGCCTGCGCGCCGGGCATATCCTGCCGGGTTGGTGAGAATTGTAGGCGATAGGCTATTGCCTACTGCCTACTGCCTCCCCTTCCCCCAGATCCGCAAACAGCGTCGCGCGGATCACCAGCTTCCACTCGTGCAGCATGCGGGTGGCCAGCGCCTTGTCGCTCATGATGGCGAGGCGGACGGAGGCGCCGATCAGATGGCTGAAGAGCTGGGCGCGGGCCGGCAGGTCGATTGTGGCCTCGGGAGGCAGAAAGGGCTCTATGCCCTTCAGGAATATCTCGGCAACGCGATTGCTGTGCTCGATATTGAGCTTCAGCAGATCGGTATCCATTTCCGTCCCGAGCCACACGCCCATATAGGTCGAGTCGCTGCGGAACTCGCGATAATACCAGTCGATGGTGCCGCAGATGAGATCGAGGGCATGCTCGAGCGACGTCACCGTGGCGAAGACCTCTCGCGTCTTTTGCTGGACAAGGACGGCGTGGCGGTCGAACAGGGCCGTGACGATCGCAGCCTTTTCGGGAAAATATTGATAGACGGAGCCGATCGGCACGCCGGCAACGGCAGCGATCTCCGTCATCTTCATGCCACTGACGCCCTTCTCGGCAATGAGCTGTGCCGCGGCGGTCAGAATGACGTCGACGCGCTGGATGCTGCGTTCCTGTTTTGGCCGCTTGCGGAACTCGACGCGGGTGGGCTTCTCCGGGCTCATGCATGTACCGTTTCAGTATGTGCGAAGCGATACCCGGAGATGCGGGCACGCTGGTCCCATAGACATACTGAATGCACCTATAGGGGAAAACCCCAATTTTTATTGTGATAATTCCGGAACGACTGCGCCTATCCGGATGAACGCACGACGCCTCAGGCCGGCATGGCCTGCGTGACCGCCATCCAGATGACCAGCCACGCCCACATGCCGGCAAGGACGATATAGCCGAGGGCGAAGAGCGGGCTGCGGTAGCGCAGATTGTTGCTGGTGACATGCACGAAGGCATGCGCATAGCGCGAGGCGACGAAGATCCAGGCCAGGATCACCGCCGGCAGATTATCCGCCTGGGTGATGAACAGGGCGATCGAGCAGACATAAAACAGGACGGGCAGCTCGAACTGATTGGCGATGCTGTTGCGCACCACCAGGCTTGCCGCTGGCTCATCGGCGGCATGGTTCTCGCGAAACTGCGACTGCCGGATTTCGCCTGCCTTGACCAGCGTCCTGCGCCGCCAGCCCAGCAGCGCATAGAGGATATAGACAAGCCCCGCATGGGCCGCCATGGGCCACAACATTTCATAGCCGGTCACGCCGCCAATTCCTTTCCGATTTGCGAGGGGAGACGACCCGCTCAGGACGACGGGGAGCCGTCGGGAGACAGGTAGCGAAGAATCGCGAAGCGGGCCAGTAGAATGATGGTGATCACCAGCGACAGGAATTTCAGCCGCACGATGATGGGCAGCAGACCCGAAAGCGTCGCCACGGTCGCATCGGAAGGGGTGGCCGGCGGATAGAGCAGCAAGCCGGCAATATTCTCGGCATAGTCCATGACGCCGTAGAAGACCGGCAGGCAAAAGATCACGGCAACCGTCGCCGGCCCGATCGGTCGGCCGAAAAAGCGATCGCCCGGCCCGACGAGCCGCAGCAGGCAGAACAGCAGGCCGGCAAGAGCCAGCGGGAAGACCAGCTCCGGCCCGAGATACATGGCATGCAGGATCGCAGCCGGATCGGGATGATCCCTGAGATAGCGCAGCATGGCGGCGACATCTTCCCGCTCGTAGCCGCCGATACGCGCGTCCAGCATCTCCTGGCCCGCCGCCGCATTGCGGAAGGCCGTGACGAAGCCTGCGTAAATCCAGGCAAACAGCGCCAGGGAGAGAGCGGCAAGAACCGCCGTCAGGCCCTGCAAAGACCTGACCTTTCCTTGGTCACCGTCACGCATCGATCAGAGGCCGCCCGGATAGTTCGGGCTTTCGCGCGTGATGGTGACGTCATGGGCGTGGCTTTCGCGCAGACCGGCGCCGGAGATGCGCACGAAGGTGGCGCGCTCCTGGAAATCCTTGAGATCGGCGCCGCCGACATAGCCCATGGCCGCCTTGAGGCCGCCGGCAAGCTGGTGGAGCACGCCCGAGACCGGGCCCTTGTAGGGAACCTGGCCTTCGATGCCTTCCGGCACCAGCTTCAGCGTGTCGCGCACTTCCGCCTGGAAGTAGCGATCGGCCGAGCCGCGCGCCATGGCGCCGACGGAGCCCATGCCGCGATAGGCCTTGAAGGAGCGCCCCTGGTAGAGATAGACCTCGCCCGGGCTTTCGTCCGTGCCGGCGAGCAGCGAGCCGACCATGGCAGCCGACGCACCGGCAGCGATCGCCTTGGCCAGATCGCCGGAGAACTTGATGCCGCCATCGGCGATAACCGGGATGTTCTGGTCCTGCGCAGCCTGCACCGCCGACATGATGGCGGCGAGCTGCGGCACGCCGACACCGGCGACGATACGGGTCGTGCAGATCGAGCCCGGGCCGATACCGACCTTGACGGCATCGGCGCCGGCGTCGATCAGCGCCCGCGTGCCGTCATAGGTGGCGACGTTGCCAGCCATGACGCGGACCGAATTGGAGAGCTTCTTGACGCGGGTGACGGCATCGAGAACGCGCTGCGAATGGCCATGGGCGGTATCGACGACCAGAAGGTCGACACCGGCCTCGATCAGGCGCTCGGCGCGCTCGAAGCCGTCATCGCCGACGCTGATGGCAGCGGCGGCGCGAAGGCGGCCCTGCGCATCCTTCGAGGCATTGGGGTTGAGCTGCGACTTCTCGATGTCCTTGACGGTGATGAGGCCGACGAGACGGCCTTCACCGTCGGTGACCAGCAGCTTCTCGATGCGATGCTGATGCAGCAGGCGCTTGGCTTCCTGCTGCTGCACGCCGTCCTTCACCGTGACCAGATTTTCACGGGTCATCAGCTCGTAGATCTTCTGCTGGGGATCAGAGGCGAAGCGGACGTCGCGGTTGGTGAGGATGCCGACCAGGCGATGCGACTTCTCGACGACCGGAATGCCGGAAATGCCATGCGCCTTCATCAGGGCGAGCGCTTCGGCAAGCGTGGCGTCCGGGCCGATGGTGACCGGATTGACCACCATGCCGCTTTCGAACTTCTTGACCTGACGGACCTCTTCGGCCTGCTGCACCGGCGTCAGATTGCGGTGGATAACACCGAGACCGCCGGCCTGGGCCATGGCGATGGCGAGACGGCTTTCCGTCACCGTGTCCATGGCGGCCGACATGATCGGCAGGTTCAGCTCGATATCCTGGGCGATGCGGGTGGCGATATTCGTCTGGCCGGGCATGACCTCGGAGTGTCCCGGCTGCAGGAGCACGTCGTCGAAAGTAAGGGCATCAAGCCCGGTTGACGTTTCAATAATGCGTGCCATTGCCAATTCCTTCGTCTGTGAAAAGCAGGACGGCTCCGGAACGAATCATCCACCGGGCGATCTTGCAAGTGTTGCTTGGAAGTTGGCGAGGGCTGGTAACACGTCTATGACAGGAAGGGAATAGCAAAAAGCGCGGGGCAGATATGCCAAACCCTGTCTTCGATGCGGGATTCGACTGCTGCGTTGAGAGATTTTTTATGCGGGGGCGATCAAACACGATTGTCTGGAGAGGCCCGTTTCGCGATGGTGCAAAAGCTTCGCATAGTCAAGCGTGTCGCGACCTCGCGATTTCGACCGCGATCCATAACCTTTAGAGATGCAAATGAGGCGGCACTTATGGCTTTTTGGATAGCAATCGCGATTGGATTGGCGATCGCCTATCTCTTCGGCTCAATACCCACGGGCTATCTGGCAGGAAAACTGCTCAAGGGCGTTGATATTCGAGAGCTTGGTTCCAAATCCACTGGCGCAACGAACGTATTGCGGACCCTTGGGAAATGGCCGGCATTAGCGGTGCTTCTAGTAGATGTGCTGAAAGGCGCCGCGGCGATCGTCTTCGCCCGTTGGTTCTATCCCTGGCTCTATACGCTGCCGCCCGCGCTTGGTCTGCAGAATCAGCAAAGTTTAGTTCCTTGGGCTGTTTGTTTGGCTGGACTTGCCGCATTGCTGGGGCATAGCCGCCCAGTTTGGTTGAGTTTTAGAGGTGGCAAATCCGTCGCGACCGGACTTGGCCTATTGCTGGCGATATCTTGGCCGGTGGGATTGGGTGCCGTGACGATTTTTGGCGTTGTGTTGGTTATTTTTCGGATTGTTTCTCTGGGATCAATCCTGGCAGCCTTGACTGCGATTGTCCTCATCTGTGGCCTGGAGCAGCTGTTGCCCTATCGATTGCTGGTGATTACCGGCAGCCTCTACGTGATAATACGCCATCGTGCGAACATTCAACGGCTGCTGGCGGGTATAGAACCTCGCCTCGGGCGAAGTGCTGTGGCCCAGAACTGAAACGGGATCGCACATCCAGCATGTGCGATCCGGATTGCCCTAGTTAGCTTATCTCAAACATGGAAGACAAGATGGCCGGGCGTGTGGCCCAGCGCCAGCATGGCAACGCCGACAAGGCCCGACAATCCCCAATGCTTTCGAGGGGTCAAGGAATGCCGGATATCCTATATATCCCATGGAATTGGGTTTCGATTCTGCGACAGGAGATTTCATGCGCCAGGCCGTCTGCGTAATCATTCTTCTCACGATTGCGGTTCTGCTCAACGCACCATCCGCCGCCCAAATGGCAGGCGATGGGAATTGGGGCGAAGCAGCTGGCAACTTGATCCTGGGGCCGATCGTTATCTTCTACATCGTTCATTCGCTCATCTATTATCCTGTGTATGCCTCGCGTGGACCGGCAGCGGTCGCGCCCTATACGGCTTCCAAGATAAACTATATCGCCTTCACAATCAGCCTGCTCGGCATTCTCGGTGCTGTCGCACAGCGCGCCGCGCCACCGGCGTAGAGAACGCTTTATCCGCCACTTCAAGCCTGCCCTTCTCGATCCGCTCGCCCTCACAGATCGAACTGGTAGGACTTCGGCACATAGCGGAAACCCTCCGCCTGCTTTTCCACGAAGCCGACCGCCGGGAACGGCATGTGGAAGCCGAGGAAGGGGATGCGGTCGGCGGCGATCATGTCGAAGATGCGGCGGCGGGTTTTGGCGGCCTGGGTCTTGTCGAGATCGAAGCGGACCTCCCAGTCCGGGCGGCCGAGGGAGAGGATGTAGTGGTTGGCGGTGTCGCCGGTCATGACCAACTGCTTGCCGCCCGATTCGAGATGAAAGACGAGATGGCCGGGCGTGTGGCCCGGCGCGAGCATGGCGGTCATGCCGGCAACGATCTGATCGCCCTCCTTGAGGAAGGTGATCTTCTCGGCAAAGGGGGCGACGGTGGCGAGCACCGTTCTGTGCCCGGCCTCGGCAGGCGTTCCCTGGCGCGCCGTGTCGGTCCAGAAACCGTATTCGAGTTCACCCACGGCATAGCGGGCGTTCGGGAAGGCCGGGGCGCCATCCTCGATCAGCCCGCCGACATGGTCCGCATGCAGATGGGTCAGGGCGACGACGGTCACCTGTTCCGGCGTATAGCCGGCGGCCTTCAGCCCCTCACGAAAACGGCCGAGGCCGCGGACACGTCCCGTCGCACCGAAACCGGTGTCGACGACGATCACGTCTGAACCGGTATCGATGATGGCGGGGGCATAGCTGTTCACCAGCTTTTCCGTCGGCAGGAAGTTCTGTTCCAGCAATTTGCGCACCGTGTCCGGCGACTGGTTCGATCCGAAGGTTTCCCATGGATTGTCCATGACGGTGGCGCCATCCTTGATGACGGTGACGGTAGAAGAGCCCAGCGTGAACCGATGGGTTTCGGGCGGCAGAACAGCACTCATGATCTCATTCTCTCCACTGATGGCAGCGTAAGCCGCACCTGTCATTGCCACCGGCCGCAAGGCGTCGGTATGCAATCTTTCCCCGCCGGCATTTTGGTCATGACATGACGACGCAAATCCGCTAATAGAGCAACAATGTTTTATGCGCTTAGCATTTACATGCGTTTAGCATATGTCAAATCCACCGCGCCATGGCGGGCGAAAATCGGCATCACGAAGACGTGATCCTCTTGGTGCCATCGGGCGGAATCGGGGATTGGCAGAGGCTGTGCGCAAGACTACAGAGCAGGTGCCGCCGGGCGCGGCCCCTTTCCCGAAGATGATCTACCAAGGCATGTGCCTATGAACCGCATCGTTCCGCTGATCCTTGCCGTCGCCCTTTTCATGGAACAGATGGATTCCACGGTGATTGCGACCGCGCTGCCGGCGATCGCGGCGGATCTGCATGTCGGCCCGATCACGCTGAAACTGGCACTGACCTCCTACATGGTGTCGCTGGCCGTCTTCATTCCGATCAGCGGCTGGATGGCGGATCGCTTCGGCGCCAAGAACATCTTCCGCGTTGCGATCTGCGTCTTCATCGTCGGCTCCATCCTCTGCGCCATCTCGGGCGAGCTCCTGGAATTCGTCTTCGCCCGCTTCCTGCAGGGCATCGGCGGATCGATGATGACGCCGGTCGGGCGTCTGGTACTGGTGCGCACGACGAAGAAGAGCGATCTGGTCTCCGCCATGGCGCTCCTGTCCATTCCCGCCCTCGTCGGCCCCCTCGCCGGCCCGCCGCTCGGCGGCTTCATCACCACCTATGCCTCCTGGCACTGGATCTTCCTGATCAATGTCCCGGTCGGCATTCTCGGCGTCATCCTGTCGTCGATCTTCCTGCCGGATGTCGAGGCGACCATGCCGCCGAAGCTCGACGTCATCGGTTTCCTGCTGACGTCCTTTGCGGCCGCCGGTATCGTGTTCGGCATGTCGGTCATCAGCCTGCCGGCGCTGCCGCCGGCGATCGGCATTTCCGCCATCGTCATCGGCTTCGTCTGCGGCATTCTCTATATCGGCCATGAGCGCCGCCATCCGGCGCCGATCCTCGACCTGTCGCTGTTGAAGAACGCCACCTTCCGTGCCTCCGTCACCGGCGGCACGCTGTTTCGCATCTGCATCGGCGCCATGCCGTTCCTGACGCCGCTGATGCTGCAGCTCGGCTTCGGCCTCAACCCGTTCCAGTCGGGCCTGATCACCTTTGCCGGCGCCATCGGCGCGATCACCACCAAGTTCATCGCCCGCAGGGTCTTTACTGCCGTCGGCTTCAAGACGGCGCTCCTGACGGCCGCCGGCGTCACCACGCTGACGACGATCTGCACCGGCCTGTTCGAGCCCTCGACATCGCATCTCATCATCGTCGGCGTGCTGTTGATCGGCGGCTTCTCGCGCTCGTTCTTCTTCACCGGCATCAACGCGCTCGCCTTCGCCGACATCAGCGACAAGCAGGCAAGCCAAGCCACATCGATGAGCTCGGTCATGCAGCAGATCAGCATGGCGCTCGGTGTGGCGGTCGCCGCCATGATCCTCGAGACCTCGACCTTCTTCAGCGGCACCGAGCTGCAGGTCCGCGATTTCCATATCGCCTTCTTCTCGATCTCGATCCTGACGGTGCTCGCCACCATTCCCTTCATCCGCATGGACCGCAACGCCGGCGCCATGGTCTCCGGTCACAAGGCCGGGATGAAGCGTGTGGCGGCGGCACAGCCGCAGCAGTCGGCGGTGAAGTAGGTTTTGTCCCGGCTGGGAAGCAATCCGGGCCGGCTCGTTCAGCCGACCGCTGCTTCCTCATCCGTCTTGCGGCCCTTGAAGCCCTTTGCCAGCAGGAACATCTCGACCGACTCGGCCCGGGAGGCACCCGGCTTGACGTGGATCACCTGGCGGAAATTCTGTTTCAACAGAGCCAGCAGGTCGCGCTCGGTGCCGCCCTGGAAAGTCTTGGCGAGGAAATGTCCACCTTCCGCCAGCACTTCAACGGCGAAATGGGCCGCGACCTCGCAGAGATGCATCGTCCGCAGGTGATCGGTGCGGTGATGGCCCGTCGTCGGCGCCGCCATATCGGATATGACGAGATCCGGCGTGCCGCCGACGGCATCGATCAGCCGCTGCGGCGCGTCCGGATCAAGGAAGTCCAGCTGCAGGATGCCGACACCGGGGATCGGCGCCATTTCGAGAAAGTCGATGGCGGCGACGCGGATATCCTCTTCCGTCGAACCGGTCACCTTGGCGGCGATCTGCGACCAGCTGCCCGGTGCCGCACCGAGGTCGATGATGCGGCGCGCACCCTTCAGAATATGATGCTTCTCGTCGATCTCCAGCAGCTTGAAAGCGGCGCGGGCGCGATAACCCTCAAGCTGCGCGCGCTGCACATAGGGGTCGTTGATGTGCCGCTGCAGCCATTGCCGCGAGGAGGCCTTCAGCTTCTTTTTCTTCACGCGCTGGCCGAGCTTGCGGCCGGTACGGTTGCCGGCGATCGTTGGCTTGGTCATGCCTGCGGCCCCTTCATATCCTTTGGTCTATGGCCACGGCGCGAGCGGCCCCGCCGCCATACGCCGTCATCTGCCATCATATCGGTCAACAATCCCTCACGCAGGCCGCGATCGGCGACGCGCATGCGCGGGCTCGGCCAGCGGCGGCGGATCGCCTCCAGAATGGCGCAGCCCGCCAGCACGAGATCGGCGCGATCCGGCCCGATGCAGGGATTGGCGGCACGGCCGGCGAAATCCCAGGACAAGAGCTTGGCCTGCATCGCCGATACCTCGTCGTCGGACAGCCAGACGCCATCCACGCGGCGGCGGTCGTAGCGCGGCAGGTCGAGATGGACGCCGGCAAGCGTCGTCACCGTGCCGGATGTGCCGATCAGATGGAAATCGCCGCTGTCGCGCGCCACCCGCTGCACCGGCGGGCAATCGAAGCGCTCGAGCATGCCCTGCACCTCGCGCACCATGGTCTCGAACAGCTCCGGCGTCACATCGCGGCCGCCATGGCGTTCGGACAGCGTCACCACGCCGACGGGCAGCGAGGTCCAATGGGTGATGTGATTGGCAAGCCGGCTGGACCGGTTCTCGCCGATGCGGATCACCGCGATTTCCGAGGAGCCGCCGCCGATATCGAAGAGCACCACGGAGCGCGCCTCCGGGCCGACCAGCGATGAGCAGCCGGAGACGGCGAGCCGCGCCTCGGTCTCGCGATCGATGATCTCGAGCCGCAGGCCGGTTTCCTCCGTGACACGGGAGAGAAACAACTCGCCATTTTCCGCCGCGCGGCAGGCCTCGGTCGCGATCAGCCGCATCCGGCGGATCTCGCGGGTCTTCAGCTTGGCGGCGCAGATGCGCAGCGCCTCGACGGCCCGGTCCATGGCATCGACCGACAGCCGACCGCTGGCGCCGAGCCCCTCGCCGAGGCGGACGATGCGGGAAAAGGCGTCGACGACGCGGAACTGGCCGGGGCGCGTCGGCTGCGCGATCAGAAGGCGGCAATTGTTGGTGCCGAGATCGAGCGCCGCGTAGAGATCCATCGGCCGGGACTCGGCCTCGGCCTGATGCGGCGTATGGCCGTCGCGGCGCGGCGTTGCCGGATGGTGATCCTTGCGAAGCGGTGCGCGCTCGGCAGAAGCGTTGGCGGTCGTTGCGGGAGCGACGATCTGCGCCGTCTTCTCATGCACCAGCGGCCGACCCTGCAGGCCGCGCTTGTTGCGATGCTTGCGCCGGTTCTTGCCGCTCTTGTTCGATGAAGGATGCGCATGATCGCCGCCCGCATGATGATTCGGCGCGGCGGCGGCCTGGGGTTGCTGTGCCGGAGATCCCTGCTGCGCGCCATCGGCTGCTCCACTGCGGGAACGGCGTCGACGCTTGCGCTTCTTGGCCGGGAAACCGGCCTCATGATCTGCTGGGCGTGTCGCCGCCGGACCGGACTTGCCGGCCTGGCTGGCCTCCGCAGAATAAGCGTTTGGACGGCCATGACCGCCACGCTTACGCTTCGCGCGCCGGGAGGATTTACCCTTCCTGCGCTCTGCTGCCGACGCCCCGTCTGCCTGCGGCGCTCTGCCGCTGTCGGGGTCACTCACGTATCTTTTCCACCGCGCCGCGCAAGGCCGACAGGCATGCAGCAGGCGC
>JASGEG010000032.1:0-14100 GCA_047606605.1 Rhizobium sp.
ATTTATGGTCCTGGGCTAGCTTATCCCCTCAGGGCCGCGATAGCCGGCAAAAAATATTGTCCAGCTGGTCAAATTTTGGATTTGCGGTGCCTGGCGAGTGCTTTTGTTCGCGGCGGACACAATCGGTTTCCCCTATTCTCTCATTGAGATGCCGCTGAAACCCATCCTATCGGTGCCGGAACGCCCGGCCCCTCTCCTCAAGCAAAGCCTTATAAAAACCGAGATTTCGCGGGAAATTTCTGCTATATACGGGTGAAAAGGGAGGACACAATGAACATAACAAGGCCAGAAAGCATTATCGAGGTCAGTATCGACAGCGCGACCGGACGGCGGGCGCTCGGCATCATGAGCATGCGCCAGGCGCTGGACCTGCCCGATCTGGTGAATTTCACCTATACGCATCCCGACCCGCGAAAGGCCGCCGCCGGCATCGTCGTCAGCCGGGAGGAACTCAAGAGCTTCCTGACTTGCCATTGAGGGCCTGAACGCCGGAGACCATGCGCGCGCAGGCGCGAACCCTTTGCCACGCCCTCCCCTCGAGACGCCTGCGTCAGGCCGCGGCCCGATCGCTCGCCGCAAGCTGAAGCAGCACGATGGCGTCGAGGCCGCCGCCAGCGCGGTCCTCCAGACAAAGCGCACCATGATGCGCATCGAGGATCTGCCGGACGATCGTCAGACCCAGACCGCTTCCCCCCAGATCGCGATTGCGCGACTCCTCCAGGCGAATGAAGGGCTCGAGCACATCCTTGCGCCGCTCCACCGGAATGCCCGGCCCGCGATCGCCGATGATGACGGCGGCCCGGTCGCCGCGGCGCTCGATGCGGATATCGGCGCTGCCGCCGTAGCGCAGGGCGTTGTCGATCAGATTGTCCAGCACCCGCGCCAGCGCCGTCTGCGGTATCGTCACCGCCAAGGCGCGCCCAAGCGCCGAAAAGGAGACAAGATCCTGTCCATCCTGGCGCTCGGCGACCAGGGCATGGACGGCGGCATCGAGATCGGCGACATCCCGGCCGCCGGAGACGACCGTGCTGCGGGCAAGCCCCAGCGCCTCTTCGACAAGGCGCTGCATCGCCTCGACATCGGCGATCGCCCGCTCGCGGTGCGGCGTATCCGGCATCATCTCCATGCGCAGGCGGAAGCGGGTGAGATAGGTCCTCAGATCATGGGACATGGCCCCGAGGATCAGTGTGCGGTTGTTGACCAGCGCGGCGATGCGCAACTGCATGTCGTTGATGGCGCGGATCAGCATGCGCAGCTCGCAGGCGCCGCGCTCGGGAATATGGATCGGCTGCAGGCTCTTGCCGATGGAGTTGACGGTCCGCGACAGCCGCGTCAGCGGCCGGGTCTCGCGCGCCACGGCGGCAACCGCGATCACCGCCACCAGCATGCCGAGAATGCCGGCAATGAGCCCTACGGGAATGCCGCTCAGCCGCACGGTCGGCGTATCGGCAAGCCGGAACACCGCCACCTTGCCGCCGGAAACCCCGATCGAGACCTCGATGATCCGATCCGGAGCACCGACGGAAAACCAGCCCTGCGGCCGTTCGGGAAGCGAGCGCATGCCGAAATAGCGGTTGCCCAGGGCGAAATTGGCAAAATCGCGGGCGAGCCGATCGCCGAACGTCGCATCGGCGCCGCTATCCTGCCTCTGCGCCGGGACATCGGCCAGATGCAGATCCAGGCCGCTGGCATTCAGCGCGCGCACCGCCTGTTCCTGCGCCTCGGGCGGGATGGCATCGAGCAGGCGCACCGCCGATTTGATCTGCGCGCCGGGCGACAGGCGCTGGCCCATCGGCGCGTCCGTCTTCCAGCCGACGGCGACGAAGGCGGCAAGCTGGATGACCGACAGCGCCACGGCGACGATCATGATGATGCGGGAGACGAGGCCGAGTTTCATCATGGCTCACACATCCCTTACATCGGCGGTCAGGAGATAGCCGGCATTGCGCACCGTCGTGATGACCTGGGCGCCGCCGGGCAGATATTGCGCAAGCTTGGTGCGCAGGCGCGAGACGGTCACGTCGATGGTGCGATCGAAGGGATCGGCGCCGCGGCCGCGGGTCCAGTCGAGCAGCTGGTCGCGCGACAGCACCCGGCGCGGCCGTTCGAGGAAGCAGACGAGCAGGTCGAACTCGGCCGTGGTCAGGCGCACCGGACCTTCCCCCTCGATTTCGATCGCCCGGCCGTCGAGATCGACGATCAGGCCGGCGAAACTCTTGCGCCGGCGCGGGCTGTCGATTTCCTCGGCGCGCTCGGGACCGACCCTTCTTAGGATGGCGCGGATGCGCGCCAGCAATTCGCGCGGGTTGAAGGGCTTGCCGAGATAATCGTCGGCGCCCATCTCCAGGCCGAGAATGCGGTCGATATCCTCCGACTTCGCCGTCAGCATCAGGATCGGCACACGGCTGCGGGCGCGAATGCGGCGGCAGGCCGACAGGCCGTCCTCGCCGGGCAACATCAGGTCGAGAATGATGAGATCGGGAAAGCCCCTGGCAAGTGCGCGGTCCATGGCGGCGGCACTGTCTGCTGCCTCGACGCTAAAACCCTCACGGCTCAGAAACTCCTCGAGGAGCGCCCTTATTTCGCGGTCGTCCTCGACCAGAAGAAGCGATGCGGAAACCATGGCTCATCCATGCGAGGCAAAAGGCGGCTTTGACAATAAGGAAACGGCCGGCGTTACAAACTGTAACAAATTTCCGCCTCCTTGAAAAATCCCCGCAACAGAAGCAGGGCAGCTTGCGGTCGTCCCTCCGGAGCAGCGGCGACAACGACCCCGACGTCGCCCTACCGACCCATCGCCGCTCCGGACTCCCGGCAGGGTTCGTGTCGACCAGGCGCGAGCCCTGCCTATCCACCTCGATGCCTGTCCTTCCCGACCCCATTCTTCCCCTCCATGACGATTTGCTTCGCAGCCGCGCTCATGCGAAAGGATGGGAATGCCCGGCGCATGCGCCCGGCGATCGTCACACAGGCATGGGGCAAGGCGTGGGCCAGAGGCATTCTCCGCAAAGATCGGGCAAGGTGGCGAAAAGCCGCGAGACGGTCGATGGCAAGCGCGTGACCCTGCCGCGCGCGCTGTCGAAGCTCGGCTATTGCTCGCGCACCCAGGCGGAAGCGCTGATTGCGGCCGGCCGCGTGACGGTCGACGGACGCCGGATCACCGATCCCGCCGCCTGGATCGATCTCGACCGCGCGCGGATCGCCGTCGACGGCGCTGCCATAGCCGCCGAGAAGAAGCTCTATTTCATGCTGAACAAGCCGCGCGGGCTGGTGACGACGCGCGACGATCCCGAGGGACGGCCGACGGTCTATGACTGTCTGAGGGAGATTGACGCCCGGCATCTCGCGCCGGTCGGACGGCTGGACAAGGCAAGCGAAGGACTGCTTCTGTTCACCAACGATACGGTGCTGGCGCAGGCGCTGCTCGATCCGATCACGCATGTCGCCAAGACCTATCATGTGCAGGTCAAGCCGATCATGGACCAGGACCTGCTGGAGCGCATGGAAAGCGGCCTCGTCGACGAGGGCGAGCTTCTGACGGCAACTGCCGCACGGCCGCTGCGCAGCGGCGAACGCAACGGCTGGATCGAGGTCGAGCTTCGCGAGGGCCGCAACCGGCAGATCCGCCGGATGCTGGAGGTGCTCAACGTCGAATGCCTGCGTCTGGTGCGTGTCGCCTTTGGCGACATCGTGCTCGGCGACCTTGCAAAAGGCGCGGTCAGGGCCTTGAGCGACGCGGAAATCCTCGGGCTTTACCGGCGCGCCGGCATGGACAGGAATGGACGAAACGGAGTGAAGGCGGGACGCAATGCAGCCCCATGACTTCTGGCAGGCATTCGATCCGCCGCTAAGCTTCGAGACATCCGGCGAATTCCGCGATTTCTATGTCGCGGAACTGCCCGACGGGCGGCAATTGCGCCTGCCGATCCGCCTGCTGGCCGGCGGCGATCGCGCGCTGGCCTCGCTGATCGTCAATCAGGCGGGCTTTTCGGTGCAGGAGGCCTTGGCCGAGGCGCTGGCCACCCGGATCGCGGCTTATGACATCGAGGTGGTTGCCGGGTTGCCGACCTTGGGGCTGACGCTGGCAAGTGCCGTCGCCCGCGCGCTCGGCCATGAGCGCTATGTTCCCTTCGGAACTTCGCGCAAGTTCTGGTATCGCGACGATCTGTCGGTATCACTATCCTCCATCACCACGCCCGAGCAGCAAAAGCGGCTCTATATCGATCCCCGCATGCTGCCGCTGCTGCAGGGCAGGCGGGTGGCGCTGATCGACGACGTGATTTCGAGCGGTGCGTCGATCGCCTCCGGTCTGGCGCTTCTGACCGCCTGCGGCATCGAACCGGTGATCATCGGCGCCGCCATGCTGCAATCCGACCGCTGGCGGGAGCGTGTCGATGCGGAGGGAAAGGCATGGAGCGCGCGGATCGTCGGCGTATTTTCGACCCCGATCCTGGAAAAGACCGAAAATGGCGGCTGGCGCAGGCCAGCGTGAATCCAGGAGCGGACGCTCCTTCCATAGGGAAGGATGGGCGATGCCTGCCGAAAATCGATTCCGATTCGCGACATTATGCGCTAAGGGTCCAGCATGAAGCGTCCGCCGGGGCGGATGCAAGAGCCTGCTGGTGACCGTGTTGCGAATTCTCTCCGAAGCCCATTTTCCGGAACTGCCCAATTACTATCGCGGCAAGGTGCGCGAAAACTACGATCTGCCGGATGGCAGCCGTATCATCATCAGCACCGACCGGCTGAGCGCCTTCGATCGCATTCTGACCTGCATCCCCTACAAGGGCCAGGTGCTGACGCAGACGGCGCGCTACTGGTTCGAGGCGACCAAGGATATCTGCCCGAACCATGTCATCGCCTATCCCGATCCGAACGTCGTCGTCGGCAAGCGGCTGACCATCCTGCCGGTGGAGATCGTCGTGCGCGGCTATCTCGCGGGCACGACCGGCACCTCGATCCTGACACTCTATAAGAAGGGTGAGCGCGAGATGTACGGCATCACCCTGCCGGACGGTATGCGCGACAACCAGATCCTGCCCGAGCCGATCATCACGCCGACCAGCAAGGAATTCGACGGCGGCCATGACGAACCGCTGACGCCGGCGCAGATCGTCGAGCAAGGGCTGCTGACCAGAGAACAGTGGCAGACATTGTCGAACTACGCGCTTGCCCTCTTCGCCCGCGGGCAGGAGATGGCGCGCAAGCGCGGGCTGATCCTTGTCGATACCAAATATGAGTTCGGCACCGATGAAACCGGCGCCATCATCCTGGCCGACGAAATCCATACGCCGGACAGCAGCCGCTACTGGCTGGCCGACAGCTATCAGGAGCGCTTCGACAAGGGCGAGCGGCCGGAGAGCTTCGACAAGGATTTCGTGCGCGCCTGGGTCACCGAGCGCTGCGATCCCTATAAGGACGAGATCCCGGAAATCCCCCTCGACCTCATCGAGCAGACCTCGAAAGTGTATATCCGCGCTTACGAAGCGATCACGGCGACGCCTTTCGTGCCGGACGACCGCGGCGCAACACCGCGCGACCGGGTTCGCACAAGTCTCGAGCGCTACTTCCCGTAAGGATTGCCGAACGGTTTCCCGGCCGGAGTCGACGGCCGGGAGCCGACCGAAAGTTGCAAGGACGACAAAAACCCGCTTGGCGCACCGCCTCAGGTGGCAATTGGAGGGTATGTTTTTTGCAACACTTTATAAATTTTTTACCCAGACCCTGATATTTGGCACGATCCCACATATGTTCGCCGACGAGAAATGGCAAAAGGCACTGTGCTATTGCAAAACTCGTTGATAGATTGGCGCCGACCGCTTCGGTTCATTTTTTGTAATGCGTCGTACAGGAGCGCCGATACATATGGGGCCGTTCAGGCCCTGTGAGATAGTGATCACGTAGATTGAATTGTGGGATAATGTGATGGTTTCCATTCGTACTGCCGCCCCCGCCCTGCTGCTTTTGCTGGCAGGCTGCGTCAGCGGCCCCGATCATAAGCCACCGGAAATGCCTCTCCCGGCCAAATTCTCTGAGGGCGGTACGAAGATCAACGGCGATGTCGCCGGTTCGCAATGGTGGACCGCCTTTGGCGACTCGAGACTGAATGCATTTGCCGCACAGGGGCTCGCCCAGAACCTGAGCATTCTGCAGGCTCTGGAACGCATCAATCAGGCGCAGGCGACCGTCGTCACCGCCGGTGCCGGCGGATTGCCGAACCTCAGCCTCTCCGGCGGCCACACCGTCAGCGGCCAGAAGGGCAGCCTGCGCACCCAGACCGAGACGGAGAACACCACCACCGGCAGTCCTTCGGTTTCCTGGCTGCTCGACCTGTGGGGCCAGTATCGCCGCGCCCGGGAAGGCGCCATCGCCTCGCTCGATGCGGCCTATTCCAGCGTCGATACCGCGCGCCTGACCTATCTGCAGGATCTGGCCAACAGCTACGTCAACGCCCGTTACTACCAGACGCTCATCTCGATCGCTCAGGAAAACCTGAAGTCTCGCCGGGATACGCTGTCGCTGACGAAGTTCCAGCTCGACGCCGGCGCGGCTTCCCGCCTCGACGTGGTCCAGGCGGAAGGCCTCGTCAACTCGACGCTGTCGACCATACCTGGTTATGAAATCAGCTATCGCCAGCAAGTGCATCATATCGCAACGCTGCTGAACGTGTCTTCGGCAACGGTCATCGCGCAGATGCAGGGTGGCGGCAAGCAGCCGGTCTTCCGTGGCCGGGTCAATTCCGGCGTTCCGGCCGATCTCATCCGCAACCGTCCTGACATCCGCGTTGCCGAGCGCAATCTCGCCGCGGCAACGGCGCAGATCGGCGTGGCGGAAGCGCAGCTCTTCCCGACGATCACGCTCAGCGGCACGATCTCGCCGTCCTACGTTCATACCTCGTCCAGAAGCGGCGGCCTGACCTCCTGGTCCTTCGGTCCGTCGCTGACGCTGCCGATCTTCGACGGCGGTGCACTGCGCGCCAACGTCAAGAGCGCTGAATCGAGCAGCCGTGAGCAGTATGTCGTCTGGCAGCAGACGGTACGGTCGGCTGTCGAGGATGTCGAAAACGCCCTGTCGGCCGTCTCCCGCGACGCGCAAACCGTCTCGGCGCTGCGCGCGCAGGTCAAGTCCTACCAGGAAGCCCTGCAGCTCTCGACCGCGAGCTATAAGGACGGCGCCTCCTCGCTGCTCGACGTTCTCGACGCGCAGCGCAACGTGACCAGCGCTCAGCAGAGCCTGGCCGCGGCCGTCCAGCAGAGCGCGGTCGACTACATCTCGCTGAACATCGCGATCGGCGCCGGTTACGTTCCGGCCGAAAAGGGACCGGTCGCAAAGCCGGTCAAGGTCGCCGAGAAGAAGGCTGTCAACTAAGGAAATAAGGGCTCGGCTCCGCCGGGCCGCGCTTTACCACACACCGCCGCGGGCAACTGCGGCGGTTTTTCTTTGCCGTTCTATGCGTGACCGACAAACTAAAATGGCGCGCTTCGCTTCCGCAAAGCACGCCACCGCTCTATTTTTTGTTTTGACGCAATTCCGGACGGAAAACCGCTTCGCACTCTTCCTGGAATTGCTCTGAAAAACAAAAAGGCCGGAGCGATCCGGCCTTTCGTCATCCATCCTCACGCCAGTGCCAGTACATCCGTGGTCAAAGGGAAGGCGGAACTGCAGCCAGAGTGATCATGAAAGGTTAACACGGGGTCAACGCCACTTTCACAATCCTGACAAATGCAAACGGGCTCGCTTTGAAGCGCGCCACGCACTCGCCGGCTGCATGACTGAAGCCTATATCGGTGGCGATTGCGGTGTTTTCAAGGCCAGAGGCATAATTCTTTCCGCAGCGTTATTTTCCATCGCCGACTAGAGCCGCAGTAACGTCGGAAATCCTAAGCAAGACTTCCTAAAAATTATTCACGCATCGAGGATATCGCCGGCCTCCGTTCAACCTGCATTCATGCAAATCCGCTTAAAACCACGGGAAAGATTGAAGGAATAGCGTGGGATCTTCCAAAATCCCGCGCATGCACCAAGTTGATCTTGTCGAAACTGGAAACGGCATGCCGAATCCTGTAACCGCATCGAGCCGATGGACGGCCATGCGGGACCGGATGGCGACAACAGGCGCAGCCGCCGCACGCATCCGTGACGCTGGCGACACGCAAGGGAGAGCATTCATGAGATACAAGCTTCTAGCCGCGATCACCCTGACCGCATTCGTTGCCCTGCCGGCGCTTGCGCAGGCCGCAGCCGGCTTTGCGACCGCCAATGTCAACATGCGATCCGGCCCGAGCACGCAATATCCGGCGGTCACCATGATTCCGGTCGGCGCACCGCTCGAGATCAATGGCTGCCTCAACGAAACGCCCTGGTGCGACGTCAGCTTCTACGGCGGCCGCGGCTGGGTCGCCGGCCGTTATATCCAGGCCAGCTATCAATCCCGCCGCATCTATGTCGGACCGCAATATTACCGGCCGCTCGGCATCCCTACCATCACCTTCGATTTCGACGACTATTGGGGCCGCTATTATCGCGACCGCGATTTCTACCGCAACCGCGACCGTTGGCGTCGTGGACCGGGCTGGATCGACCGCCGCCCGAACCAGAACTGGGATCGCGGGTCGGATTGGGATAACGGATCGGACCGCAACTGGGACCGCCGCCCCCACCGGAACCGCGACTGGGACAACCAGCCGGACTGGAGCCGCCAGCAGCCCGACCGCGATTGGAACCAGCGCAACAACGACGACGATTGGAACCAGCCGCGCCGCGATCGCAATCGCGATTGGAACCGGCAGCCGGACAACAACCAGGACTGGGGCAATCGCCCCGACCGCCGTCGCGACGACAATCGCCAAGACAACCGTCAGCGCCAGCCTGAACCGCAACAGGCTCAGCCTCAACCGCAGCCGCAGCCGCAGCCGCAGCCGCAGCCGCAGCCGCAGCCGAATAATCCTCGCCCGAATGCCGGTCAGCCAGGCCCCTATAGCCCCGACCACGTCGATCCCTGCCCGGCATCGGAGCCGAATTGCCGGATGTCGATCAGAGGCTCGAACCGGTAAGAATTCGGCGGCATGAAACATATGAAGGCCAGCGGCTTGCCTGCCGCTGGCCTTTTTTCATGGCTTGCGTCGCGATTGCCGACCTGCCCTCCGCCGGAGGACGTGGCAGTCGAAAAAGGGGGAAAGCCCGAGGAGGCGCCGGTTCCGGAATGGTCAGCATTTCAGGCAATCGCTGAACCGCTCTATCCTATTGTTTCGACGCAATTCCAGACGGAAGCCGTTGCGCAGTTTTCCTGGGATTGTCCTGAGGTTGCGCGAAAAGGTGCGGCGGTCGCCGGCGGAAGGATTGACGATCGGGCGGCGTCAGGCGCCGCACCACCTCAATGAATTTTCAGATGCGCCTCGCGCATTGCCGAGATGAACATCTCACGGGCTTCCTCGGCGGACTTGCGCCCGTCGATCGCAGCCCGGCAAACGCTTCTCGCAGCCACATAAAACGGGCCACGCCGATCCGGCCAGAGATTGGCCATGCAATTCAGCGCCTCGGAAGGGCCGGTCACCATCTGGGAACTGCCGTGAGCGAAGCCGATCTCGATCGGGTTGCTCCATTTGATGTGTCGCATGAATCATCCTCCTCATCACGCGCTATCAAGTGCCTGAGGCCCTCCGGCAAGACGGCCTCGTGCAATGACTATAATATCAATCAGACCATTCGAAAATATGGAACATCGCAAGGGCGGAAGATGACGCGAGGGCCATCCAGAAAGGCGAGATGCGGGTTCACATGCGGACGCCCGGCTCTGTCATGCTCCACGCCATGGCGATGTTCATTGCGTGGAACCCCTTCGGAAAACGGCATGGGACAAGCAGATCGAGTCTACTTTTCCCGTGCGATGCGCTTGGCGTCGTCGGCCGAGAAGCCGGCGCGGCGTGCGAGCTCTTCCAGCCCGAATATACGGTCCAGCAGATCAACCAGCCAAAGTTCAAATCGTTTCCACATGCTAAGCACTCCACCGTAGCAGATAGTGCCGTTGTAGCGATCTTGCGATGAACACCTCATGAACACCGCGCCGGCCTAGCGGTCGGCTCAGCGAAACAGGGGCGGCCGCTGCGCGTTCGAGAGCAGCTCCTGCTTCGTGGCAAAGTCGCCGAACAGCCTTTTCAGCCGTACCTCTTCCTCCTTGCCGATCCTGTGACGTCGCGCAAAATCCTCGATGCTCCAGACTTCCCGCAGCTTCGTCTCACCAACGCTTTCTACCGAAATATGTGAACTCATTGCGCTCGCCCTCTTTTTGTTGAAAGAGACAATGCCCGAAACCGGCAAAAGTTCCCCGCCCGATCCCGTCATCAACGGACGAATGCCGCCGTCCTGATCGGCCGGGATATTCTTAATCCCCCGTTAAATCGCCGCATTTACAGTTCAACGCCGGGCTTCGACGTCTTCACGACCATTTCGTGAGCGAATGCCGACGGCGCAAGGTCCGGAAAATGGCGCTCATTTTCAGGCTTTTGCGCCGGCAAGACGCTGTCTGCGCTCCACTGCGTCCCAAAGGACACGGAGTGCGGCCATAGCGGCTGCGGCAGCAAGTATCGGCACAGGAACCAGGGGCACGACCGGTCCGCGATGGCAGGCAAGAGCAGATCAGGCCATAGGATAGAACCATCCTTCTCAGGCAGCAGGGAGCCCGACGACGACGGCTTCAGCGCCGGAGAACGCATTGCCGGCGGCGGACGATCGTCCGAGCGAGAAAGCGCCAGGCGCAACGGTGCGCCAAAAGCCGACAGGCCGCGCCGCTCCAACCGCCGGCGCAAGCAACAGCGGCGCTCCGGTGGCGGCTTTTTCGGCTTCCTCCGCAGGGCGGTCTATTGGGGGATCGTGCTTGGCCTGTGGGCCAGCATCGGCCTTGCCGGGCTCGTCGCCTATTACGGCTCGCGTATGCCGAGCGCCAGCACCTGGGCCATTCCCGAGCGCCCGCCCAACGTCAAGATCGCCGATCTCGACGGCAGCGTCATCGCCAATCGCGGCACGACCGGCGGCGAGGCCTTGGCGCTCGGCGATATGTCGCCTTATATCCCCGAGGCGCTCATCGCCATCGAGGACCGCCGCTTCTATTCCCATTACGGCTTCGACCCGATCGGCCTCGGCCGCGCCTTCGTCACCAACGTCCTGACCGGCCATGCCGTGCAGGGCGGCTCGACGCTGACGCAGCAGCTCGCCAAGAACCTGTTCCTGTCGCCGGACCGCACGCTGGAGCGCAAGGTGCAGGAAGTGCTGCTCGCCATCTGGCTGGAGCACAAGTTCACCAAGGACCAGATCCTGGCGATGTATCTCAACCGCGTCTATTTCGGTTCGAACGCCTATGGCGTCGAGGCAGCGGCGCGGCGCTACTTCAACAAATCCGCCCGCGACGTGAACCTCGGGGAGGCGGCCATGCTCGCCGGCCTCGTCAAGGCACCGTCGAAACTGTCGCCGGCGCGCGATCCGGCCGCCGCCGAAGCCCGCGCCCAGCTCGTGCTGCAGGCGATGCGCGACCAGGGCTATATCAGCGAGGCCGATATCAAGACGGCGATGTCGCAGCCGCCGACGCGCGCCAAGAGCTATTGGACCGGCGCGGAAAACTACGTCGCCGACATGGTCATGGGCCAGCTTCCCGGGCTGATCGGCGGCGACATCAAGGAAGACCTGATCGTCGACACCACCATCGACATGTCGCTGGAGGAGAAGGCCGAACAGGCGCTGAACGACGTGCTCGCCAAGGATGGCAAGAAGCTCAACGCCTCGCAGGCCTCGCTGGTTTCCGTGGATGCCACGGGCGCCATCCGCGCGCTGGTCGGCGGCCGGGACTATGGCCTGAGCCAGTTCAACCGCGCTGTCACCGCCAAGCGCCAGCCGGGCTCGGCCTTCAAGCCCTTCGTCTATACCGCAGCGCTCGAAATGGGCCTGACGCCGAATTCGATCCGCAACGACGCGCCGGTGAAGATCGGCAACTGGGCGCCGGAGAATTACGAGCAGAAATACAACGGACCGGTGACGCTGGCGACGGCCGTCGCCCATTCGCTGAACACGATCGCCGCCCAGCTCGCGATGGAAGTCGGACCGGACCAGGTGATCAAGGTCGCCCACAGGCTGGGCATCGAATCCGACCTGCAGGCCAATGCCTCGATCGCGCTCGGCACGTCGGAAGTGTCGCTGCTGGAGCTGACCTCGGCCTATGCTTCCTTCATGAACGGCGGCTTGAAGGCGACGCCGCATGTGGTCACCAAGGTGACGACGGCGTCAGGCAAAGTGCTCTACCAGGCGAATTTCAACAATCCGCCGCGGGTCCTGAACCCCGACGTCGTCACCAACATGAACGCGATGATGACCGGCGTCATCAATTTCGGCACCGGCAAGGCTGCCCGCATCCCCGGCTGGCAGGCGGCCGGCAAAAGCGGCACGACGCAATCCTTCCGCGACGCGCTGTTCGTCGGCTTCACCAGCCATCTGACCACGGGCGTCTGGTTCGGCAATGACGACGGCAAGTCGATGAAGAAGGTGACGGGCGGCGGATTGCCGGCCAAGGCCTGGAAGGAATTCATGGTCGCGGCCCATAAGGGCCTGACGCCGACCCCGATCTTCGGCGGCGGCCAGATCATCGACAATGGCGTGCCGATAGCGCAGACGGCGCCGGGCGCCGATCAGCCGACGACGATCGGCTCCATCATCTCCGGTGCGCTCGGCGGCGGCGGCGCCGCGCAGCCGCACGGCCAGCCGACGGTCCAGCAACGGCCGTCGCAGCAGCCGATGCCGCCGCAAACGATCGATCAGGCGATCGCCGCCGGCGATTCGGAGGATCTGCCGCCGGCGGGCCTTGCCGACGACAGCAACCCCTACAGCGACAACGGCATGATCCCGCCCGCCGATGTCGGCGATCCCGGACCGACACCGGCGACCGCCAGGCCGCATCGCAGCTCGCTTTTGGATGTTATCCTCGGACGATAAGGCCGCGATTCCCGCTATTGGTGCTTGCATGGCCGAAGCAAGGCTGATCTGATAGATGGTCGCGCCAATTCCCCAGCTCCGCAGGCGCAATGCGGCACTGTTGAATTCGCGCGACAAACCATTCGTTTTGCTGGATTCCGGGTGATTTCCCGCCTTGCAGTCAGTAAAACCGCTACTTATATACGCGGCATCACCGCAGTCATGGCTGCGCAATCCTCAAGACCATCCCGTAAGGGGCTGTCAATGGAATGCCTGACAGGGGTTCCGATAGCTTGCTTCAAGGAGAGAATGACATGGCAAAAGTAATTGGTATCGACCTTGGAACCACAAATTCCTGCGTCGCCGTCATGGACGGCAAGGACGCGAAAGTGATCGAAAATGCCGAAGGCGCCCGCACCACCCCCTCGATGGTAGCCTTCACGGACGACGGCGAACGCCTCGTCGGCCAGCCGGCCAAGCGCCAGGCGGTCACCAACCCCACCAACACCCTCTTCGCCGTCAAGCGCCTGATCGGCCGCCGCTACGAAGATCCGACCGTCGAGAAGGACAAGCACCTCGTTCCGTTCCAGATCGTCAAGGGCGACAATGGCGACGCCTGGGTCGAGGCACAGGGCAAGGGCTATTCGCCCGCACAGATTTCCGCAATGATCCTTCAGAAGATGAAGGAAACCGCCGAATCCTACCTCGGCGAAAAGGTCGAAAAGGCCGTCATCACCGTTCCCGCCTACTTCAACGACGCACAGCGCCAGGCAACCAAGGATGCCGGCCGCATCGCTGGTCTTGAAGTCCTGCGCATCATCAACGAGCCGACGGCTGCCGCGCTCGCCTACGGCCTCGACAAGAAGGACGGCAAGACCATCGCCGTCTACGACCTTGGCGGCGGCACCTTCGATATCTCCATCCTGGAAATCGGCGACGGCGTCTTCGAAGTGAAGTCGACCAACGGCGACACCTTCCTCGGCGGTGAAGACTTCGACATGCGTCTCGTCGAATATCTCGTTGCCGAGTTCAAGAAGGACAACGGCATCGACCTCAAGGGCGACAAGCTTGCCCTGCAGCGTCTGAAGGAAGCTGCCGAAAAGGCCAAGATCGAGCTTTCGTCCGCTCAGCAGACCGAAATCAACC
>JASGEG010000033.1:0-13637 GCA_047606605.1 Rhizobium sp.
CAGTGATCTGGTCGGCATAAAGGATGACCTTGCCATCGACGTTGCGCGCGGCGCGGCCGATCGTCTGGATCAGCGACGTCTCCGAGCGCAGGAAGCCTTCCTTGTCGGCGTCGAGGATGGCGACGAAGCCGCATTCGGGAATGTCGAGACCCTCGCGCAGCAGGTTGATGCCGACGAGGACGTCGAAGGCGCCGAGGCGCAGGTCGCGGATGATCTCGATGCGCTCCAGCGTGTCGATGTCGGAGTGCATGTAGCGCACGCGCACGCCCTGTTCGTGCAGATATTCCGTCAGGTCCTCGGCCATGCGCTTGGTCAGTACCGTACAAAGAGTGCGATAGCCCTTGGCGGCGGTCTCGCGGATCTCGCCGAGCACGTCGTCGACCTGGGTGCGGGCCGAGCGCACTTCGACCGGCGGATCGATGAGGCCTGTCGGGCGGATGACCTGTTCGGCGAAGACGCCGCCGGACTGCTCCATCTCCCAGCCGCCGGGCGTCGCCGACACCGCGATCGTGTCCGGGCGCATCGCGTCCCATTCCTCGAAGCGCAGCGGGCGGTTGTCCATGCAGGAGGGCAGGCGGAAGCCGTATTCGGCGAGCGTCGCCTTGCGGCGGAAGTCGCCGCGATACATGCCGCCGATCTGGCTGACCGAGACATGGCTTTCATCGATGAACAGCAGGGCGTTGTCGGGGATATATTCGAACAGGGTCGGCGGCGGCTCGCCGGGGTTGCGGCCGGTGAGATAGCGCGAATAGTTCTCGATGCCGGCGCAGGAGCCGGTGGCTTCCAGCATCTCGACGTCGTAGCGGGTGCGCTGCTCCAGGCGCTGCGCCTCGAGCAGGCGGCCGGCCTTTTCGAGTTCGGCAAGCCGTATGCGCAGCTCTTCCTTAATCGCCTTGATGGCGCCGTTCAGCGTCGGGCGAGGGGTGACATAGTGCGAATTGGCGTAGATCTTCACCGATTTCAGGTCGCCGGTCTTCTGGCCGGTGAGGGGATCGAATTCGGTGATGGCGTCGATTTCATCGCCGAACATGGAGATGCGCCAGGCGGCATCCTCCAGATGGGCCGGGAAGATTTCGATCGTGTCGCCGCGCACGCGGAAAGAGCCGCGGATGAAATCCATGTCGCGGCGCTTGTATTGCTGCGCCACGAGGTCGGCGAGAAGCTGGCGCTGGTCCAGCCGGTCGCCGACATTCATCTCGAAGGTCATGGCCGTATAGGTCTCGACCGAGCCGATACCGTAGATGCAGGAGACCGAGGCGACGATGATGCAGTCGTCGCGTTCCAAGAGCGAGCGCGTGGCCGAGTGGCGCATGCGGTCGATCTGTTCGTTGATCGAGCTCTCCTTCTCGATGAAGGTATCCGAGCGCGGCACATAGGCTTCCGGCTGGTAATAATCGTAATAGGAGACGAAATACTCGACCGCGTTGTCGGGGAAGAAGTTCTTGAATTCGGAATAGAGCTGGGCGGCCAGCGTCTTGTTCGGCGCCAGGATGACGGCGGGGCGCTGGGTCGCCTCGATCACCTTGGCCATGGTGAAGGTCTTGCCGGAGCCGGTGACGCCAAGCAGCACTTGGCTGCGGTCGCCATTGTCGAGGCCCTCGACGAGATCGCGGATCGCGGTCGGCTGGTCGCCGGCGGGCGCATAGTCGGAGACCATGCGGATCGGAATGCCGCCTTCGGATTTGTTCGGGCGGGCCGGGCGGTGCGGCGTCCAGAGCTTGCCGTCCTTGAACAGCGGATTGCCGCTTTCGATCAGCTTCGACAGCGCCTCGACTGTCGCGGTGACGCCACCGGGCGCAATCTTGTCGGCATCCTCGAGCGCGACATCGAGACCGGAAACCGGATTGAGGCCAGCGGCGGCGCGCGTCTTCGGATCGGTTGAGCCGCCCATCGATGTGCCGCGCGCCGACTTGGAGGCGGCGATCTCCACCTTCTTGCGGTGCTTGCCCGCCTTCGAGGCAATCTGCCGCTGCGTCTCGATGCCGGATGTCTCGGCTTCCGCTTCGAGCTGCTTCACCCAATCGGCGACGCTGCCGCTGAGCGGCGCACCTTCAAACGGCGCCTGTGGCGCCTCTTCGAAACCGGTCGGGGCGGGGGATTTCTTCGGTGATTTTGCCATGGCCGGAATATGGCGGGAGTCAACGCCGATGTGAAGAGGTAAAGAGTACAAAAGGGAAACAGGCAGAGGTTTTTTTGGTTCGTAGACCTTATCGAATATGCTACAACCCGCCTGCGACTGGTGCGTTGCATACGGACTCGAAAGTCCGTGCGGCGCGATCCTTATAGGCGCCAGGGGAGGAGCCGGCCGCAACGTCGACATGCCCGGCCAAGGCCGGGTTCCCCCAGCTTCGACGGCATCCGGACTTTCCCGCCTCGCCGCCGCCATCCGGTCGGAGGATCATGATGACCGCATTGGATAGCTTACGTTCCCTGTCCCCCCAGCAACGAAACACCGTGATAGCAGCCTATCTGGGCTGGACGCTCGATGCTTTCGATTTCTTCATATTGGTCTTTGTTCTCAAGCATATAGCCGAGGAGTTTCACACCGATGTCCCGGCGGTCGCCGTGGCGATCTTCTTGACGCTTGCCATGCGGCCGCTCGGCGCGCTGATCTTCGGGCTCGCGGCCGACCGCTTCGGCCGACGGGTGACGCTGATGGCGGACGTGCTGCTCTATTCGCTGTTCGAGTTTCTCACCGGCTTCTCGACCGGGCTGACGATGTTTCTCGTGCTGCGAGCGCTTTACGGCATCGCCATGGGCGGCGAATGGGGCGTCGGCGCCTCGCTGACGATGGAAACCGTGCCGGAGGAGTCGCGCGGCATCGTTTCCGGCATTTTGCAGGCGGGCTATCCCTCCGGCTATCTGCTGGCCTCCATCGTCTTCTTCCTGCTGTTTCCGACCATCGGCTGGCGCGGCATGTTCTTCGTCGGCGCGCTGCCGGCGCTGCTGGTGCTCTATATCCGCCGCAACGTGCAGGAATCGCCCGCCTTCGTCGAGCGTCAGGCAAAGCCGCAGCGGCCGTTCCTGACCGTCTTGCGTGAGAATATCCCGCTCTTCCTGTGGGCGGTGCTGCTGATGACGGCATTCAATTTCTTCAGCCACGGCACGCAGGATCTCTATCCGACCTTCCTCGAAACCCAGCGGCAATATGACAATCACACGGTCGGCGCCATCGCCATCGTCTACAATATCGGCGCGATGATCGGCGGCCTGACCTTCGGGGCGCTGTCGCAGCGTATCGGACGGCGGCGCGGGATCGTCATCGCCGCGCTGCTGGCAATCCCGGTGGCGCCGCTCTGGGTCTATGCGCATGGGCCGGTGATGCTCGCCGCCGGCGCTTTCCTGATGCAGTTCTTCGTGCAGGGGGCCTGGGGCATCGTGCCGGTGCATCTGAACGAGCTGTCGCCGGAGGAGGTGCGCGGCACGTTCCCGGGCTTCGCCTATCAGCTCGGCAACCTGCTGGCCTCCGGCAATGCGTCGATCCAGGCGGGCCTCGCGGCGCACTGGAACGGCGATTATGCCTTTGCGTTGCTCATCGTCGCGGCCATCGTTGCTTTCGTCGTGGCGCTGCTGGCGGGCTTCGGTTTTGAGAAGAAGGATGTCCGTTTCGGCAAGGAGAATGTGGAGGAGGCGAGCGGGGCACTGCCGTCCTAATACCTGTATCCGCCGGGACGAGCCGGCGGCAGTGCGCCGCCGGTTTCCCGTTTATTTGCCGCAAATTTCGGAGATCTTCGCCTGCGCGAAACCGCGGGCCAGCTCCTGCATGCCGCCGACGGAGGATATCAGCTCGCCGATCGGACCGCTGACGCCGACATGGGAATCGGTGATCCGGCAGGCGCCGACATCGACCGTCACCGATGCTTCCAATTGTCCTTTCAGCGTTGCCTGCAGCACGCCATGCGATTTGCAGGCGAGATCGGCGCGGGCGTTGATCTGCACGCCGCCAGGCGCGCTGCAGACATCGAGCGACTTGACCTCGAATTTTTCCTTGTGATCGACGCCCGGCAGCTTCTTGCAGGGGTCGGCCTCGTTCACCGACTTTTCGATCTGCGGCCCGAATTTGCTCTGCAGCAGCGACCAGCAGGAGCCGGGCGCCGCCTGCGCCTGTGCCTGCGTCGCGACCATGGGCGACATTGACAGGACGATGGCGGTTGCCAGCAATCCCATACGGAGCGGCGGAAGGAGCGAGACGGGCAGTGCGGCGGATATCTTGGTCACGGCAATCGATCCCTTGGCGGCTGAGGTCGGGGAGGATAGGGCATTCTTCATGTCCAGAGCCAATGTAGCAAGGCCGGATACGCGGCAAAGAGGAGTGAGAGTGTTCAGGTCTTGAGAACTTTGCAGTTGCTAAAGCGATCGTAGAAGGTTTGCCCCCGCCATATGATCAGCGGGTATATCCACCAGATGAGACCAAGAATGAGGACAATCGGGGGCAACAAGAGAGAAGCCGTGGCGCCATCGGCTGAGAGGAGGTTGCTGTCGCGAGCCGTTTGAATCCCTCGCTCGATGACGAGATCAAGATCGTCATTTCCCGCCTTTGTCATGAAGAAACTGGTGACGCTGAGGAGGGAGAGGACAATCAATGGCAGGAATTTCAATACTTCGCGTTTCAATTCTGCACCGAATCCCGGCGAATTATCTTCAACCGTAGTGACCTGGAGAGACAGTAGCCGTTTTCCGGGCGTACGGCGGCCATCCGCCGAGCCATAAGCGAGGACCAGCGGTATGATGAGGAGTACGACGTCGGACATCAGCGCGTTGCCGTTTGTCCCTGGATCGACGGGGTTGCCGTTTTTGTCGACTGCGGCCGAAAACGATCGGGCGTAGGTCGTTGCGCCATCTTTCGATGAAACGGATGAAAGGAGCAGATTGTAGCCGTCGCTGCCAAGCCACGAGACATGGCAGAGTTTGTTGACACGCGTTTCCCCCGGCTCGAGCGGCCATTGGGCTTCGATCTTTTCGATGAGAGGGCCAGATGCCGTTTGTGAGCATTGAGTGCTTTGAAAGAGCGGGATGCTCAGATCCCACGGTGTTACTAGCGATAGTATCAGAAAGAAGAGAATGAGCGCGATTTCAATGATGATGACGTCGATGAGATAGGCAGCCACACGTCGCCAGAAATACCGTGGCGGCAAGCTGCTCAATTGTTGGGTCGTACTCATGAGCCCCTCGATTCTGATGTGGAGTGTCAGCTTACTCCGCTCCTCCAGCCAATCAATCTTTGCGTGTGGCTATCCCGTGATCAATTCGCTTCATATTGCCACAGCTATTCAGCGCGGCATTCTCCCCTTGAAATCCGGGGGATTTGCGGGGTATGTGCGGGCGATTCTCGACGTGGACAAGGATTCCATCATGCCCTTTTCACTCAGCCCGGCCACCATCTGGCCGGTCATCATGCTGTTTGCCTCCAATATTTTCATGACCTTCGCCTGGTACGGGCATCTGAAGCATAAGAGCAGCGCCATCTTCATCGCCATTATCGCGAGCTGGGGCATTGCCTTCTTCGAATATTGCCTGGCCGTGCCGGCCAACCGCCTGGGGTCGGCCGTCTATTCGACGGCGCAGTTGAAGACCATGCAGGAGGTGATCACGCTGATCGTCTTTTCCGGTTTTTCGGTCTTCTGGCTGGGCGAGAACCTCACCTGGAACCATGCCATCGGCTTCGCCCTGATCGCCATCGGCGCATCCTTTATCTTCAGGGGGTGAGACGAGCGCGAGCCGCTAGGCAGCGGGAGCCATTCGTCCTATGATTCGGGAACGAGGCCGGCGGAGCTTGTGAGGAAGGGCTGCCGGCGGATATCGCGGGAGGATGGCATGGCGGGTTCATTGCAGCCGGCATTGCGTGAGGCGGAATCGCGATTGGCGCCGCTTGAGGCGAACGGCAAGAGCCTGTCGATGGCGCCGCATCGGTTCGGCTATCTCGAGCCCACGGATGCCGAAACCGATATCGCGACCTTGCGCGAGCGATATCAGACACATGGCTATGTTTGGCTCAAGGGCCTTATCAAGCGTCAGGACGTACTCGATTTCCGCGCCTGGGTGTTTTCGCACCTGATGGCGACTGGTCTTCTTCAGCCGGGTTCCGACCCGATGATTGGCCTTACCGCCCAAGGCGACTTCGAAAAGCCGCTGGCCGACCGGCGGCTGATGTCGCTGGTGCGGTCGGTGGCCTATGAGGGTTTTTGCGCGCAGCCGCGGCTTGCCTCGTTCATGGACGAATTCCTGCAGGGCATTTCCTACCTCCACAAACGCAAGATCATGCGCTTCACCCGGCCGAACACCAACGTGGTCACACCGGCGCATTACGATCTCGTCTATCTGCGCGGCGGCACCAGCCGCATCGTCACGGCGTGGATTCCGATCGGCGATATTCCGGTCGACATGGGCGGACTGGTCTATCTCGAGGGTTCGCATCGGATCGGCGCCGATATGGAGCGCGAGTTTGCGGCCAAAAGCGCGTCGCTGACTGCGGAGGAACGGATCAGCGCCTTCAATAGGAACATGACCGAGGGTGGCTGGGTTTCCAAGGATCTGCCCGACATGGCCGAGCGCTTCGACACACGCTGGCTGGCCGCCGATTACGAGGCCGGCGATGTCATGCTGCACAGCCCCTATATGATCCATGCCTCGACGACCAACCGCGATCCGCTCGGCCGTCTGCGCCTGTCGACCGATATCCGCTATCAGAATGTCGAAGACGAGATCGATGCTCGATGGAACAACCATTGGAGCCTTGGGGATATGCTCTGAGGGGAACGTTCCCGCTCAATTCATCTGGTCGAGAATCTGCTGGGCCGGGGCATAGCCTTGGGCGGCCGCCTTTTTGAACCAGGCGATCGCCCTGTTGCGGTCTCTGGCGACGCCGTCGCCGCGAAGATAAGCGAAGCCGAGATGGAATTGCGCCTTGGGCAGGCCCTGATCTGCCGCCCTGGCAAACCAGGAAACGGCCTGGCCGTAATCCTGCGGCGCGCCTTTTCCGAGCGCGTAGAGACTGCCGACGCCGTCCTGCGCCGCAGGCTCGCCTTTATCGGCCAGCGGCTGCCAATGGGCGAGGGCGCCGGCATAGTCGCCCTTGTCATAGGCGGCCTGTCCGTCATCGGCATGCGCCTGGAAGGCAACCACAAACGCCAGCATCAGTCCGAAGCCCATCTGCTTGAGCCGCATCGGCATACTCCTTGTCCCTGCTTCCCGTCGGGCCAGACCTCGGCGCGGCGGGAGATTGGTGTAAACCTGGAAGCGCCCAGCTCAGATCGGAATGGTCTTGCGCTGCAGCGGCTTGTTTTCGTCCATGCCCGGGTCGTTGTCGTTGCCGCTCAGGGCCTTGGCTCTCTGGAACCATTGGAACGACTTCGCCCAATCCGCGGGCACGCCATCGCCATCGCGATACATCACGCCGAGATTGATGGCCGCGTCGACATAATCCTGCGCCGCCGCCTTTTCGAACCATTCGATTGCCTCGGGTCCGTTCTTCGCAACGCCTTCGCCGTCGCGGTACATCACACCGAGATTGTAGGCCGATTCGACGTCGCCCTGATCCGCCGCCTTGCGGAACCATGAGATGGCGGCGGTGTCGTCTTCGGCAATCCCGTCGCCATCGGCATACATGGTGCCGAGATTATACTGGGCGTCCGCATCGCCCTGTTCGGCCGCCTTGAGGAACCATGAAAGGGCCTGCTTGCCGTCCTTGGCCACGCCCTGGCCGTCGCGATACAGGATGGCCAGGTTGTATTGCGCTTCGATCTTGCCCTGGTCGGCGGCTTTCCGATACCAGACAAGCGCCTGGCCATCGTCCTTGGGGATACCTTCGCCCTCGCTGTACATGATGGCGAGATTATATTGCGCGTCGGCATTTACCTGGTCGGCGGCCTTGCGATACCAGGTAGCGGCCGTGTTCTTGTCCTGTTTCACGCCATCGCCATTGTCATACATGACGGCGACATTGAACTGGGCGTCGGCGTTGTCTTGTGCCGCAGCCTTGCTGTACCAGGCGAAGGCCTGCGTCCTGTCCTTGGGGACGCCGTCGCCTTCGTCATACATGGCGCCGAGATTGTATTGCGCATCGGCATAGCCTTGCTCGGCCGCCTTGCGATACCAGGCCGCCGCCTGGGCATAGTCCCTGGCGATGCCTTCGCCCTTGTCGTACATGCTGCCGACATTGAATTCGCCTTCGGCATTCCCCTGGCCGGCGGCCTTGCGGTACCAGTTGAGCGCCTGGGCGAGGTTCCTTTTGACGCCGTTGCCGGCTTCGTACATCGAGCCGAGCTTCAGCTGCGCCTGGACGTCGCCCTTGTCCGCAAGCGGCCGCCAATAATCCAGCGCCGTCCTGTAGTCGCCCCGGTCATAGGCATTCTGCCCGATGTCGGCATGGGCAACGCCATTGAACGCGAGTGCGAAAAGCAGTCCGATGGCCGCTCGCTTGAAATGCACGATGTCTTCCTCAATTCATGGTTTGTGTGGCGACTAGACAATGGCAGGGGCGAGGGCGCAAGGCGCCTCTTGCGCATGGATCAGCGTCGTCAACAGCCTGCGAATATCCTGCCGTCGCGGAGGCAAGGGCAGGCGTCGAACCGGATGCCGATCTTTCAATGTTCAAGCTGCCTCTCCCCGTCCGCAAGCCGAGGCGCTATCGATCCGAACAATATGGCGATGTCTTGGCCGACGATCGCGGCAACTGTGGATGACGGTCGTTTTGCCGCCGCCCTGTCGCATTTCGGTGACGCGCCCTATCCCGGCAATAGATCGTAGATCCGGAAGATCCAGGTGATCTGGTAGATCAGGCCGATGGTCACGAAAGCCGCCTGGAAACGGCGATTGGCGGTGATGGCGGCGATGATGCAGAGCACGATATAGACCACGTTGCGCGTCGGGTATTCCCAGCCGAGCGATCGGAAATATGTTTCCCCCTTCAGCAGCGTGTCGATGAGGTCGAAGGCGTAGGTGACGGCGAGAAGGCCGAAAAACCAGCGTCGCCGCGAGATGAAATATTCCTCGAAGCCGCCATAGTCCTCGACCGAGGGAGGATTGAGCAGCACGCAGAGAAAATAGAACAGGCAGCAGAAGCAGATAAGGAAGAGATAGACGCCGAAGCCGATCTCGGCGACGGATTGCAGCCGATATTCCCACCACCAGAAATGGATGATGAACAGGAACATCGACAGCACCCAGCCGAGATGCACGACATAGACGCGGTGCTTGCCCGGCGCCTGCACGAAGCCGGCCAGTCGGGTCAGGAGCTGGGCCAGCGACAGGCCGATGACCATGCTCATGACGGTCCTGATATAGACGTAGACTTCCGGCGACCGCGCGACGTCCATCCTGTCAGCTCTCCGTGGGGACCGCCTTCGGGGCGCCGTTCTCATCGAGCGCGACCATGATGAATGTCCCGGCCGTCACCTTCTCCATGTTGTTATAGCGCGAGCGGTGCGCCCAGGCTTCGACGATGAGGGTGATCGAGGTGCGGCCGACGCGCTCGATGTCGGTGAAGACGCTCAGTGTGTCGCCGATCTTCACCGGCAGTTCGAACGCCATTTCCTTGACGGCGGCGGTGACGACGCGGCCGCGTGCGCGCTCGGCGGCGCGAATGCCGCTCGCCAAGTCCATCTGCGCCATGACCCAGCCGCCGAAAATGTCGCCGGCGGGATTGGCATCGGCGGGCATGGCCAGCGTGCGCAGGGTCAGTTCGCCTCGCGGCTTGGGGCTGTCGTTCATGCGTCGGCTCCTATCGAAAAGGCATGATTCCAGCCTTCAGCCTACGCAATCAAGCCTGAATGGGAAAGGGATCGCTTGCGCGCCGTCACCAGGCAATTGCAATCGCGGATGGTCCGTTTCGATCCGCTCTAAGCGCGCCATGCCGTTTCGATGGAGGAGATGCGGCAGGCGGTAAGCATTCATTCACCGTTTCTCTTTAGCATTTGTCATTGTTGTCGACCGTGGCTGGGACAGCGAGAGCGGATCTGGAGTATGGCGTATTTATCCCTTCTGCGGCGGGCGGCGCTGCCATTGCTGCTGTCGTCGGCGCTGGTCGCCTGTACGGCCGATAGTCTCGTGCCGCCGTCGAACATCGACAGCAGCGCCCGCGTGAGCTCGATCAAGCCGCATCGCAGCGTGCCGTCTCGGCAGTTCAGCTATCAGGGCAGCCAGGCCCCCCTGAACTCTGCTTCCGCCAATTACGCCACCGGCGACGGTTCCTTCGTCAATCGGCAAAGTGCGGCGGCGCTGCCGCCTTCCGCAGCCGCAAAACAGGGCCGCCTTCCGATGAGCGGCAGCGACGAAGCCGTGACGACGACGGATGTCGAGCAGGGGCTGGCGCCGCAATCGAGCATACCGTCCGAAGGCGTCAATATGGATGCAGAGCTCGGCGTCGGGCCGAGCGAGGAGGCGCAGTCCGGTTCGGTCGTCGGGCTGGCGCAGGAGGAAGAGCAGAACATCGCCGAGGGACAGACGGATCAGCCGGTTGTCGACGGCATCGGTTCCGACGCGCCGATGCAGACCAACCGCTCGATCATCCAGCGTCCCGCCGCGCAGGCCGAGCTCAACCAGTCGCCGATCCGGCGGCAGCAGGGGACGCAGGTGGCGATGCTTCCCCGTGTCGACAATCCGATGCCGCGGATCGACCAGGAGCCGGAGGCGCCGCAATCGGCGCCGGGCGTCATGCCGCCGTCCGAAATCGCCTGCCGGCAGGAATTGCAGCGCATGGGCGTCGTCTATGTCGATAAGCCCGCGATCTCCAACGGTCCGGCCTGCCAGGTTCCCTATCCGATTTCGCTGAGCGGTCTTTCCGGCAACATCGCCGTCCGGCCGGCGGTAACGCTGAACTGCCAGGTGACGCTGGCCTTCGCGAAATGGGTGAAGAACGAACTGGCGCCGGCGGCGCGCACCCGCTACTGGTCGGGCATCGGGACGATCGTGCCGATGGGCGGCTATTCCTGCCGCCGGATGAACAATAGCCGGCAACGCTACAATCCGATGTCGGAACACGCGCATGGCAACGCCATCGATATCGGTACATTCGTGCTGAAGAACGGCCATGTCATCGATGTGCGCAAGAAGGGGCTGTTCTCCTTCCGCGAGGGGCGGCTGCTGAAGGCGGTGCGCAGCGATAGCTGCCGTTATTTCGATACGGTGCTCGGCCCCGGCAGCAATCCGGAGCATTGGAATCATTTCCATTTCGATCTCAGAGACCGCAAGGGCGGACGGCGCTATTGCAGCCTCTGATATCGGTTCGCCGGGGTTTACCCGCGATGGGAATCGCGGTTAACTGCGCGGGGAATGAGGAGCCGTTCAATGGACAATCCGCCGAGAAGGAAAGGCAGCCTGGGAAAGGCCGTTGCCGCTGCGCTCGTTGCGATCATTCTCGTGATCGGCGGTCGCTGGTATGCCTATGTCGCCTATGCCGAAGACCCTTTCGATGAGGTCGGCATCGGCCTCAACACGATGATGCCAGGCCCGATCCGTGAGAAGGGCTGCGAGATGCTGAAGGCCCGTTTCGAAAACAAGACGCTGCCGCCGGCGGGCTGCGGCGTCAACGGCAACTGGTGATCTTGCATCCTTAGCCGACAAAAGAAAAAAGCCGGCGAAAGCCGGCTTGAGTGGTGCGCAGCAACGACAGGGGATCTTTGCTGGCTCCGGAAAAGAACTTTCTGGCACAATGACGCATGAAATATGGATGCGAAGGCAATCAGTCTTCGAATATTCAGGCGCTGACGTTGTCGCCAAGAGGCGTTGGGCGGAGTTGCGACAAACCGTTGCTCACCTAAGGAGCTATATGCCCGACGAAGGTCACGATTTAATGACAACTTGTTTCTTTTGGCGAACGCAGTGTTCCGTCAATGCGGGGTGGTAAAAGCGACTTTCCGCTTATATAGCGGGCAAACGCCGCACAATTGATCATCTCACCGGACTTGCCTGCATCATGGCCCCGATCATTTCCATCCGTAATCTCACCAAGACCTATTCGAACGGGTTTCAGGCGCTGAAAGGCATCGATCTCGATATCGATCAGGGCGAAATCCTGGCTCTGCTCGGCCCGAACGGCGCCGGCAAGACGACGATGATCTCCATCGTCTGCGGCATCGCCAATCCGAGCGGCGGCACGGTGATGGTCGGCGGCCATGACGTCGTCAAGGAGTTTCGCACCACCCGCACGATGATCGGCCTGGTGCCGCAGGAGCTGACCACCGATCAGTTCGAAACCGTATGGAACACGGTGAGCTTTTCGCGCGGATTGCATGGCAAGAAGCCCGATCCGGCGCATATAGAACGCGTGCTGCGCGATCTGTCGCTCTGGGACAAGAAGGACAACATGCTTCGCCAGCTTTCCGGCGGCATGAAGCGGCGCGTGCTGATCGCCAAGGCATTGTCGCACGAGCCGCAGATCCTCTTCCTCGACGAGCCGACGGCGGGCGTGGATGTGACACTGCGCAAGGATATGTGGCATGTCGTCGAGCGGCTGCGCGCCTCCGGCGTCACCATCATCCTGACGACACACTATATCGAAGAGGCCGAGGAAATCGCCGATCGCGTCGGCGTCATCAATGGCGGCAAGCTGCTGCTGGTCGAGGAAAAGAACGCGCTGATGGCCAAGCTCGGCCGCAAGCAGCTGATCCTTGATCTCGCAGAGCCGCTGGAGGCGGTTCCGCAGTCTCTTGACGGCAACGGCCTGTCGCTCGGGCCGAACGGCACGACGCTGATCTACGATTTCGACGCCGAGCACGAGCAATCGAGCATCGCCGTGCTGCTGTCGCGGCTGGCGGCGGAGGGCATTCATTTCAAGGACCTCTCGACACGGCAAAGCTCGCTCGAGGACATTTTCGTATCGCTGGTGGGAGAAGACAAATGAACTTCGAGGCGGTCAAATCCATCTACGCCTTCGAGATGGCGCGCACGCGCCGCACGCTGCTCCAAAGCGTCGTCTCGCCGGTCATTTCCACCTCGCTCTATTTCATCGTCTTCGGCGCGGCCATCGGCTCGCGTATCCAGCTGGTGGAGGGCGTGTCCTATGGCGCCTTCATCACGCCGGGTCTGATCATGCTGACGCTGCTCGGCCAATGCATCAGCAACGGCTCCTTCGGCATCTATTTCCCGAAATTCACCGGAACGATCTACGAGGTTCTGTCGGCGCCCGTCGCCATGGCAGAAATCGTCCTGGGCTATGTCGGCGCCGCCGCGACCAAGGGCATGCTGATCGGGTTGATCATCCTGCTGACGGCGAATTTCTTCGTCGATATCACCATCCAGCACCCGGTCATGATGATCCTGTTCTTCGTGCTGACGGCGGTGACCTTCAGCCTGTTCGGCTTCATGATCGGCATCTGGGCCGGGAATTTCGAGCAGTTGAACCTGATCCCGATGCTGGTCGTGCCGCCGCTGACCTTCCTGGGCGGCAGCTTCTATTCCATCAGCATGCTGCCGCCGTTCTGGCAGGCGGTCAGCCATCTCAACCCGGTTCTCTACCTCGTTAGCGGTTTCCGCTGGAGTTTCTACGGCATTGCCGACGTCAATCCGGTGCTGAGCCTTGCGATGATCACGCTGTTTCTCTTCCTCTGCCTTGCGACCCTCTGGTGGATCTTCAAGACAGGGTATCGGCTGCGGAACTGATTGCAGGGAAGCACGCTGAACAATCGGTTGCCAGCAAAAGC
>JASGEG010000034.1:0-19886 GCA_047606605.1 Rhizobium sp.
CCGAAGTCGGCGGCGAGCTGCTGACGATCGAAGGCGTGATGATGCCGGGCAAGGGCCGCATGACGGTCACCGGCAACCTGAAGGAAGTCATGAAGGAATCGATCTCGGCGGCGGCCTCCTATGTCCGTTCGCGCGCTGTCGATTTCGGCATCGAGCCGCCGCGCTTCGACAAGAGCGACATCCACGTGCACGTGCCGGAAGGCGCCACGCCGAAGGATGGTCCCTCGGCCGGTGTCGCCATGGCAACCGCGATCGTGTCGATCATGACCGGCATCCCGGTTTCCAAGGATGTGGCCATGACGGGTGAAATCACGCTGCGCGGCCGCGTGCTGCCGATTGGCGGCCTGAAGGAAAAACTGCTCGCAGCGCTTCGCGGCGGCATCAAGAAGGTGCTGATTCCGGAAGAAAACGCCAAGGATCTGGCGGAGATTCCGGACAACGTGAAGAACAACATGGAGATCATCCCGGTATCCCGCATGGGCGAGGTGATCAAGCATGCGCTGGTCCGCAGGCCCGAGCCGATCGAGTGGGATGGCACTGTTGAAACGCCCGTGATCGCAACGGTCGAGGGTGTGGACGATGTCGGAGCGACAATCGCGCATTAAGCGCGGTTTCGCCCAGTTTTCGCCAAATTGACACAAAAGGTGAAAAGACCGGCAATTCTGCCGGTCTTTTTTTGTGAAAAGCTTTTGGCGACGCTTGCTTTTCCTTGATTTGCAGGGTTTTTGGGGGTTGCGGCGGGTTGGAGCATACGTATTCTGCGCCCCGCTTACAGATGATCGTTTCATACCAGTAGAAAGGGGTGGAAACATGAACAAGAATGAGCTCGTGTCCGCAGTGGCCGAGAAGGCCGGTATTACGAAGGCTGACGCTGCTTCCGCTGTTGATGCTGTTTTCGATACCGTCCAGGCTGAACTGAAGAAGGGCGGCGACATTCGTCTTGCAGGTTTCGGTAGCTTCACCGTTTCTCACCGTGCAGCCACCAAGGGCCGTAACCCGTCCACCGGCGCTGAAGTTGACATCGCGGCTCGCAACGTGCCGAAGTTCACGCCCGGCAAGGGCCTGAAGGACGCCGTCAATAGCTAATTGATTTTCGCCCGCAGCGGGGCTCTTGCCTCGCGGGTGGATAAGATTGGGGCTCGCTTTTGCGGGCCCTTTTTTATGGCCTCAGGCAGCAAACGCTGCCGTGTCTGCTTTCGGCCCGAAACTGCCAAACTCCCGGGGCTTATGCCCCTTCGCCCTATCCCGCATTTTCCAAGCCGTTTATGCGGGATTGGGTTAATCGCAAGACCCGCTTTCAGGGTTGACCCGACACCATCTGCATGATGAGCGTGATACGTTGAGCCCTAAAAGCGGGTCTTATCCTGCCGTGACGTTCAAGCTCCGCCAGACCGTGAAGTGCCGCCCAGAAAGTTTCGGTAGCGGTATCCGCATCCTGGGAGAACGGCGCGATCACCGTCGCCATGGCTCCGAAACCATCGCGAAGTTGAGCTGGCGTGTCGGACCTGGCGAAGCGGAGACCAGTTGGCAGGATGAACATCGCCTCATACATCGCCGGGCGAGCAAAAGCGAAATCGAGATAGGCGGCTGCGACGTCTTCCACGCGCTCCTTTAACGTGGACGATGGCCGGATCGCGGCGCGGAGTATAGCAGCCAATTCGCCGAAGCCTTCGAGCGCGACCGCTCCGACGATCTGATCGCGATTTTCGAAATGCGAGTAGAGAACTGGCTGACTGTATTCTATCTCCTCGGCGAGACGCCGGATTGTGACGGAAGCCCAGCCGTCGCGTTCAGCGATGGTCCGCGCAGCGACGACGATCCTGCGTTCGCGTTCGCCTCGTTCTCGGGTCTTGCGTTCGCTGATACCCACCCTGTGTCCTCAATCTGCATGCGCATGCTTTTCTTGAAGCAAACTATCAAACGGAACGTTGATTGACAAACTAGCAATGCTAGATTAAATGACATTGCTACATACACGAAGTCAGCGGGTGTTCCGATGAACATTTTCACAGGCACAGCATCACTCGATACCGTCCTCATATGGCTGCCCGCCGGGGCGTTTCTCGTCGGTACCATCGTCAACGCGAGTGGACATCCGAAAATCCGCGCGGGTTTCGTGCGGCTTGGATTTCCTTTCTGGTGGTGCTGGGTCACGGCTGCCTTCGAGTTCGTAACCGCGGTGCTTCTGGTCACAGCCGGCACCCGATATATCGGGGTTGCGTTGGGCGCCTGCATCATGCTCGTCGCGATCGCGGCCATTGTCCGTATCAGGAACTATCGAGAGCTCCCGCCACCTTTCGTGTTCCTGTTGCTGTTGGCACTGGCGGGCGTCACCGGCCAAGTCTGAATATCTGGCGGCAACAGTGCCATCCAGATGAGGGCCTATGAGTAGCTGGCCGGAAAAGGCCTCTACCGCCAGAGGGTCGGATGTCATCCATCCCCTGTCGTCAATCCACCGAGAAGAAGACGCCAGTCGGAGCGACCTCGCTTCCGGACAGCGTCAAGCGATGGCCTGAAGGAGGCTAAAACCACCATGTCAAATCGCACAGCAAGCGCAGTCGTCGTCTATCATTCCGGCTATGGCCACACCCAGCGGATGGCGGAAGCCATAGCGGAGGGTGCGGGCGCGGTACTTTGCGCCATCGATGCGGATGGTAACCTTTCCGATGACGGATGGATCGCATTGGACGGCGCCGACGCCATTATCTTCGGATCGCCAACCTACATGGGAGGCCCGAGCTGGCAGTTTAAGAAGTTCGCCGACACGTCCTCGAAGGCTTGGTTCACCAGCAAATGGCAGGATAAGGTTTTCGGAGGCTTCACCAACAGTGCCAGTCTGAACGGCGACAAGCTCAATACTCTCGAATACTTCGTTCTTCTGGCAGGGCAGCACGGAGGCCTTTGGGTCAGTCTAGGGGTGAAGCCGGCGAACGTGAAGGCCTCGAAGCGCGACGATGCGAACAGGATGGGATCATACATCGCGCCAATGGCGCAATGCGATGCCGACGCAGCCCCGAGCGAAATGTCGATCGGAGACCTGGAAACTGCTCGTGCTTACGGCGAGCGCGTAGCGCGAGTTGCGCAGCGGTTCGCGTCGGCTCAAGGCATGTGATGCCGTGTCCTGGCCCCAGCATGTGAAAGACACATGAATTCGGCGAGCAGAGCAGTTTGCCTACAGCACGATCGGCCGATCCGCGCGTGGCAGGGTCAGGAAACACGAAGTAAATGGAGGTCGCTCGCTCTGCTCGCCCGGCTACACCAGCGATCCGTTTTCGCCGCCTCGTGATGTCAGAGCAATGTTCGGCCACCATTGACCGCGAGCTTCTGGCCGGTGATGAAGTCTGCCTTGCTCGAGGCGAGAAAGACGACGGCATCGGCAATATCTTCGGGCCTGCCGAAATGAGCCAGCGGCGTATGCGCGAGATAGCCGTCCTTTGCTTCTTGCGAAGCGCCGACATGGCGCTCGACCGGTATCCAGCCGGGAGCGACGAGATTGACCGTAATTCCTTCCGGTGCCAGCTCTCTCGCCCAGGAGCGCGTCATCGATAACATCGCGCCCTTGGCGGAGGCATAATTGCCGAAATTCGGATTGCCGAGCTCGGCGACCTCAGAGCCGATGTTGATGACGCGGCCCGATTTGCGTGCCCGCCAGTCCGGTAGCACCGCCTGAAGCAGCTCCAGCGGCGCCTTGACGAAGAATTCGAGTTGGTCGAGGTAAGTCCGCCAGGATTGCTCCATGAGCGGCATTTCCGGCTGAGGGCCGGTCGCATTGTTGACGATGAGGTCGACCGGTCCGAGCGATGCCTTGATCTTTTCCAGCCCGTCCACAAGCTGGTCCTTGTCGACCACACTGAACCGGGCGGCAAATGCCTGACCGCCGCGCTGCCGGATGGTCTCGACAATCCTCTCGGCGCCCTGTGTGTCGCTCGCATAATTGACCGCGACGGCCCAGCCTGCTTCAGCAAGCTGCGAGGCGATCACCGCGCCAAGACCACGTGAGGCGCCCGTTACCAGCGCGACTTTCATTGCATTCCTCCTCCAAGCTCGGTTCGGGCCTCTTCCCCTACGGCTTTCCGTCAAAAGCATCTTGGGATAGCCGGAAGTAGATCCCGGCTATCCATGTCAAAATGGCCTTACCAGCGGTGGTGAACGTGCGGGGCGATCAGGCGCTCGTAGATGTCCCGCGTTGCCGCCATGACGTCGGCCGAGAGAGGGGCGAGGTCGGCGGCGGCTGCATTGGCTCTTGCCTGTTCGGCGTTGCGGGCGCCGGGAATGACGACGGTGACGGCATCGCTCATCAAGATCCAGCGCAGCGCGAAAGCCGCCATGCTGGCGCCGGCCGGCACCAGTTTGCGAACCTCCTCCACCGCCTGCAGGCCGACCTCGAAGGGAACGCCGGCAAAGGTTTCGCCAACGTCAAAGGCTTCACCGTTGCGATTGAAGTTGCGGTGGTCGTCGCTGGCAAATTGCGTGTCGCGGGTGATCTTGCCGGAAAGCAGGCCGGAGGCGAGGGGGACGCGGGCGATAATCGCCACGTTCTTGCGCTTGGCCTCCTTGAAGAACAGATGGTCAGGCCGCTGACGGAAGATATTGTAGATGATCTGGATGCTGACGACGCCGGGATATTCGATCGCCTTCAGCGCTTCCTCGACCTTTTCGACGCTGACGCCATATCCCTTGATCTTGCCGGCCTTCTGCAGTTCGTCGAGACCGGCAAAGACCTCCGGACGATAGAGAACTTCCGTCGGCGGGCAATGAAGCTGCACCAGGTCCAGGCTCTCGACGCCGAGATTCTTCAGGCTGCGGTCGATGAAGCCTTCGAGATTGGCCTTGGTATAGCCGTCGGCGACGTGCGGGTTGAGCCGGCGGCCGGCCTTCGTCGCCACCATCGGGCGCTCGCCGCCGCGCGCCTTCAGAACATCGGCGATGATCTTTTCCGAGCGGCCGTCGCCATAGACGTCGGCGGTGTCGATGAAGGTCATGCCGGCGTCGAGGGCGGCATTCAGCGCCGCGCGTCCGTCGGCTTCGCTGACATCGCCCCAGGCGCCGCCAATCTGCCAGGCGCCGAAGCCGATATCGGTGACGGTGAAGGGCATGCGCCCGAACCCATGGTGTTTCATGACAATCTCTCCATTCGTGATGAAATGCCGGTGCAGTAGCAGCCGCGAAGAGGTGCGGCAAGCATGCACTGGATCGGCGCAGGATCGCAATTGCGTGACATAGGCGTGTGACGGCGCCCGGCAATGTGCGAAAGCGTTGGATGATCGCCGCCGACAGGTATTCATCGCTCCCGCATTTCCCTAAAAGAGATGCCGGATATCTGTCATCGACCGGAGCCCATGGCCTCTTTCAGCTTCATCCATGCCGCCGACCTGCATCTCGGCAGTCCTTTTCAGGGGCTGGCCCTGAAGGATGCGGCCGTCGCCTCCGTCTTCGTGGAAGCCAGCCGCAAGGCTTTCTCGACGCTGGTGGGTCAGGCGATCGAACGGCAGGTGGATTTCTTTCTCATCGCCGGCGATGTCTATGATGGCGACTGGAAGGACAACAAGATCGGGCTGTTCTTCAATCGTGAAATGGCGCGGCTGGAGCGGGCGGGCATTCCCGTCTATCTCCTGCGCGGCAACCATGACGCGGCAAGCGTCATCACCAAGACCATCACGCTGCCCGCCAACGTCCATGAATTCCCCACCAACAAGCCAGGCTCCGTCCGGCTGGAAGCCTTGCGGGTGGCGCTGCACGGGCAGGGCTTTGCCGAACGCTCGGCAAACGACAATCTGGCGCTTTCCTATCCGGCGGCGGTCGCGGGCTGGTTCAATATCGGCGTCCTGCATACCTCACTCACCGGCCGCGAGCCGCACGCACCCTATGCGCCGTGTTCGGTCGATGACCTGCGCTCGCGCGGCTATGACTATTGGGCGCTCGGCCATGTGCACGAGTTCGAAGTGGTCGCGAGCGATCCGCTGGTGATCTTCCCCGGCAATCTGCAGGGGCGCAGCATCCGCGAGCGCGGCGCCAAGGGCGCGGTTCTGGTGACGGTGGAGGACGGCCGCATCAGCCATGAGCGGCTGATCGTCGACGAGGCGCGGTTCGCGCAGGTCGAGATAGGGATCGACCCCGAGGATGATCAGGCGGCGATCCTGCGCCGCGTGGAGCAGGCCGTGCAACCGCTTGCCGGGGACATGGCCGGCCGGATGACGGCGCTGCGCGTCAGGCTTTCCGGCGTGACGCCGCTGCAGGCGACGATCGCCGCCAATCGCCAGCAATGGCGCGACGAGGTCGAGGCCGCATGCCATCGCGTGCATGAGGATATCTGGCTGGAGAAGCTGGAATTGCGGCTGGAAGCGCCGGCGGCTCCCGTTGCCGATGCCGAGGGCGCGCTCGATCTCGGCCAGTTGCTGGCGGGACATGCCGATGACGGGCAGATCGTGGCGGAGGCGAACCGGCTCATCGGCGAGATCGCGGTGCGCCTGCCGGGCGGGCTGGGCGCGGCCGAACTGCCGTTGGACGATACCGTCGAGATGTTGATCGAGGAAGCCAGGCAATTGCTGCTGGCGCGCGGGCAGGGGGCGGGCTGACCCATGCGCTTCGACCGGCTCGATATCCTCCGCTACGGCGCGCTGACGGACCGCGCGATCGATTTTCGTGCCGGCGCGAAGCTGCATGTCATCTACGGGCCGAACGAGGCGGGCAAGTCCTCGGCGCTGAGCGCGATTTCCGACCTGCTGTTCGGCTTTCCGAGCGCTGCCGAACAAAGCTTCCTGCATGAGCCGACCAGCCTGCGGGTCGGCGCGGTGCTGACGGCCCGCGATGGCGCAAGCCTTGCCTTTCGTCGCCGTCGCGGACGCAAGAACACGTTGCTTGCTCCCGACGACAAGGAGACGCCGCTTACCGAAGATGCCCTGGCGCCCTTCCTCGGCAATCTGAGCCGCGATGTCTTCGAGCGCGCTTTCGGCCTCGATTCCCTGCGGCTGCGGCAAGGGGCGGCGGCGATGCTGCGTAGCGGCGGCGAGATCGGCAGCCTGCTGTTCTCAGCCGCTTCCGGTCTCACGGGTCTTTCCCGCCTGCGCCAGTCGCTGGAAGGCGAGGCCGAAGGCATCTATGCCCAACGGCGCTCGAAGGATCGCAGCTTCTATCAGGCGCTGGACCGTCACGACGAGGCCCGCAAGGCCGAACGTGACAATGAACTGAAATCCGGCGACTGGAAGAAGCTGCTGGCGGAGGCTGCGGAGCTGGACGCCGAACTCGAGCGCCTGCAGCACCAGCGCCACGAGACGCGGCAGGCTCTCGACCGGCTGCAGAGGCTGAAGACGCTGCAGCCCTTGCTGGCGGAGATCGACGGTGAAATGGCGGCCCTGGAGAGCCTCTCCGATCTCGCCTCGCTGCCGGAAAGCTTTGCCGATCGGCTGGAGCAATGCCTGGAGGACAAGCGGGCCGCCGAAGACGAACTGCGCCGTGCCCGCCAAGCAGTCGCGCAGTCCGGCGAGGACCTGTCGCGGATACATCTCGACGAAACCCTGTTGCGGATCGCCGACGAGATAACCCAGCTCTTTGCCGATACCGGAAATTACCGCAGCCAGCGTCAGGACCTGCCGCGCGTCGATCAGGAACTGGCCGGCTATGATGCGACACTTGCCCAGCTTGCCCGCCGTCTCGGTCTTTCGAATGTCGGGGAGCTGGAAAAGCGGCAGCCGAGCGATGCGGATCGTGCGCGCCTCTCGGAACTGGTCGAGGAGGGCAGGCGGCTGGCGCTTCGGACTGAGGCGCTTACCGGGCAGCTGGATAGCGAGCACCGGCAGCTTGCGGCATTGGAGAAGGATGGCGTTTCCGGCAAGCTCATCGATCCTCGGCCCTTCATCGATCAACTGGAGGCCCTGGGCGGCGATCTTGCCAGCCTCGCCCGGCTCGACGGGTTGGAGACGCAGATCCGCCGTATCGGGATGGATCTCTCCGAGGCTGCCGCCCGTCTGCGCCCGCCGGTCGAGGATATCGACGCGCTCTCCGTCGCCCCCTTGCCGGATGCCGTCGAGATCGCCGCGCACCGCGAAACGCTCGATGCGGCCCGCGCCGGCATTCGCGAAGCCGGCGATAGGCTGCGGGTCCATGACGAGCAGCTGGCCGAGATCGAGCGGGCGCTGGAGGATGCGCAGCGCAGCGGCCCGATCGTCACGCGTGAACAGATTGCCGGCGCGCGCGCGGCGCGCGATGGTGCGTGGCGCTCGATCCGGGATGGATGGTCGGACGGGAGCCTCACTGCCGACAACGAGGTCATTGCCAAGTTTGCAACGAGCCTTGTGGAAGCCGATCGCCTGGCAGATGCGGCCCTGAGCGATGCGGATCGCGTCTCGCGCCATGCCGATAATCGCTTGCGCCAAGAGCGGCTGCGGCAGGAGCGCGAGACGGCGGCCGGGCGGCTCAAGCAGGCTGAAGAGGGTCTGGCAAATGCGAGAGCGGCTTTTGCCGCGCTTTTCGAGCCATCGGGTGTCGCCGCTTTCGACCCGGCGGCGATGCTGGAATGGCGACGCGGCGTCGAGTTGCTGTTTCGCGAGCGCCGCGCCTTGCGCGATCTGTCGGATGAGCGCGACGAAAGCGCTCTAGCGGAAGCGCGCCTATCGCCGGCCCTGCAGGATATTGCCGAGGCGACCGGCTATAGGAGTGGACGGCTGCCGGCGAACGCGATGGCGGAGGGTTTGCGAAAACATCTTCGCCTTCTGTCCGAGCGCTGGAGCGAGAGCCGCACGCGCGAGGGCGAGATCGCCGCGGCGCGGGATCGGTTGACGCGGCTTGGCGAGCAGCAGCGGGATATCGAAAGACAGCAGGAGAATTGGCGCGAGGCTTTCGGCAAGGCCGTCCTCCTGCTTGGTCTGCCCGCCGAGGCGACATTGGAGATGGCGTCCGCGGCGCTCAAAGCCTGGACCGAGCTGCCGGACGTTCTCGCCGAACACGACAACCGCCATCGCCGCGTCAGCGGCATGCGGCGGGATATGGCCGATTTCGAGCGGCGCTTGGCGACGCTTGCCGCGACGGCCGGTGATGAGCTCGACCATCTGCCGCCGGATGCGGCGGCCGAGGCTCTGCATGCCCGCGTCAATGCCGCGCGCGGCGAGCAGAAGAAGCAGGACCGGCTGGAGGAGGAGCGTCAGCGGGCCGAGAGTGAGGCCGTGCGTTGCGCCGAGGCGCTTGCGGCGGTCGAGGCTGCTCTCGCCGCTCTGACGGCCGATCAGCCGCCGGATAGGGATCTGCCGGCGCTATTGTCGCGGCTGCGCGAGCGCGTCCGCCTGCGTGCCCGGCTGGCCGAAAGCCGCGAACGCTTCCATCGGCAGGCGGATGGCGCCGGGGAGGAGGTGATGCGCGCCGAACTCGCCGGCTTCGATCGTGTCGCCGCCGATCTGGAGATCGAGCGCTTGTCCGCCGACGACCATAGGCAGTTCACCGCCCATGGCGAGCTTATGGCGAGCCTCGCGGAAAATCAGCGCCAGCGCCGCGCCATGGAGACCGGCGTCAGCGCCGAATATGCCGTATTCGAAAAGCTTGCCGCCGAGCAGGAGGCCAAGGATCTGGCGCGGCAATGGGTGGTGCTGAAGCTGGCGGCACGCATGCTGGCGAGCTCGATGGAAGCCTATCGCGAGCAGCAGGCCGATCCGGTGATCACGCGGGCGGGCGAGCTGTTCTCGCTGCTGACCGGCAGCCGTTTCGCGCGGCTGGTCGAGGAGCATGACGAGACGGACGCGCTGCAGCTGCTGGCCGAGCGCTCCAGCGGCGAACGGGTGCCGCTGGCGGGCTTGAGCGAGGGCACGGGGGACCAGCTCTATCTCGCGCTGCGGCTTGCCTTCCTCGAGGATTATTCCTCTCGAAACGAGCCGGCGCCGTTGATCGTCGATGATATCTTCCAGACTTTCGATGACGAGCGCGTCAGCGCCGGTTTGAAGGCGCTGGCCGGCACGGCCGGGCGATTCCAGACCATTCTCTTCACCCACGAGACGAGCCTGGTCGATATCGCCAGACGGGAGATCGGCGGCGATCTGGATCTGATCCAGCTTTGAGCGCCGCCAGAACCGGCGTCGCAGCTTGATCGGCTCATCGAATGACATAGGTTGAAAAGGGGGAGCGCGGCATGTGCCGCGTCGTTTCACGCAGGAGGAGCGCTTTGCAGATCAGACCCAAGGGAACCCGTCCATCCCTCAATCCGCCGGCCGAGTATTTCACCGGCACGGTACGTCAGGAGCCGCTGCTGCAGGCGCCGGCGCCGGCCCGCGTGCAGGTCGTCAGCGTCACTTTCGAGCCGGGCGCCCGCACCGCCTGGCATACCCATCCTTTCGGCCAGACCCTTGTGGTGACCGAGGGCAAGGGCCTGGCGCAAAGCTGGGGTGGCGAGATCAAGGAAATCGAAGCCGGCGACGTCCTCTGGTTCGAGCCCGGCGAAAAACACTGGCACGGCGCCGGACCGGAAACGGCACTCACCCATATCGCCATTCAGGAAATGCAGGACGGCAAGGCCGCCGACTGGCTGGAGCAGGTGAGCGACGAACAGTATCGCCCATGATGTTCGGTGGGGATCGGGGACATCCGCCGCCGGCGGACAACCCCGATCGTACTGCGACGGCCCAATTCTACCGCAACGGAACGTGCAGCTTCGTCGGTATCAGGATCTTGGGATCGGATTTGTCCCGGGCATAGGCCGGATTGAGGGCGCGATCGATGAAGGTCTGCGTGCCGTGCAGCCTGCGCAAATTCTCCTTCTCGCGCTCGAAGCGCTTTTTCCTCTCGCCCGATTTGTCGGAGCCGCGTGACAGCGATTCATGGTGATAGAGGCAGGCGAACGGCGTCCAGATGATGCGGAAGCCGGCCTTGTGGGCGCGCAGGCAATAATCGACGTCATTATAGGCGACGGCGAAATTCTCTTCGTCGAACGTGCCGATCGCCCGCGCGCAGTCTCCGGAAATCAGCATGACGGCGCCCGTCACGCAGGTCATGGAATTGCGCACATGCAGCCGGTTCATCGGGCCGCCGAATTCCCGGGGCTTGTTCATGTACCAATGCCCGGCCAGTCCGCCGAATCCGATGATGACGCCGGCATGCTGGAGCTTGTTGTTGCCGTAGAGCAGCTTGGCGCCGACGATGCCCGTCCGCTCATAGGCGAGGCAGGTCACCATCTCCTTCAGCCAGCCCGGCTCGATGATCTCGACGTCGTTGTTGAGGATCAGATAGTGCTCGCCGGTGGCGGCGCCCAGCCCGCGATTGATCGAACGGGAGAAGTTGAACTGTTCCGGCGTGATCGTGGCCGAGAACTGCGGATAGGTCTGCCGGTAATGATCGTAGAGATCGAGCACGGCCTTGTCTCCGGAGCCGTTGTCGATGACCAGCACCTCGAGATTGGGATAATCCGTGCCTTCGAAAATATCCTTCAGCACCCTGGAAATCAGATCGAGACTATCCTTGCTGGGGATGATGACGGAAATCTTCGGCCATGCCGTGTCCGGACGATCGAACATGACGCGGTGCAGCGTGTCCGTCAGCGCTTCCTCGATACGAATGGGCTGCCGGTGTTGGGCAAAGCGTTCGAAGAGGGCTTTCCGCGCATGGGTGGTCGCGGCCTCCATGAACTTGCGCGAATAGGTACGGCCGTTGCGACGCCACCAATAGGCCGGGTAGGGCAGGTGGAGGACGGTGTCTTCGGGCACGCCATCGAGATAGCGCAACAGAAGGTCGTAGTCCTGCGAGCCGTCATAGCCGGTGCGCAGATAGTCGATCTCCTGAAGCCGGCTGTGGCGATAGATGGAGAAATGATTGATGTAGTTGACCCCCGTCAGCAGAACGGGGTCGTAGGCGGGCTTCAGCATCAGGCCGGTGGGCCTCAGCGTATCGTCGACCACCAGCTCGTCGGTATAGAGGAAGTTGGCATCGGGATACTGCTCGAGCGTATGGCGCACGACCCTGAAAGCATGCGGGGCGATCACATCGTCATGGTCGAGCAAGGCAACCCAGAGGCCGCGCGCCTGCCGCAGCCCGGCATTGGTAGCGGCCGCTATGCCGCCGTTCTTGGCATTGAGGACGAAGCGGATATTGTCTTTCGGCCGCTGCGTCTCGTACCAGTGCAGCGTTTCCGGCGAATTCGAACCGTCGTCGCTGAGAATGAGTTCGGTGCCCTCTTCACCCTGCTCCTCGAAGGACCGGACGAGATCGTCGAGATAGCGCGGCGGCGCGTTGTAGACCGGCACGACGACGCTGAGCCAGGCGCCGGAGGTGGCGGAAATCGTGGGCGCGGGCAGCTCGGAGGCCAGGCGATAGCTCGCCTGCGCATATTGGATCGTCCTGCTCGGCGACCGCTTGCGCAGGGCAAGCTTCGGCATTTTCGTCCAATATTGCGGCAGCTTGCCGAGATCCACGCGCTCCGCCTGCCCGTCGGCAGCCAGAAGCGCGGCAATATGCGTCTCGGCCGCTTTGCTGGAGGAGAAGGCGGCAACGTCGAAGTGCAGCATGGTGGGGAAGGTGGCCGGGTCGGCGCGCAGGGCGCAGATGGTGCCGATCGTGCCCACATCCGCCGTAACGATGAAGCGCTGTCCAACTGGCAGCGTAACCGTGTCCTTCTCGCGGAAGCCACGGCCGCGATTGACATAGAATTTCGGGTCTATGGCTTCGTCGGTCGCGGCGATATGAATGACGACGAGCTTTTTGCGGACCGGAGAAAAGCGGATCTCGAAGGCCGGGTCGTCGCCCATGGATTTCCATAGATTCGAATTCGCGCCGGCCGAAGTTTCGCGTTCGAGGTCGTCATTCGGAGAGATCTTGATCGTCATTGATAATTAAATACCCAGGAAGCCGGCAAGCGATGATGATAGGGAGCGGTTTTCAAGCCACATGACCGAGCGCATCGAAACGTATGCCCGGAAATGCCGGCGTTGCGCTTTGCCGCATTTTCCCGATGGATTCCTTCGTGGCGTTGCGCGCGGTCAGCCGCAGGGCAGGGTCGCTCACGAGCCGATCGATGGCAGCCAGCCATTCCTCCGCTGTATTGCCGACATGGAGCTCGCCGGCGACGGCGCAGCGGGCAAAAGTCGGGCATTGTGAAAATATCGCGGCCGCGCCCATGCGGCAGATATCGATCCGCTTCGTATCCGAACGGCTGTTGTTGGTCTTGCCGCGCAGGAGCGGCGCCAGGGCGATGTCGGCGCCATGGTCGGTCGTCTTTTTGAGATAGGAAGACCAGGGCAGGGGCGGATGCACGGTGATGCGCGCCGTATCGATGTCCTGGCGGCTCCATTGGCGCGCGAGGCTGCCTTCCGCGAAAACTTCGAAATGCAGCGCCTTGTGCTTCTTCATCGCGGTAGCGACGATCGGCATCAGGAATTCATGTTCGCGCCGATGAACGCCGGTGCCGTGATAGATCATCTTCAGCGTTGCCGGCGCTGGCTCGCCGATCTCGGGCAATACCGGTGGCTGGTCGGCGGGCAGCGGCGCGAGGATCTCGATCCTGTGGCCGGCCTTTGCCAAGGTCTCGGCCAGGGTTTCGGTCGAGGTCCACAGATGCGTGAGCAGGCGATTGACGCGCGGGAGCGGCCGGACGGCGAGATTGAGCAGGGTGAATTTATAGGGCCAGCTTGCCTCGTCGCCCGCAACAACGGCGGGAATGTCGTCGTCGACGAAATAGGCGACACCCGCCAGATGGCTGCGCCTGTCTTCGAGCCATCGCAGTTGCGGCTCCCGGATATAGCGGCAGATGATGACGAACAGCCCGTCGCTATCCACATCCTCCAGGCCTTCGTCGATCCCCTTCATGATGACGGGGACATCGGCCAGGGCCTTGGTTCGTTCGTCCAGATAGTAGCTGACGCTCGGATTGGGATAGCGCGACAGGATGAGCAGGCGCTTCGCAGCCGGCACCGCATGCCGCGCGGCGGCCGCGGAAAGTTGCGGCCGGGGAAGCAATCCATAGATGATGTCGCGTAGAAGCTGCATGACGGGCCGACCTGACGACATCACGCGAGACGATTTCGCAGGGCCGCCAGCAGGCCGACGACGATGCCCCAGATCAGCAGGGTCACCGCCAGAACGCCACCGATCCAGAGCCCCCGCTTGGGATATTTCGCCTCGTCCGGCAGGCTCGGCGCAAGAAACGTGTCGAGATAAAGAAGCTGCTGCTTGCTGACGAACTGAACCTGCTCAAGCGTTTTCATGCTCGCGGCGAACTGCTGCTCGGCGAGGCCCTGCTCCAGTTCCCGCTGCGACATGTCGACGGAAACGTCGGCGAGATTCTGCTCCGATTTCTTTTGTCCGGCGACCTGGCTGTTCAGCTCGTCGAGCTGCTTCTGCTTGCTGTCGATCTCGCGCTTCAGCACCCGCATCTGCGGCGCGGTGGGCGCGACGGTGCCGAGCAGCGCATCGTATTTCTGCTGAAGGTTGATCTTGTCCGTCTGCACGGTGGTGATCAGGTTCGTCAGGATCGCCGATGCCCCGGCGACGCTGAGAACGCCGGTCTGGTTGCGGGCTGCCTGCAGCTGTTCCCGCGCTTTCTGCAGCTGGCTCTTGGCGTTTTCCAGATTGGCCTGGGCCGTCGAGATGACGTCGCGCCATATGCGGTTGTTGACATCGTTGACCACGACTTCGGACGCCGCGACGACCGCCTGCACGACCTTCTGCGCATCGGCGGCTGAAAAAGCCCGGACCTTGACCGTGACGATGCCGCTGGTCGCGTCGGTCTTGATCGAGACCATGTCTTCCCAGTAGTCGAGCACCTTCTCAGCCGTCGCGTCCGGTCTCAGCCGCGCCAGCGGATCGATGTCCGGATTGCCATAAAGCTTGTTGAAATCGAGCTTCGACTGGAGGGCGATCACCATATCCTTGCTGGTGATGAAATTCGTGACGATCTGCGTGTCCTGGACGATTTGTGCCGCGGGCAGTCCGGTCACCTTGGCTAGCTGGTTCTTGCCAAGCGCCGGCGTCGAGGAACGGACGGTGAAGCGCGTCTCGGACTGATATTGGTCCACGGCTATGCAGGTGAAGTAGACGATCGAGATGATGTTCGGAATGAGCAGGATCAGGACGACGGAGGCCAGGGTGATACGCCCGATGAGCTGTTCCAGCGGTCGCGGGCGCAGACCGACGGCCTTGAAGAGCTGGCTTCGCTTCGATGTCGTGAACCGCAGCTTGCGCGCCGTCACGGACAGCTTCGCGGCAACGTCGCGGCTGTGCTGGATCGCGGTGAGCTGAACGGTGTCAGACGTCTTTCCGGTATCGTGCGCCATATGGACCCTTGTTGGCAATCTGAACCATCTTACCTGTTCAATCTATAATAGGCTTCGATGGCTTGCTCTACCTTGTCGAAAACCATCAGTCTGCCGTCGACAAGCACCATACCCTTATCACAATGCTTCTTGATCATGCTCATACTATGCGAGATCATGATGATATCGGAATGTTTGCGCCGGCTCTCGAATGCCGCGCGGCAGCGTTCCTGGAAACGGGCATCGCCGACCGAGAGAACCTCGTCGACCAGATAGCACTCGAATTCGATGGCCATGGAAAGCCCGAAGGCCAGTCGCGCGCTCATGCCGGAGGAATAGGTGCGTACCGGCGCATTGATGTAGTCGCCGAGTTCGGCGAAGTCCTCGACGAAGCGGGAGACCCGCCTGACATCCTCGCCATAGGCACGCGCGACGAAATGCAGATTGGCCTTGCCGGTCATGAAGGGATTGAAGCCGCTCGCAAAGCCCAGCGGCCAGGATACCCGCACATCCTTGGTGATCCTGCCGGAATTCGCCAGCATCGTGCCGGCGATCATCCGCATGGTCGTCGACTTTCCCGCACCGTTCACGCCGAGCAGGCCATAGGAATAGCCCGAGACGAATTCGCAGTTCACCCGGTCGAGAATGACTTTCTTGCCACTCTGCGTCTTGAAGAATTTCGACACGTTCTTGAAGCGGATCATCGGGCGTCGCTCACTATATCCGGTGATCTTCCACGGACGCCCAGATCAGCGAAAGGGTCGTCCAGACAACGGCGAGCGCGAGCAATATCATCAGCGGCGTCGTGACACGATGCGGGAAGATGGCTTCGTCGGGAAGTGTCGGGTTGACGAAAACGGCAAGATAGAGCGACTTGCGAAGCGCTTCGGCCAGCACCGTGTCGTAATTCTTTTGGGCGGCCGAATAGAGGTTTTCCGCGATCATCCGATCCGTATCCAGCCTGGAATATTCCAAGAGGGCTTTTGCAAGGCTCGCATTTTCCGGACCGGTCAGGTCCGTCTTCATCTTGTCGATCTGCTCCTGCAGGCTTTGCTGGGCTAGCGTCAATTGCTGATAGGCGGGAGAATTCTCGGCGCGTGACTGCCGCATCACGAAGAGCCGCGTTTCGAATTCGAGCTTCTGTCCGAGCAGCCCCGTCAGCAGCGTGGCGCTGTTGGTGGCCTGTGCTTCGGGGCTCAGAAGCCCCGACTGATGCTGGAACTGATTGAGCGCGGTCAGGGCGTCGCTATAGGTCTTCGCGCTTTTTTCGACATCGGCCCGCATGCTCTGCACGATATCGTTGCGCGCGCGCTGCGAAAGCTCGTTGATCAGGAGTTCGCTCTCCTGGATGATGGCCTGGGAGAGCTTGAGCGAATCCTCCCGCGTGAAGGCGCGCACCTTCAGGGTAATGATGCCCGAGGAGACGTCGATATAGGCGCTGACGTGGTCCGTCCAATAGTCCAGAAATTCCTCATCGGTCTTCGAGGCGCCGAATCGGGAGAGAAAATCCGCATCCTGCCGCGCAAACATCGATCGATAGTCGATTTTCGCGCCGATGCGCTTGAGGATTTCGGTCGAGTGAATAAAGCTCGTGACGACGTAGGCATCCTGCGTGGCCGAGCGCATGTTGAGCATGCTCGACGACCCGGAACTATTGCCGTCGGACGAGGTGTCGTCGCCGCCCGAATTGGTGCCGGAGAGGGCGCGAACGGCAAAGCGTGCCTCGGCAACATATTGATCCGACGCGATAAAGGCATAGTAGACCGAGCATGCCAGGAACGGCACGATGACGAACAGGACGAAGGTGATGAGCCGGATCGGCGGCTTTCCGCCCGCCTGAGGCTCGGCGTCCGCCGTGCCGGGCACGGGGATATATTCGATCTCTTCCAGATCATTGTGTCCACGGCGATCGGGCACCCAGCGCCGGAACAATGCCGGCAGGATAGGCTGCCGCGCCGGCTTGGCCCGCGGATATTGCTGATCGACCGTTTCTTCAATGATTGTTTTGGGCATGTCGGCTTGCACTCGTTTTCCGCAGTTCCGGCGCGGCCGGTTTCATCGCCTCACGCACATAGTGATCGAAGATCAAATCTTCCTCGAGCATTAGCTCGGCAATATGCAATGAACGCAACTTCGTCGCAACGTCTTCGAGAGTGGTATGTCTGGACAGCAACGGAAGGTCGCCGATCGACAGGCCGAAGAGCTCGCCGACCGCATCCTGAAAATGAAGGCTGTCGGTATCGTGTCCGACCACGGTAAAGCGCGACAGCAGATCGATGGCCGCGGCAACGTCGGCGCGGGTCACCAGCTGCTCCGGCGTCGTGGTGACGAGCTGGCGGGTAACGGGGGAGACCAGCACGTTGCGCACGTTCTGCGGCGCTTTCTTCAGCGCGGTCTTGAGCGATGTCTCGTTTTCGAGATCGATCTCGGCGAAATGCTCCGCCGCCGGCGCCAGGATGATCTTGTCGCGATCGCCGAAGAAGGAGATCTGGGTCTTCGCCATCCGTTTCAGCAGAAAGATGCGCAGGGCCAGTTCGTAATAGGGATCGGTGAGCAGGGCTATGGCCTTGAAGCCCTTGTCGAGAAATTCCTCGTAGTTCCGCAGCAACAGGCGTCCGCTGAGGTAGATCGACTTGACGGCATTGAGATGAAAGGCCTGAAGGGTCGTTTCATGGCCGAAACGCTCCATCGACGACAGTTCGTATTGGAAATGACGGCCGCAGTGATGGTCGAATTTGACCATCGGCACGAGCTGGGTTTCCAGCCGGAGGACTTTCAGCGGCACCGGCTGGGCGACCTGCGGCCGCCGGTAGATCAGCAATCCCGATTTGGCGTCATGGATCATCAGCGTGGAGCGCTCGGCAAGATCGGGAATGAGCTTGGTGTCGAGCTTGAAGCCGATGCGGCCATCTTCATGGCGGCCCGAATCGATGACCGCCTGCTTGACCTGATCGCAGGGCAGGACCATCAGCTCGCCGTCGGCATCCGATACCCGGATATGGGGCTTATCGGAAAAACCGTCCGGAATGAGATAGCCTTCCAGAACCGTGCCCCGATCATATTCAAGGTTAAACAGCACGGCTATCCTCCGGCCTCGCGGCTCTTGTGGAGGCGAGGGGGCCTTGGCCCTTGCGGGGCGTCAAACTGTCATATGCGCCTTCAAGCACGTCACGATCATCCAAAATGCTCCCGGCGTCCTGCTCAGGCATGCCCACCCCTGTCACGAAGCGGCAGGCGCCTTGCGCGCCAGGAGAGAAAAACTCGGCCCGCCGGGATGATCCAAGTTTTGATCTCGTATCACGATGTCGCTGTATCCAAGCTTTTCCAGCAAGGTCAATATATCGTCGCGATGCATCCAGAAATGCCGGTCCTTCATCCCGCCGCAGAAGGATGCATTCGAGTTGGCCAGCTGGTAGCTGCGCTCATAATAGCGCACCGGCACGCCTTCGATCGTTCTCGTTTCGACTTTGCCGCTGAAAGGACGACGTCGCACGTCGTCCTTGGGCATCGCCTCATCGAGGAAGAAATGCGTCCAGATGAAGACGGCGTTGGTGCGGCTTGCCAGCCGCTTCAGGAACTCACCGGGATCGGCCATGTGATAGAGCACGCCGGATGCCAGGGCGAAGTCATAGACGTCCTCGTTTTCGGCAAGCCAGGCCTGGATGTCGCCGAGCAGAAACGAAGCGGTGTTGATGTCGAGGATCTGCCGCGTCAGCAGACAGCGCAGGAAACAGAGTCGGTTTGCCTCGATGGAATCGATTCGCGCCGGGCGCTGGCGATGCAGCATATAAGTATGCATCCCTTCCAGTGGCCCGACTTCAAGCACCTTCTTCCCCGCGATCGAACCGAAGGTTTGCAGGGCCCAGTTGATCCGGTCATCCGCGTAAAGAGGCAGTTTCCCCGCTTTCAGCTTGAAGTTGGGAGGAAAGGCGCAACTCCAGCCGGGGAGGGCATCGATTGCATTCTGATGATCGGGCTTTCCCTGTTCGTACTGATCGAAGATCGCTTCCAGAGAGCGCTCAGATGATTCGGGCTTGTTCTTGGATCGCTTTGGAAAGCCGAGCATCGGTAAAACCTTCATTCCCATCCGTATTTCGCTCCGGTTTGGACAGGTATCCGCGCCGGCTTGCAATCGAGGCCAGACACAGCGCCCTATCCGTTCCCTTGATCCTGCCGAATGGATTGGATCGGTGCATCCGCTTCTATTGTGGTGATCCCGCAAAAGAGGATTGCGAAGTGTTGTAACCCTTGGCTTTCTTATTGGTCCGCCAGCAAATGTCCATCACGATTTAGAACTCGGCGTTATGATAGGCAAGGCCATGTCAATGAAAAGCAGATGTATTCAGATCGCTTCAAACGGCTCGAATACAAATGGGCTTTGCTTGATGTCATTCCTTAACGAATTCTCTTATCGCTTTAGTAAAAATTAATTTAATTTTATACAAGATCGCTCGGATAAATTGCGTTGTTCATGCTTTCAGCCTATAGGGCAAAGGTCGCGAGATCATTCGCGACGGGAGAGGTCGATGAGATCGCATCGGAATTTTTTCCCTGAGTGTGTTGCGAATGGGCTTGTTGACGAGCGCCCATTGTGCTTTTCAGGGCTCCGATGGGGTTTAAGAATAATGCGCTGATCCGGCCGGTTTCGGTTGTGACGGCGACTATTGA
>JASGEG010000035.1:0-4382 GCA_047606605.1 Rhizobium sp.
GAAGGCGGCAACCATCCTGCTGGCCTATGAACCCGTCTGGGCCATCGGCGAACGCGGCATTCCGGCCACCTCCGACTATGCCAATGCCCGCCACGCCGAAATTGCCAAGGTCGCGGAGAGCGTGCTCGGCCGCCGCATCCCCTGCCTCTACGGCGGGTCGGTCAATCCGGACAATTGCGAAGAACTCATATCATGCCCGCATGTCGACGGGCTTTTCATCGGCCGTTCGGCCTGGAACGTCGAAGGCTATCTCGACATTCTCGCCAAATGCGCCGCCAAACTCCAAGGAGACACGAAATGAAACTTGCCATCGCAGGAGACAGCGCGGGCGAAGGCCTGGCAAAGGTCCTCGCCGACCATCTGAAGGACCGTTACGAGGTGAGCGAAGTCTCGCGCACCGATGCCGGCCCGGACGCATTCTATGCAAACCTCGCCGACCGCGTCGCCTCCGGCGTCATCGACGGCACCTACGACAAGGCCATCCTCGTCTGCGGCACCGGCATCGGCGTCTGCATCTCGGCCAACAAGGTGCCGGGCATCCGCGCGGCGCTGACCCACGACACCTATTCGGCCGAGCGCGCCGCCCTCTCCAACAATGCCCAGATCATCACCATGGGCGCACGAGTCATCGGCTCGGAGCTTGCCAAGGCCATCGCCGACGCCTTCCTCGCCCAGACTTTCGATGAGCAGGGCCGCTCGGCCGGCAACGTCAAGGCCATCGACGAAGTCGACGCGAAATACAACGCGCGCTGACGGGCGCATTTGGATCACGGCCGATCGCCCTTCACGGGGCGATCGTCTCTCCCACCGACAAAAACGCATCGCCGGGTCGAAAATGGATTCACGACTCCGCTGGCGGAGGCTATAGCTGTCCGGGCTGACGCATACAGATTGGACCCGACCTCATGACCGACACCGTCACCGATCGTTTCCTTCGCTACGTCGTTATCGACACGCAATCCGATCCGACCTCCTCGACGCAACCCTCCACGCAAAAGCAGAAAAATCTCGGCCGTCTTCTGATCGAGGAGTTGCTGGCGATCGGCCTTGCGGATGCGCATCTCGACGAGCACGGTTATGTCTATGCGACCATCCCGTCGAATATCGACAAGCCGGTTCCGGTCATCTGCTTCTGTTCGCACATGGACACGGCACCCGATTTCACCGGCACCAACGTCAAGCCGCAGATCCTGCGCAACTATGGCGGCGGCGACATCCGGCTTCCGGGCGACCCGCAGCAGATCATCCGTGTCAGCGAAAATCCCGAACTCGGCAACCAGATCGGCAACGACATCATCACCTCCGACGGCACGACCCTGCTCGGCGCCGACGACAAGGCGGGCCTGGCCGAGATCGTGACGGCGGCGCAGTTCCTCCTCGACAATCCCGACATCAGGCACGGAACCATCAAGCTCCTGTTCACAACCGACGAGGAGATCGGCCGTGGGGTCGACAAGGTGGATCTGGCCAAGCTCGGCGCCGAATTCGCCTACACGATGGATGGCGAAACGGCCGGCCATATCGAGGACGAAACCTTTTCGGCCGATGGCGTCGAGATCACCATCCAGGGCGTGGCGATCCATCCGGGCTTCGCCAAGGGCAAGATGGAAAACGCCATCAAGATCGCCGGCGCGATCATCGACCGACTGCCCAGGGACATCGCGCCAGAGACCACGGCCGGGCGGGACGGCTTCATTCATCCGACGGGCCTGAGCGGCTCGATGGAGAAAGCGTCGCTGGGCTTCATCATCCGCGACTTCGACGAGGAAGGCCTCGCGGCCAAGGAAGCCTTGCTGGAAGCGATCGTCAAGGATGTGATGGCCGGCTATCCCGGCTCGTCCCATACGTTCAAGGTCAAGCAGCAATATCGCAACATGAAGGTCGTTCTCGACCGCCATCCGCAGATCGTCGACCATGCCGTCGAGGCCATCCGCCGGGCCGGCATGACGCCGGTGCGCGGCAGCATCCGCGGCGGCACCGACGGCTCGCGCCTGTCCTTCATGGGCCTGCCCTGCGCCAATATCTTCGCCGGCGGCCATGCCTTCCACTCGCCGCTGGAATGGGTCAGCCGGCAGGACATGGAAAAAGCGGTCAAGACCATCGTCGAACTCGCCAAGATCTGGGCGGAGCGAGCTTGAGCGCGGCCGCATATCGGGCAATGGAGGGTGAATGCTGATCCGGGAGGAAGCGCCTGCCGATATCGAGGCCGTCGACGCGCTGACGCGGATCGCATTTGCGCCCATGCCCTTCAGCGACGGCAGCGAAGTCGACATCCTCCGGGCGCTCCGGGTGTCAGATGACTTGACCCTCTCGCTGGTCGCCGAGGAGAATGGCAAGGTCGTCGGCCATGTCGCCTTCTCGCCGGTGACGATCGACGGCGTGCACAATGGCTGGTTCGGGCTCGGCCCGATATCGGTCACGCCGGACAGGCAGCGCCAGGGCATCGGCAAGGCGCTCATCGCCAGGGGTATAGCCCTTCTGGATGAACGGGGCGCCCACGGATGCGCCCTTATCGGCAATCCGGATGTCTATCGCCATGCGGGCTTCGAAAGCGACGGCCGGCTGGTCTACGAAGATCTGGACACGAGGCTGGTACAACGCCTCGTCCTTCGCGGCCCCGCCCCAGGCGGAACTCTCCGGTTCGCGCCGGCCTTCGGGCATTAAGAACCGAAGGCGACGCGACTGAGATTAGGCCAGCGCCCGGGCGATCGCGCCGGCAAGCCCGGCCGGGTTTTCCCAGGCCATGGAATGGCCGGCATCCTGCACGATATCGATCTTCACGCCGCTTCGCGGCAATTGTTCCGCATCGGGGTGCGGCAGGCTCGCGCTGCCGAAGATCACCGTTTTCGGCATGCCCATCATGGCAAGCTGCTCGCGCCAGCTCGGGCTGCTGCCGGCCACAAGCGAGGACGCGCCGCGATGCACGGCATAGGGCGCACTGACCGTCAGCGACGCCGCCCAGATGCCGCCGTCCACCCGCGCAAACGTCCGGATCAGATCGTCATGACCGCTGGAAAGATAATCCGCTTCGGAAAGCTCGGCGATGCGGCGGCTGAAGATGCCGCCGCCGGGCTCCAGATTCGGCTCGCCCAACACGATGCGCCGTACGCGGTTCCCAAGCAGGCCGGCCGCGGTGATCGCCACGGCGCCGCCCATGCTGTGGCCGAAGAGATCGACGGTATCGAGGCCGAGATGGCCGACCAGCTGGACGATCGTGCGGGCGTGAAGATCGATCGTATAGTCGAATTCGGTCGGGCGATCGCTGAAACCCGATCCCAGCAGATCGACCAAAAGCATCCTGCGGCCCGTAAGGGCAGGATCGGCGGCGATGGCGGGATAGTCGCAGGACGAGGCGCAGCCAAGGCCATGAATGAAGATCAGAGGCGGGCCGCTTCCCGCTATGTCGTGATATCTGAGATAGGCCTGTTCGGTCTGCAGCTTCAATGACTTCATGATTCAATCGCTTCTGGTCGTGGGACGCGCGGCAAGCGGCTTGCCGACCGTTGTGCGGCACGCGTCTAGTCGTCCCAGCCGATTACCCTGAGTCCCGGCCACAGCGCGACCCATCGATTGACTTTGTTTGCATATATCCGAGATGTGATCTGCCTTTTGTTGGGACGGACGATCGTTTCGAACAGATCCGAAAGCCCAAAGGGAGCGCATAGCGCCAGATCGTCGCCACGGCGCTGCAGACCGACGGCGGTCGCGGTCGTCGGAAATGTCGTGATCGCATCCGCCACCGACCGATAGGGCTCGATCGCATAGCCGAACTTCGCCTCATACCAGAGATGCACCCTGGCCTCGTTCTTCACATCGATCCAGACAGGCAGATCGGCGAAGACCGACCGGAGCCTCGCCGCATGCGCCGCCTCCGCATCCTCTGACAGGTCGGCCGCGTCGAAATAGACGATATCGATATCGTTGATGCCATGGGCCGGCGGCAGGCCGAAAGCGTCGTTCCAGACGGTTTGTGCGACAGCACCGGCAACGAGCCAGCCCTCCGGAAGCGCGATGTCCTCCCAGCTCTCAAGGAATGGAGACAGTATGGGGCTTTCGGCTACGATGGACTGCAGTTTCAAGAACAGATCATCGCTCACAACGCCCCTCCCCTGAATCGAATCTTCTGCGTAAAGTGAAGCATGAACCCGCTCGGCTCAACCCAGTAGCGGTACTTCAGACGGCGAGAAGAGCACGAGCATGAGAAACGCACCGGTGACGCCTATGCCGGCAACTGTGTGAACCTGGCGCGCTTGACTATCGAATAAGACATTGTTTGATCGACATGCGCAGATTGATGGGGGACGTCAGGTGCTAAATAGCCTATTGCGAGCCGTCGATAACAAAGTCCGGGCAAACCTCTACTATCCGGAAGCCATACAATC
>JASGEG010000036.1:0-13469 GCA_047606605.1 Rhizobium sp.
CCTTCTCCCCCCTGGGGAGAAGGGGAAAACCAACGCCCCCCGGAGCAACCCATGACCGCCGTCCGTTTCCAGCAGGTGTCGCGCCATTTCGGCCAGGTCCGCGCCGTCGACCGCGTCGATCTGGAGATCGCGCCCGGCGAATTCTTTGCCATGCTCGGCCCTTCCGGTTCCGGCAAGACCACCTGCCTCAGGCTCATTGCCGGCTTCGAGCAGCCCACGGGCGGCCATATCGAGATCTTCGGCGAGACCGCCGAGGGCGTGCCGCCCTACCGGCGTAACGTCAATACGGTCTTCCAGGACTACGCCCTGTTTCCGCATCTCAACATCCTCGACAACGTCGCCTACGGGCTGATGGTCAAGGGCGTCGGCAAGAGCGAACGGCTGCGTGCCGCCGAACAGGCGCTGGAACTGGTGAAGCTGCCCGGCTACGGCGCCCGCCGCCCCGGCCAGCTCTCCGGCGGCCAACGCCAGCGCGTGGCGCTTGCCCGGGCGCTGGTCAACAAGCCGAAGGTGCTGCTGCTCGACGAACCGCTCGGCGCGCTCGACCTGAAGCTGCGCGAACAGATGCAGGAGGAGCTGAAGAGCCTGCAGCGCGCGCTCGGCATCACCTTCGTCTTCGTCACCCACGACCAGGGCGAGGCCCTGTCCATGGCCGATCGCGTTGCCGTCTTCAACGATGGCCGCATCGTCCAGCAGGGCACGCCGCACGATATCTACCAGCGGCCGAAGACCCGTTTCGTCGCCGATTTCGTCGGCTCCTCGAATGTCATCGCCCCCGACGTCATGTCGTCGCTCGGCGGCGAACGGCGCTGGGCAAGCCTGCGTCCCGAGGCCATCCGCTTGACTGAAGAGCGCGGCGTGGCGGCGACCGTGAAAGCGACGAGTTTTCTCGGTGCCGCTACCCGCCTCTCGGTGGAGGCAAATGGCGCTCGCCTGCATGTGACCGTGCCGGCCGGGCAATCGGCCCCGGATGCCGGCGCCTCCGTCCGCCTCGCATGGCTGCCGGCGGACGTGCATTACATGGACGATGCCGCATGACCGCCGCTGCCGCCATCCCCACAGCCGCGCCGCCGGCCTCGATCCTGCCCAGCCGCGGCGGCTTCTTCGGCCGGATATCCGATCTCTTCTGGCGCCGCCCGAAGCTGCTGCTGTTCCTGATGCTGACGCCACCACTGCTCTGGCTCGGCATCATCTATATCGGCTCGCTGATCGCGCTGCTCCTGCAGAGCTTCTTCTCGATCGACGACTTCTCGGGACTAGTGAATTATGAATTCACCCTCTCGACCTATGCCCAGCTGCTGAACACAGCCAATTTCGACATCATCGTTCGCACGGTGGTCATGGCCGCTCTTGTCACCTTGGCCTCAGCCTTTGTCGCCTTCCCCATCGCCTATTATGCGGCGCGCTATGCGCAGGGCAAATGGAAGGCGCTGTTCTATCTCGGCGTCATGCTGCCGCTCTGGTCGAGCTATCTGGTCAAGGTCTATGCCTGGAAGCTGATCCTTGCCAAGGAAGGCATTTTGACCTGGCTTTTCGACCGGCTGCATCTGGGCTGGCTGCTCGACGGCGTGCTTTCCCTGCCCATCATCGGCGGCAATTCGCTCTCGGTCAGCTATATCGGCACCTTCCTGGTCTTCGTCTATATCTGGCTGCCCTACATGATCCTGCCGACGCAGGCCGCGCTCGAGCGCGTACCGACGAACCTGCTGGAAGCCTCGTCGGATCTCGGCGCGACGCCGAACCAGACCTTCCGTACGGTGCTGCTGCCGCTGGCCTTGCCCGGCGTCGTTGCCGGCTCGATCTTCACTTTCTCGCTGACGCTCGGCGACTACATCATCCCGCAGATCATCGGGTCTTCGCGCCTCTTCATCGGCCAAGCCGTGTATGCGCAGCAGGGCACCGCCGGCAACGTGCCGCTCGCCGCCGCCTTCTCGGTCGTGCCGATCGTCATCATGGCCATCTATCTGTGGATCGCCAAAAAGCAGGGAGCTTTCGATGCGCTCTGATCGCGGCCAACGCGCCTCCCTGCCCTTGAAGATCGCCGCTGCGGGCGGCCTGCTCTTCCTGCATCTGCCGATCCTGCTGATCTTCGTCTATGCCTTCACGACTGAGGAGAAGAGCTATCAATGGCCGCCGCCGGGCCTGACGCTGCAGTGGTTCGGCATTGCCTGGAACCGGCCGGACGTCTGGTCGTCGCTGGCACTGTCAGTTCAGGTCGCGACCATCGCCACCATCATCGCGCTGGTGCTCGGCACGCTCTGCGCCGCCGCCGTCAGCCAGACGAAGTTCTTCGGCCGCGAGGCCATCTCGCTGCTGGTGATCCTGCCGATCGCGCTGCCGGGCATCATCACCGGCATCGCGCTGCGCTCGGCCTTCAGCCTGTTCGATATTCCCTTCTCGGTCTGGACCATCATCCTCGGCCATGCCACCTTTTGCGTCGTCGTTGTCTATAACAATGCCGTCGCCCGTTTCCGCCGCACCTCCGGCTCGCTGATCGAAGCCTCGATGGATCTCGGCGCCGACGGCTTCCAGACCTTCCGCCATGTCGTCCTGCCGAATATCGGCACGGCGCTGCTCGCCGGCGGCATGCTTGCCTTCGCGCTGTCCTTCGATGAAGTCATCGTCACCACCTTCACCGGCGGGCAGCAGATGACCTTGCCGATCTGGATGCTCCAGGAACTCATCCGTCCACGCCAGCGGCCCGTGACCAACGTCGTCGCCATGGTCGTCGTGCTCGTGACCTTCCTGCCGATCCTGGCAGCCTACTATCTTACCCGCGACGGCGACCGGATCGCCGGTGGCGGCAAATGAAAGGGAGATAAATATGGACACCCAAATGCTGATCGGCTCCCGCTTCGAAGCCGGCACGGAAACGGAAGAGCATATCCTCAACCCGAAGACGGGCGAGACCGTGCTCAACCTGCCTGAGGCGTCGCTCGGCCAGATCGACGCCGCCGTCGACGCGGCGGAAAAAGCCTTCACCAGCTGGTCGCAGACGACACCCAGCCAGCGCTCCGCCTATCTCCTCAAGATCGCCGACGCCATCGAGCGCGATGCCGAAGGTTTCGCGACGCTCGAGGCGCTGAACTGCGGCAAGCCGATCAACGCCGTCCTCAATGACGAAATCCCCGCGATCGTCGACTGCTATCGCTTCTTTGCCGGCGCGGTGCGCAACCTGCACGGCCCGGTCGCCGGCGAATATCTGCCAGGCCACACCTCGATGATCCGCCGCGACCCGATCGGCATCGTCGGCTCGATCGCGCCGTGGAACTATCCGCTGATGATGATGGCCTGGAAGCTGGCCCCGGCGATTGCCGGCGGCAACACCGTCGTCTTCAAGCCATCGGAACAGACCCCGCTGACGGCGCTGAAAATGGCGAAGCTGCTGGCGGACGTGCTGCCCGAAGGCGTCGTCAACGTCATCCTCGGCCGCGGCGAGAGCGTCGGTAACGCGCTGATCAACCACCCGAAGATCGGCATGGTCTCCATCACCGGCGATGTCGCCACCGGCAAGAAGGTGCTGGCCGCCGCCGCCAAGACGGTCAAGCGTACGCATCTCGAACTCGGTGGCAAGGCCCCCGTCATCATCTTCGACGATGCCGATATCGACGCCGTCGTCGCCGGCATCCGCACCTTCGGCTACTACAATGCCGGCCAGGACTGCACCGCCGCCTGCCGCATCTATGCCGATGCCAAGGTCTACGACAATTTCGTCGCCGACCTGACCTCCGCCGTCTCCAGCATCAAGTTCAATCTCGCCGACGATACGGAAAACGAGATCGGACCACTGATCTCCAAGCGCCAGCGCGACCGGGTCGAAAGCTTCGTCACCCGCGCCGCCGAACACAGGCACATGGAGATCACCACCGGCGGCAAGATTTCCGGCGAACGCGGCTTCTTCTACGCCCCGACGGTCGTCGCCGGCGCCACGCAGGACGACGAGATCGTCCGCCGCGAAGTCTTCGGCCCCGTCGTCTCGGTGACGCGCTTCACCAATCCCGACGATGCCGTCGCCTGGGCCAACGACAGCGACTACGGCCTCGCCTCCTCGGTCTGGACGAAGGATATCAGCCGCGGCATGCAGACCGCCGCCCGGCTGCAATATGGCTGCACCTGGATCAACACCCACTTCATGCTGGTCAACGAGATGCCGCATGGCGGCTTGAAGCAATCCGGCTACGGCAAGGATATGTCAGTCTACGCGATCGAAGATTACACCGCCGTCCGGCATGTGATGATCAACCATGGGTGAGAGGTGGACGGGGTCAAACGAACGTCCTCGGCGTTTGCCGTGGCTCCATACCCCCTCTGTCACTTCGTGACATCTCCCCCACAAGGGGGGGATCGTTGGGGCGCATCACTTAGCCCTATAAGACAAAGCACGATGGCTCAGCCGATGCGATGTTCATTGTTTCGCGATGGCAGCCTTGCGGATTACCAATCTCCCCCCTTGTGGGGGAGATGTCCCGAAAGGGACAAGGGGGTGACGCACTCTCCACAAACCGAAACGTCTCGGAACAATTCACCCTCCTCCCGCGTCTTACCAAGTACAACGCAGAGGAGACTGCCAATGCTGAAATGGGCTCTCATTTTCTTTGTAGTTTCGCTGATCAGCGGCTTTTTCGGCTTTTCAGGGGTATCAGCAGCAACCGCAACCATCGCGCGCGTTCTCTTCGCCATATTCCTGATCATCTTCCTGGTGTTCCTGATCCTGGCCGTCATGGCCGGCAACGCCGTCGTTTAACGGTGTAACCCGCGACCATCGAAAGGGCGGGCCTAGATCAGGCTCGCCCCGACGTTTATGGCAAGCGCCAGGATGGTGGTATTGAACAGGAACGACAGGATGGCGTGCAGCAGCACGAGCTTGCGCATTGAAACGGTGGAGACGCCGATATCCGCCGTCTGTGCCGCGACGCCGATGGTGAAGGAGAAATAGAGGAAGTCCCAATAGATGGGCTCCGCCAGCGGCTCGGCGAATTTGAGTCCCTCCCCTCGTCCCGGACCGCCATAATAGCGATGCGCATAATGGATCGTGAACAGCATGTGCAGAAATGCCCATGAGATCAGGATGGTCACGATCGCCATTATCACCCGGAGGAAAGCGATTTGGGGCGGCGCATCCTTGACGCCGATCAGATCGAGCCCGATGCCGCCGATGCTGGCGAGCGCCGCCCCGATCGACAGGAACAGCAGCAGCCCATCCGAGAAATCGAGATCGGCGGAACGCTTGCGGATGCGCTGCGCATCCGCCGTCAGCATCCGGAAGAGGCTATAGACGATGAAGACGATTGCCGTCGTGTCCCAGGCGACCAGCAGATTGCCGGCATTGAAATCCCTGGATGTCAGAAGCAGGAAGACGGCGATACCGGCAAGCGCGGAAAGCAGGATCACATGATGCTTGCGCCACAGCACGAGACCTCTGGAACGATGCAAAAGTCCGTTCGCACCCATGCCGCTCTCCCGATCGCAAATCGTCTCTCGCAGACCGATTCGCAAACGAGAGTGGCAAATAAAAGGAGGCCCCGCAATACGAGGCCTCCAAGCTATGCGATGAAGCCTCAGCCCGTCCAGCCACCGTCGATGACATGAATCTGCCCGGTGGTGAAACCCGCCTCGTCGCCGGCCAGATAGGTCACCAGCGCGGCGATCTCTTCGGCATTGGCGATGCGCCCCATCGGCTGGCGCGCGATGAAATCGGCCAGCGCCTTGTCATAGTCGCCGGTGGCGCGCAGCCGGTCATGCAGCGAAGGACTATCGACCGTGCCGGGGCAGATGGCGTTGGCACGGATGCCCTTGGCAACGAAATCGGCGGCGATCGACTTGGTGAGCCCGATGACGGCGGCCTTGGAGGCGCAATAGGCGAAGCGGTTGGGCACGCCCTTCACGCTGGAGGCGACCGAGGCCATGTTGACGATCGAGCCCTTGCCCTTTTCCAGCATGCCCGGCAGGAAGGTGCGGCAGGTGGTGTACATGGCCTTGGCGTTGAGATTGAAGGAGAAATCCCAATCCTTCTCCTCGCAGTCGAGGATGGTGCCGGCATGCACGAAGCCGGCGCAATTGAAAAGCACGTCGATCGGGCCGAGTTCGGCGGCGTAAGCCTTGACCGCGGCGCTGTCGAGCACGTCCAGAACATGCTTGCTGGCGCCCTCCAGCGTCGACAGCGTCTGCTCGTTGATGTCGGTGGCGTAGACATGCGCGCCGAGCGAGATGAAGCGCTCCGCCGTCGCCCGGCCGATGCCCTGACCCGCCGCCGTGATGACGACCTTCTTGCCTTCCAATCCGTGACCCATAATCCTGATCCTTTCCTCCATGACCTGATTCCGATCCCGAAAAAGCTCGAGCCGATCTCCGGACAAGAACAAGCAAAACAGACAGCCGGGGCCGCTCCGCTAGCCTTCGATTGATAATTTACATGTAAACGTCTCATTTATTGGGCGTCAAGCCGCGACCTTGGGCGCTTGCAAATCGCCTTCATTCACATATGAATGATGAAATGCATTTTCCGTTCCGAGGCCGAACATGACCACAGAAGACGACAACGACCGATACCGTGCTCCGGCGCTGGACAAGGGCCTCGATATTCTGGAGCTGCTGGCGCGCATCGATGGCGGGCTGACGCAGGCGGAAATCGCCAAGGCGCTCGGCAAGAGTCCGAACGAATTCTATCGCATGCTCGACCGGCTGGTCCGGCGCGGCTACGTCCAGCGACAGGACGGCGATCGTTTCTACCTGACGCTCAAACTCTTCGGCCTGGCACATTACCACGCGCCGGTGCGCCGCCTGGTATCCTTCGCCACGCCGCTGATGCGCGAATTCTCCAATCGCGCCGAGCAGGCCTGCCATCTGGCGATCTTCGATCGCGGTTCGGTCGTGGTCATCGCCCAGCAGGATTCGCCGACCTATTGGGGCATCTCGATCCGCGTCGGTGCCCAGCTCAGCCTCTTCAACACGGGCTCCGGCAATATCCTGCTCGCCTTCCGCGACGAGAAACAGCGGCAGATGATGATCAACGAGCAGCGCCGCCAGCAGGAGCAGGAGGACGACGAACCGCCCGCCGATCTCGCCGGCAGGCTGCAGTTGATCCGCGACAAGGGCTTCGAGACCATGGACAGCCTGCAGACCAACGGCGTGCGCAACATCTCCGCGCCGATCCTGGCGATGGACGGCAACGCGCTGGCCGCGCTCACCTGCCCCTATATCCAACCGGTCAATCCCAGCGCGCCGACCCATGATCAGGTCATCGGCCATGTGCGGGAAGCGGCAAGGCAGATTTCCGAAACCGTGGTCGGCACGGTCGACAGGGCCGAGCTATAATTTCTATTTGAATAAACTATTCTCATCTGAGCATATGCTGAGCAAGCAGGTCTGGGAGGATCACCATGCTTTTCGACAGCCATTTGCACATTGTCGACCGCAAAGCGCTTGCCTATCCCTGGCTGGAAGGGGCCGGCGCCCTCAATCGCGACAGCCTCTACGAGGACTATGCCCGTGAGGCGCGCCGCCTCGGCATTACCGATGTGCTACATATGGAGGTGGATGTCGCCGAAGGCGAGATCGAGCGGGAGACGGCCTATGTCAAAGACCTGAGCCTGAAGCCCGGCAGCCTGCTGCGCGGCGCGATCGCCGCCTGCCGCCCGGAAAACAGGGACTTTCCCGCCTATCTCGAACGCGTACTCGCCGACCCCTTCGTCAAGGGCTTCCGCCGCGTCCTGCATGTCGTACCGGACGACGTCTCCGAGGGCGCGCTGTTTCGCGAAAACCTGAAACGGCTCGGTAACACCCGCCTGACCTTCGATCTCTGCGTGCTGCCGCACCAGATCTCCAAGGCAATCGCGCTTGCCGACCTCAATCCCGACGTCCGGTTCATTCTCGACCATTGCGGCGTGCCCGCCGTCGGCAAGCAGCTCAGCGAGATCTGGTCGGCTGGCATAACCGAAATCGCCAGGCGTCCGAACGTCATCGTCAAGATTTCCGGCGTCGTCGCCTATGCCGATCCCGACAGCTGGACGCCCGAGACGCTGCGCCCCTTCGTCGAACATTGCATCGCGCGTTTCGGCTGGGATCGCGTCATCTGGGGCAGCGATTGGCCGGTCTGCACGCTGGGCGGCAATCTCTCCACCTGGGTCGCCGCCACCCATGCGCTGATGCATGGGGTCAGCGCCGACGAGCGCGACCGGCTCTATCGGCTCAACGCCAAGCGCCTCTGGTCGCTGTGAAACGTCAGGGCGGAGTCTATTGGCTAGGTCGGCAGGGCATCGGAGGCTTCTTGTCTGCCGCGCCTGCAACACCCCCTTGGCATTGAAACAGAAAGGGGCGCCGCATCCCTGCGACACCCCTCTCAAAGACTGAAAAGCAACCTCGCCTCAAGCGGCGGCGAGCTGCAGTTCCTTGCCGACCATGGTGCGCAGCGCGATCAGGTCCTTGGCGAAGGCGCGGATGCCTTCCGAGAGCTTCTCGGTCGCCATCGCGTCCTCGTTCATCATCCAGCGGAAGGTCTTTTCGTCGACGGCGATCTTCTCGACGGAGGTCTTGTGGTCGGGCGACAGCTTGCGCTCCAGCTTGCCTTCGTCCTTGGCGAGGTCGTCGAGCAGGTTCGGGCTGATCGTCAGGCGGTCGCAGCCGGCCAGCGCTTCGATTTCGCCGGTGTTGCGGAAGGAGGCGCCCATGACGATCGTCTTGATGTCGTTGGCCTTGTAGTAATTGTAGATGTCGCGGACCGAAACGACGCCCGGATCTTCCTCGGCCGTGTAGTCCTTGCCGGTCGACTTCTTGTACCAGTCAAGGATGCGGCCGACGAAGGGCGAGATCAGGAAAGCCTTGGCGTCGGCGCAGGCAATGGCCTGGGCCTTGCTGAAGAGCAGCGTCAGATTGCAGTCGATGCCATCCTTCTGCAGCACTTCGGCGGCGCGGATGCCTTCCCAGGTCGAGGCGAGCTTGATGAGGATGCGGTCACGCTCGATGCCGCGCTCCTTGTAGGCGGCGATGATGGCGCGCGCCTTGGCGACGGAAGCAGCCGTGTCGAAGGAAAGGTCGGCGTCGACTTCGGTCGACACACGGCCCGGAACGAGGCCGGAGAGCGCGGCGCCGACGGAGATCGCCAGGCGGTCGGCGACGGCGGCGGCGACGGCGTCCGGCGTGCCGCCCTGCTTCTTGCCCCAGGCGACGGCTTCCTTGATCGCGTCGGCGAACATCGGCGTGCCGAGCGCCTTCAGCACGATGGTCGGGTTGGTGGTGCAATCCACCGGCTTCAGGCGGGCAACCGCCTCGATGTCGCCGGTATCGGCCACGACCGTGGTGATGGCGCGGAGTTGGTCAAGCTTGGATGTCATAATACATATCCTTGTTGAATGAAGCCCATTGGGTGGGAGATGTTGACCGGCGATACCGCCCGGTTGATGGACGACACGAAGACCGCAAGCGCATTACGCCCCACCGTCTCCTTTGACTGAATAACGGGAGAAAAACCGCGAAAGTTCCATTTCCGGCCTACGGTCGAAGCCATGGCGGGACGACTGTCCGCAGAGAGGCTGTTCGCCGCGCGAGAGCGCCCTATATGCCTCCCTGTCCGGCCAGACACGTCCACGGCGCAGCGCTCGCACATTGTCCTCCTCGCTTGGACAAAGACCGAATTCCTTGAGGCGACTATCATCAATCTCGCCGCGAAAAGTCAAGGACATTTGTGCATTTCAATTGACATAAGTTTCAAGCCATAGAATATCTCTATGATCTTGCCGCCCGCCGTCGTCCGATCGTCGCAACCTTTGCCGCTCGCGATCATTCTTATAAGGGCGGGCGCCCATCTTGCCGGAGGACCTGTGGCCAAACTCAGACGCGGGACACACACTGCCTATTCGGAGACGGCATCCTTGCGGCTGCGCGCCGCCTGGCTCTATTACAATCAGGGCCTGACCCAGAAGGACGTCGCCGAACAGCTCGGCATCAGCCGCACCACCGTCATCCGCCTGCTGGACGAGGCGATGCGCCGCAGCGAGGTGCAGATCTGGATCAACGAGGGCATCGACGATTGCGTCGAGCTGGCGATCAAGCTGGAGCGCACCTATGGGCTCGACGAGGCGATCGTCGTTCCGGCGCCGGCCGGCGGCGACGTCAACGCCCAGGCCAAGAGCGTCGGCCTTGCCCTCGGCCAGTTCCTGACGGAAGCGATCCCCGACAGCTATACGATCGGTGTCGGCTGGGGCCGCACGATGACGGCCTCGCTCGCCAGTTTCCGCCCTCCTCACCGCGACAATTGCAAGGTGGTCTCGCTGCTCGGCGGCATCGTCGCCGTCCACCAGACCAACCCGATCGACTACACCTGGCGGCTGGCAAGCCAGCTCGGGGCGGAATGCTATATGTTCCTGGCGCCGCTTCTGGTCGATTCCATCGAGACCAAGCGCAATCTCATCGAAAAATGCGGGCTGGAGGCGATCTACCGCCTGGCGGAAAACCTCGATCTCGCCATCGTCAGCTGCGGCGACATCGGTCCGCAATCGACCTCGCTGTCGGAAGGCTTCATCTCGAAGCACGAGCTGGAACAACTCATCGAGGCCGGCTGCGTCTGCGACACAATGTTCAATTTCCTCGATGCCGAGGGCAATTCCGTCGACCATCCGATCAACAAGCGCGTCATGTCCGTCGACCTCGACACGCTGAAGAAAGCCAAGCATATCGTCATCGCCTCCGGCGGCGCCCACCGCGCGCTCGCCATCAGCGCCACCATCAAGCGCATCGGCTGCAACACGCTGATCACCGACGAGAGCGCTGCCAGGGCATTGCTCGACATGGTGCTGGCGAAGGCGGCTTGATCAGCGACTCCCAATTTACGGAGAGTGCACAACCCCTCAGGCCTTCCCCGCCTCCCAGCCCAGCATCGCCCGCTTGCGCGTCAGGCCCCAGTGATAGCCGGTGAGATCGCCGTTCTTGCCGAGGGCACGATGACAGGGAACGACGAAGGAGATCGGGTTGCGGCCGACGGCGGCGCCGACGGCGCGCATGGCGGTGGGCTGGCCGATATCCCGGGCGATGTCGGAATAGGTGACGGCCCGGCCCATCGGAATCTTCAGGAGGCTTTCCCAGACGCGCACCTGAAAGTCCGTGCCGATCAACACCACGCGCAGCGGCTGGTCGCCCGACCATTTCGACGGCTCGAAAATCCGCGCCGCATAGGGCACGGTTGCCTGCAGGTCCTCGACATAGAGCGCATTCGGCCAACGGCAGGTCATGTCCTCCAGACAGGCCTTCTCGTCGCCGGTGTCGCTGAAGGCAAGGCCGGCAAGGCCGCGTTCGGTGACCATGATCAGCGCGAGCCCGAAAGGCGAGATGTGGAAGCCGTAGCGGATGGTCAGGCCACCGCCCTTCGCCTTCCATTCGCCAGGCGACATCGCCTCATGCGTGACGAAGAGATCGTGCAGCCGGCTCGGGCCGGAAAGCCCAACCTCGAAGGAGGTCTCCAGCAACGGCAAATCCTCCTGGCGCAGCAGCCTCTTGGCGTGATCCAGCGTGACGGCCTGCAGAAAGGCCTTGGGCGACAGGCCGGCCCAACGGGTGAAAGTCTTCTGCAACTGCGTCGGCGACTGTCCGAGCTCGGCGGCAATCGCCTCCAGCGACGGCTGGTCGCGATAATCCTCGGTGATGAACTCGATCACCCGGCGGACGATGTCGTAATCGGGGCCTTCCGGCGTGATGTCTTTCTTCAGCTGTGCGATGGCATTCATGATCTTTCTCCTTGAAAAGGAGAACACCACGAAGAGACAGGCAAAACCACCCGTTTCTTGCGCAAGGACATGAGCCCGAACCGAAGGACCGCGTCCGCGAAAAGTGTGAAACGGGTTTTGGACAGGATCAGCGCGTGAATGCTCATATCCTTTGCGTCACCGTCGCCAAAGCGCGCTTGAAGGCCTTGGCGAAGCTTTCGCGGTCTTCCGGATTGAGGAAAGAGCCGACATCTGTGTCGTGGCTTCGATCGCGGACATGCATCGACACGACGCCGATCTCGCTGTGGCGCCGGACGAGAAAGCGCGTCCAGAACGGATTGAAGCGATGCTCGACCATACGGCCCGAGGGAGAGAATTTGCGAATGGAGACATCCGTGCGCGACACCGTCACCTCCTCGCGCACCCGGCCCGAACGGTAGTTCAGCCAGAAGGCGCCGTAGAGCAGCAGGAAATCGGCGCCGAAGAAGAAGCCGATCGGCCATGCCCCGCGCATGACGAAGACGAGGCCGTAGACCAGGCAGAAAACGCCCATCAGCGCCAGCATCACCTTGAACCCCTTTCGCCCCAGCGAGCGGTGGGGAAAGAGTTCCGCGGCGAAGACCGGTCTGTTGCTGTCGATCTCGGTATCGGCGTTGCGTTCGGTCATAGGACTTGAGTATAGGTCGTTCATGGCAAATCCCAAGATCAGATCCAGCGCCCAAAACGTGAAAAAGTCAAATGCGACCGCCGGCCGCAAGCCGGCCTTCAGGAGCCCCTATTCCAAGGCGGATCTCGAGGAGATCTTCCGCCGTTTCTCCGTGCAGCGCCCGGAGCCGAAGGGGGAGCTGGAGCACGTCAACCCCTTCACGCTCGTCGTTGCCGTGGCGCTCTCGGCGCAGGCGACCGACATCGGCGTCAACAAGGCGACCCGCGCCCTCTTTGCCGTCGCCGACACCCCGCAAAAGATGCTCGATCTCGGCGAGGAGCGCATCCGCGATTACATCAAGACCATCGGCCTCTATCGCAACAAGGCGAAGAATGTCGTGGCGCTGTCGGAAAAGCTGATCCGCGACTTCGGCGGCGAGGTGCCGCAGACGCGCGAGGAGCTGATGACGCTGCCGGGCGTCGGCCGCAAGACCGCCAATGTCGTTCTCTCCATGGCCTTCGGTCAGTCGACGCTTGCCGTCGATACCCATATCTTCCGCATCGCCAACCGCCTGCTGCTGGCGCCCGGCAAGACGCCGGACGAGGTCGAGCAGCGGCTGATGAAGGTCATCCCCGATCAGTATCTCTATCACGCGCATCACTGGCTGATCCTGCACGGGCGCTACGTCTGCAAGGCGCGCAAGCCGGAATGCGAGCGCTGCGTCATCGCCGATCTCTGTCGCGCGCCGGAAAAGACCTGGGATATCCCCGCGCCTCTGGTCGAATTGCCGCAGCAGATGATCGGCACGCAAGCCGAGGGTTAGCGGCGCGGCGCCGCTTCCTTGCGCGAGATCAGCTTGTGCAGATGCACCATCATTCCCGCCGCAAACAGCGGCGTCAGCAGGTTGACGATCGGAATAGCCAGGAAGGCGGCGATCACCAGGCCGGCGAGGAAAACGGTAAGTGCATGCTTGGCGCGGAAGCGCCGCGCCTCTTCCGGTGAGCGAAAGCGCATGGCGGCGAATTCGAAGAATTCCCGGCCAAGCAGATAGCCGTTGACCAGGAAGAAGGCGACGAGATTGACGCCGGGAATGAACAGCAGAAACAGCGCCACGATATTACCGACGATCA
>JASGEG010000037.1:0-3484 GCA_047606605.1 Rhizobium sp.
CTCGGACTGGTAACGGCGCGCGAACAGGGGGGCCTGGGGCGCGGCCTTGCCGACGCGCAAGCCGTGATCGGCGAAATCGCACGCGGTGAGCCTTCGACGGCGCTGGTGCTCGCCATGCACTACAACACCCATTATTCCATTCGCCGCTTCGGCAAATGGGCGCCTCACCTTGCCGAACGGGTGCTGTCGGCAAACCGTCACGGAATTGCCCTGATCAACAGTGCCCAGGCCGAGCCGCGCATCGGGTCTCCGGCACATGGCGCGCTGCCGGAGACGATCGCCCGCCGCGACGGCGACCGCTGGCGCATCACCGGCCGCAAGAGCTATGTCACCGGCATCCCGATCCTGACATGGGTCTCGGTGCTGGCGCTGACGGATGAGGAGCAGCCCCGCCTCGCCTCCTTCCTCGTGCCGACCGACGCGACCGGCCTTACCATCGAAAAGACCTGGAATGCCGCCGGCATGCATGCGACGGCAAGCGACGACATCATCCTTGACGACGTCTCCGTTCCCTTCGATGACCTCATCGAGGCTCAGCCGGCATCGGAGCCGATCCGCCGCGAGGAACATGCCACAGCCTTCTTCTTCTCGCTGATCGGTGCCGTCTATCATGGCGTCGCGAGATCGGCCCGCGATCGCCTGCTGGCCTTCACCGCCCGCCACACGCCGGCAAGTCTCGGGGCGCCGATATCGACGGTTCCCCGCATTCAGGACGGTCTCGGCGAAATCGAGGTGCGGCTGGCGACGAATGCGCGGCTGTTGCGCTCCCTGGGCGAGGACGTCGATGCCGGCAGGCCGGTCGGGATGGACGGCATGACCGTTCGCCACATCGTCATCGACAATGCCGTCGCGGTCACCAGCCTCGCGCTCGATCTGGCCGGCAATCCCGGCCTCAATCGCGACTTCCAGCTGGAGCGCCATCATCGCGATGCGATCACCGCACGCTCGCATGCACCGCAAAGCCACATGATCCGGACGATCGCCGCCAGGAATGCGCTTGGCCGCCTCGCTGCCGATGGCTGACTGCTGCCGCGCCGAAGGCGCGGCGTTTCGTTTCAGGGCCGCAATCCCGCCCTCTTCAGGCTACGTCGCTCAGTCGTCCGGCTTCGAAATCGACCAACAGGATCGCGATTTCATAGCCCCGACGCTGGAGCCAATGGGCGACGGTTCGGGCGCGCACGCCCAGCAGATCGTCGATCAGCACCACGCGGGCGCCGCGAACGGCGATCGTTCGATAAGCGACACCGAGAAGCTGGCCGCCCTCGGACGAAAGACTTCCTTCAAGATGACTTTCAGCGAATTCCTCGGGCGTGCGCACATCGAGAAGATAGGTCGTCCGGTCCGGGTCGGCAGCCCATTGGCGGGCGGTGGCGATATCGACGGCGGCGAATTCATCGCCCTTGGCGAGAGCCTGGATATGCCCGCGGGCAAATTCGCGGGCCGTCTCCGTGACCTCTCCATAGGTCCGCGTCCGGCCGGTCTCCAGCTCCCAACCGGCCTGTACCCAGGCCTTGGTTCCGTCATGCAGGTAGGAGACGGGATTCGGCACGCCGGCATCGATCAGCGTCTGCGCGCCCAGAATGGCGCGCGGCAACCCAGCACAGGACACGACGATCCTGGTGCTTTCGGACGGCACGACATCCTTGAAACGCAGCACAAGTTCGGCTCCGGGTATGCTGACGGCCCCCGGAACATGATCCCGGACGAATTCCGGCACGGTGCGGGTGTCGATCACGACGATATCCTCGCCGGCATCACGCAATGCCCCGAGCTCCTCGACCGACGTGACGGGTGTCCCCTTCTCGTTTCTTATGGCGACGGAAAAATCGACGCCTGGAATATCGAAGGTCGGCAGGGTCTCGCCGCTTGCGATCCAGGCGGGGATGCCGCCGGCCAGTGAAAAGACGTTCGGCCGCCCTGCGGCCCTCAGCTCTTCCGCCAGACGCCCGCCACCGCCTTCACCGCCATCGACGAGCACGGTGCGGACGATTTTCCGCGGAATGAAGCGGTCGATCTCGCTCACGACACGATCCGACGGCAGGTTCGTCGCGAAGAGAGGCGAGGCATAGCCGACGACGGCGGGATCGCGAATATCCAGAACGGCGAGTTCTTCGCCATCGGCGAGCCAGCTGCGAAAAGTCTCGATCGAAATCACCTGTGCACCCATCATAAGCTCCTGTGTCCGTGAGATCCATGAAGCTCATGGTCAAGGATCAGGTCGATATTTGCGAGGCGGCCCCATGTTTCCTTTCCGGCCGAAAGGAAACCTATTTTCATAATAGATAAAATCTATAGATAAAATTTACTTACGTGTCGTCCTGCCGTTCCCTAGGCTTCGTTCGAACCGGCGGTCGCGGCTGACGCCCGCGCATTCGACACAACGGACACATCAACAGGCGGATGGAATACCGATGACGCAAATCGATTCGGCGTGGGGCTCGGGCCCGACGCCACGCTATGATGAACTGGCGGAGCGGTTCAGGCCCGTTTTCGCCCGCATTCGTTCTTCGGCGACGGAACGCGACCTCGTTCGCGAACTCCCGCACGAGCAGATCGCCTGGCTCAAGGAAAGCGGATTTACGACGCTGCGGCTCCCGGTCGAGGATGGCGGCTTTTCCGCGACCTTGCCGGAACTCTTCAATCTTCTGATCGAACTCTCGGCGGCCGACTCGAATGTAACGAATGCGCTGCGCTCGCATTTCGGCTTCACCGAGGATGTTTTGAACTCCTCCGTTCTCGAATGGCGCGCCGAGTGGCTCCGGCGCATCGCCGCGCAGGATCTGATCGGCAGCGGCTTTTCGGAGGTCGGAGAGGCCAAGGTCGGAACCTTTTCGACCCGGATCACCCGCAATGGCGATCATTGGCTTCTGAATGGCGCGAAATACTACACCACCGGTTCGCTTTTCGCCGACTGGATCAATCTCGGCGGCAATGACGAGAACGGTGAGCCGATCGGCGCGCTGGTGCCGCGCCAGGCGCCGGGCGTCGACGTCGTCGATGACTGGGACGGTTTCGGTCAGTCGCTGACCGCGAGCGGAACCGCGCTGTTTTCCGATGTGATCATCAAGGCGGACCTGCTGACGCCGCCCGGTGGACGGTTCAAATATTCCTCCGCCTTCTTCCAGCTCGTGCATCTCGCCACGCTCGCCGGCATCGGCCGTGCCGCTGCCACCGATGTCGCCCGGCTCGTCAGCGAGCGCAAGCGCATCTACAGCCACGGCAATGCCTCGAGCGTCAGCCAGGACCCGCAGATCCTGCAGGTTGTCGGCCGGGTACGCGGTGCGGCCTATTCGGCAGGCGCGATAGCCCTGAAGGCAGCCGACGCGCTCCAGCGGGCCTATGAGCTGCGCTCCGCCGATGCAGCCGCCAGCGAGCGCGCGAATGCGATTGCCGAGATCGAGGTCAATCAGTCGGTCCATGCCGTCACCAGCCTGATCCTTGATGCCACCACGCTCCTCTTCGATGCGCTCGGCGCGTCGGCGAC
>JASGEG010000038.1:0-9555 GCA_047606605.1 Rhizobium sp.
AAGAAATTGCTTTCTCGTCCGTCAGGGGCGAGAAGGGGCATGCGTTCCAGCCTTGACAAATCAGGCGCGCCATGCGCTTTTCCGCCCGATTTTCTCGTCGGCGGGCGAGGGGTCTGCATGTCCTTTTCGCCGCCGGCCGCCAAGTCCAGGATATATATTATGCATCGTTATCGCAGCCACACATGCGCCGCCCTGCGCAAGTCCGACGTCGGTTCGACCGTCCGCATCTCCGGCTGGGTTCATCGCGTCCGAGATCACGGTGGCGTGCTGTTTATCGACCTGCGCGATCACTACGGCATCACCCAGGTCGTCGCCGACCCCGATTCTCCGGCTTTCAAGCTGGCTGAAACCGTTCGCGGCGAGTGGGTCATCCGCATCGACGGTCTGGTGAAGGCCCGCACCGAAGACACCGTCAACAAGAACATGCCGACCGGCGAGATCGAGCTCTACGCTCAGGAGATCGAAGTGCTCTCCGCCGCCAAGGAGCTGCCGCTGCCGGTCTTCGGCGAGCCCGACTATCCGGAAGATGTGCGCCTGAAGTACCGCTTCCTCGATCTGCGCCGCGAAACGCTGCATCGGAACATCGTCAAGCGCACGCAGGTCATTTCCTCGATGCGTCGTCACATGGGCGAAGTCGGCTTTACGGAATACACGACCCCGATCCTGACGGCCTCGTCGCCGGAAGGCGCGCGCGACTTCCTCGTGCCGAGCCGCATCCATCCCGGCACCTTCTACGCGCTGCCGCAGGCGCCGCAGCAGTACAAGCAGCTGCTGATGGTTGCCGGCTTCGACCGCTACTTCCAGATCGCGCCCTGTTTCCGCGACGAAGACCCACGTGCCGACCGCCTGCCGGGCGAATTCTACCAGCTCGACCTGGAAATGAGCTTCGTGACGCAGGAAGACGTCTGGAACACGATGGGCCCGCTGATGACCCAGGTGTTCGAGGAGTTCGCAGACGGCAAGCCGGTTACCAAGGAATGGCCGCGCATCCCCTATGACGTCGCCATCCGCAAATATGGTTCGGACAAGCCGGACCTGCGCAACCCGATCGTCATGGAAGCCGTCACCGAGCATTTCGCCGGCTCCGGCTTCAAGGTCTTCGCCAACATGATCGCCTCCAACCCGAAGGTGGAAGTCTGGGCGATCCCGGCCAAGACCGGTGGCTCCAGAGCTTTCTGCGACCGCATGAACGCCTGGGCGCAGAGCCAGGGCCAGCCCGGTCTCGGTTATATCTTCTGGCGCAAGGAAGGCGAGAAGCTTGAAGGCGCCGGCCCGCTCGCCAAGAACATCGGCGAGGAGCGCACGGATGCGATCCGCACCCAGCTCGGCCTCGATGACGGCGACGCCTGCTTCTTCGTCGCCGGCGATCCCGCCAAGTTCTACAAGTTTGCCGGCGAAGCCCGCACCAGGGCCGGCGAGGAGCTGAACCTGGTCGACCGCGACCGGTTCGAGCTGTGCTGGATCGTCGACTTCCCGTTCTTCGAATGGAGCGAGGAAGAGAAGAAGGTCGATTTCGCCCATAACCCGTTCTCGATGCCGCAGGGCGGCCTCGAGGCGCTGCAGAACCAGGACCCGCTGACGATCAAGGCGTTCCAGTACGACGCCGTCTGCAACGGCTTCGAAATCGCTTCCGGTTCGATCCGTAACCAGTCGCCGGAAACCATGGTCGCCGCCTTCGAAAAGGTCGGGCTCAGCCAGGCCGATGTCGAGGAGCGCTTCGGCGGCCTCTACCGCGCCTTCCAGTACGGCGCGCCTCCGCATGGTGGCGCTGCCTTCGGCATCGACCGCATCGTCATGCTGCTGGTTGGCGCCAAGAACCTGCGCGAAATCTCGCTGTTCCCGATGAACCAGCAGGCCCAGGATCTCCTGATGGGCGCTCCCTCGGCGGCCACGCCGACGCAGCTGCGCGAACTGGCGATCCGCCCGGTTCCGCCGGTGAAGAAGGACTGAGGCTTTTCAGGCTTGATGACATGCAAAACCCGGCGATCGAAATCGCCGGGTTTTTTGTGCTTCGTCAGGACTTAGATCGCCGCGTAGATCGCATCGCGCAGATCGATGGTGAACTGACCCCACATGCCTTCGAGGGTGGTGTTGGTCAGCGCTACGACGGTGAGCCCCTTCCTGGGGTCGGCGAACCAGCTGTGGCCGTAGACGCCACCCCACTTGATCGTGCCGGCCGAGAAGGGGGCCTGCGCCGCGACCGGATCGGTGACGACGGACCAGCCGTAACCGAAGCCGAAGCCGGGTTGCAGCGGCTGCATGTGGCCGCCCGCCTGATCGGTCATCATGGTCTTCACCGTATCGGCCGACAGCAACGGTGCGCCGCCTTTCCGTATAGCGTCCAGAATGGCAAGGATGTCGCTTGCCGTTCCGGCCATGCCCGCGCCGCCGGAGTGATAGGAGGCGGGATCGAATATCCTGTCCGGCGCGAAACCGATGACGCCATCGAGGATCGGAACGAGCGTCTCGTCCGCCATGCGCTGCGGCCTCGATCCACCGTTCACATAAGCGGCTGACAGGCGGCTGCGATCGCGCACGGAGAAGGCGGTGTCGGAGAGACCGAGCGGCTTCATCACAAGCTCCGCAACGGCACTGCCGAGGTCGCCGCCGGTTTCCTGTTCGATAATGCCGCCGAGCACATCCATCGCCAGCGAATATTGCCAGCCTTCGCCAGGCGGAAAGAGCAGCGGCGCGCTGGCAATGCGCTTGAGATTATCCGCGAGCGACCGGCCCGGCTCGCCAAGGCCGTCGGAGACGCCGGCCCTGTGATAGGGGCCGCCTTCCGCTTCCGCGAATGAATAGCCCAGTCCGGATGTATGCGTCAGGAGGTGCCGCACGCGGATCACAGCCTCGCCGCCATCCGGCAGGCGCGGCCGGAAATCCGGCAGCCATCTGGTAATCGGATCGTCCAGCCCGATGCGGCCCTGTTCGACGAGGCGCAGGGCGGTGATGGCGACGATCGGCTTGGTGACGGAGGCGAGGCGGAAGATGGCGTCTTCGCGCATCGCCACATTGTTCTCGCGATCCGCCAGCCCGGCGGCGCGGCGATAGGCGAGTTCGCCGTCCCGGGCGATCAGGACCACCGTTCCAACCAGACGCTCATCCGCCAGGGCGGCATCGATCGCCGCGTCGACACCGTTTGCAAGTGAGATCGGGGAAGCATTCTCCAGGGGAAGACTCATGGGAGGAAACCTTCTATAATCACAATGACCATTCCTGAATAACCCAGATGGCATTATATTTCTAGAGTGATCATTGTGAAAAATGAAGAAAGCATAAAAAATTCCACCCCGAAAAGACGCGGACGCCCTCCGGCCTTCGATCGCGAGGCGGTTCTGGCGGCAGCGCGCGACACGTTCTGGAAGCATGGTTATGACGGCTCCTCCATCGCCGATCTGACCGCCGCCATGGGGATAACCCCGCAGAGCCTCTATGCCGCCTTCGGCTCGAAGGCGGAGCTTTATCGGGAGACGCTCGAACAGTATCGCCGAATGCCGCGGCCGGAGCCTGGCAATCCGTTTCAGGACAAGATGGATACGGTTGCTGCTTTCGAGCGCTTTCTGACGAATTCCGCCAAGATCTTCACGGCGCCGGAGCATCCGAAGGGTTGCATGATATCGACGGCGGTCTTGAACTGCGCCGAGGAAAACGAACCGATCGCTCACCATGTCGCATCCATGCGCCTGCAGACGCTGGATATCTTCACCGCCCGCATCGAGCGCGGTATTGCAGAAGGGGACATCCGGCCGGATGCCAACGCCCGCTCGCTTGCGCGCTTTCTGGGAGCGATCGTGCAGGGCATGTCCGTCCAGGCGCGCGACGGTGCGACCACGGATGAACTGCTTGCCTTGCTGTCCCATGCGCTCAGCGAGCTCAGGACGTACCAGCTGCCGCGCGATAGCTGAACCGGAGCAAAGAAAAACCCGGCGACCGTGATCGCCGGGTTCCAGATGGTCGGGCGAAGGACTGTTTAGTCGTTCGAGGAAACCTTGAGGCCGATGACCTGCGGGATCGAATTCGGAGCCCCCATGGCGGCGCCGATGATCATCGGCAGCGGCACCGGCTTGTCCGGCGACGCGTTGATGGTCAGGCTCTTCGGGTTGTCGAGATAGGTGCTGACGGCGGCCGAAACGGCGTTCTGCAGTTCCGGAATGTTGAGCTGCGCCAGCATGATCGGCGTCATCGCCTTCAGCGTGTCGGCGAGCTGCTTGCCCGAAACGCCCTGCTGCTTGCCGGCGAATTCCAGCGCGCGGGAGGTGATGGAAGCGTCGTCGAAGCGGATCTGGGCGCTGTTGAAGGTCAGCTGCTGCAGAAGGCCGAGCATGGCGATGCCGGCTGCCTGCTGCGCATCCTGCTGGTTCGGGTTGCTGCGAACCGCCTTGAGGGTCGATTGCAGCGACTTGACGAAGGCCGGCGTATAGCCGGAAAAGCTGAGGGCGAGATTGAGCTTGCCGATATCCTTGAAATCGAAGGAATATTCGGTGATGTCGATCTTGCCGGATGCCAGCTCCCAGCTTCCCTTCATGGCGATCTTGCCATTCAGCTGCTGAAGGTCGAGTTGGCTGATGGCCTCCTTGCTCTTCGGATCGTCAACCTTGCTGAGATCGGCCTTGACCTCATTGACCTGTCCATCGAAATCGTAGCCGGAATTGTCGGTGCGCTTCGTCATGGTCACGTCGGCATTCGCGATGCCGAAGACCTGCGTGCCGTCCTTGACGACGGAGACGGGGCCGGAATGCGCGCTCTTATAGTAGAGCATCGGGCCGAGTTCGCTCTTGTCCGGATCGGCAGGGACTTCGACGCCGTTCAATTTCAAGCCGGTCGCGCTGATGGTGGCGCCATCCTTGCTTGCGGAAACCTCCGGGAAGTCGACCTCGTCGATCGTATAGCCGCCATTCGCCTCGGCAACGCCGGTCAGTGCGAGATCGCCGATCTTGATGCCGTCGGCCTTGCCTTCCGGCTTGAAACTCGCGCCCTTGAACGTCACCGTGGTGCCGCTGACCTCGACACTTTCGGCGGCGATGGAAACGCCCTGTGCAGAATAGATGTTGTTGATCTTGGCGAGGAGATCGTTGCCATCGAGCGCGAAGGCGGAGCTGGCAAAGGACAGGATTGCGGCGCTGGACAGCATCAGCCGCGTTGTCCGATAGAAAGTCATGATGGGTTTTCCTCGTTAAACTGGTGTTAGGCGGGAGCACAGATTCTGCGTGTATCGCGGCGAGTTATATTCACCTTTGCCTGAAATTCCAATGACAATGCGGTTGCAGCTGCGTGTGTCGGAAAGGCCCGCACTCTTACGCTGGATTGTGCTGGAACTGAGGCGTCATCCACAAGTGCGTTCCACGGATTTCTTGCCGGGAATCGGCTTCTCCGCTAGTCAAGAGCCATGGGACAAAATCTTTTACCGCCTGGCGGCGGCGATGACGACAGCATCCATCCGGTGGACCTGAAGGCCGCGCTCGAAGAGCGCTATCTGGCCTATGCCTTGTCGACGATCATGCATCGCGCGCTGCCGGATGTTCGTGACGGCCTGAAGCCTGTTCATCGCCGCATCGTTTACGCCATGAGCGAGATGGGCCTGCGCCCCAACGCCGCCTTCCGCAAATGCGCCAAGATCGTCGGCGAGGTGATGGGTAACTATCACCCGCATGGCGACCAGTCGATCTATGACGCGCTGGCGCGTCTCGCGCAGGATTTCTCGCAGCGTTACACGCTGGTCAACGGCCAGGGCAATTTCGGCAATATCGACGGCGATAGCCCGGCCGCGATGCGCTACACCGAATCCAAGATGACGGCGGTGTCCGAGCTGCTGCTCGAAGGCATCGACCAGGATGCGGTGGACTTCCGCGATACCTACGACGAGTCGAATTCCGAGCCCGTCGTTCTGCCGGGCGCTTTCCCGAACCTGCTCGCCAACGGCTCCTCCGGCATCGCCGTCGGCATGGCGACCTCCATTCCGCCGCACAATGCCCATGAGCTCTGCGACGCGGCACTGCACCTGATCAAGCATCCGGACGCGACCGTCGAGAAGCTGGTGGAATTGTATATTCCCGGCCCGGATTTTCCGACCGGCGGCATCATCATCGACGATCGCCAGAGCATCGTCGAAAGCTACAGAACCGGCCGCGGCGGCTTCCGCGTGCGCGCCAAATGGGAGATAGAGGATCTTGGCCGCGGCGGCTATCAGATCGTCATCACCGAGATCCCGTTCCAGGTGCAGAAATCGCGGCTGATCGAGAAGATCGCCGAGCTGCTGCTGGCACGCAAGCTGCCGCTGCTCGAGGATGTTCGCGACGAATCCGCCGAGGATATCCGCGTTGTCCTGACGCCGAAGAGCCGCACCGTCGATGCGACGATCCTGATGGAATCCATGTTCAAGCTGACGGAGCTGGAAAGCCGCTTCCCGCTGAACATGAACGTCCTGTCCATGGGCCGCATCCCGAAGGTCATGGCGCTGAACGACGTGCTGAAGGAGTGGCTGGACCACCGCCGCGAAGTTCTGCTGCGCCGCTCGCGCTTCCGCCTTGCCGCCATCGAAAAGCGCCTGGAAATCCTCAGCGGCTTCCTGATCGCCTATCTCAATATCGATGAGGTCATCCGTATCATCCGCGAGGAGGACGAGCCGAAGCCGGTCATGATGGAGCGGTTCGGGCTGACCGACAATCAGGTTGAGGCGATCCTCAACATGCGGCTGCGCTCCTTGCGCAAGCTGGAAGAGTTCGAAATCCGCAAGGAATTCGACGGACTGACCCAGGAAAAGGCCGATATCGAAGCGCTGCTCGCTTCCGAGGACAAGCAGTGGCAGACGGTCGCCTGGGAAATCGGCGAGGTGAAGAAGAAATTCGCCAAGGCGACCGAACTCGGCCGCCGCCGCACGCAGTTCGCCGAAGCGCCCGAAGCCGACGATGCGGCGATCCAGCAGGCGATGATCGAAAAGGAACCGATCACCGTCGTCGTTTCGGAAAAGGGTTGGATTCGCGCGCTGAAGGGCCACATTTCCGACACCTCGACGCTCGCCTTCAAGGAGGGCGACGCGCTGAAGGTCGCCTTTACGGCCCAGACGACGGACAAGATCCTGATCATCACGACGGGTGGCAAGGCCTATACGCTCGGCGGCGACAAGCTGCCCGGCGGCCGCGGTCATGGCGAGCCGCTGCGCATCATGGTGGACATGGAAAACGACCAGGACGTGCTGACCGCTTTCGTCCACGATCCGCAGCGCAAGCAGCTGATCGCATCGACCGCGGGCAATGGCTTCGTCGTGCCGGAGGCGGAACTGGCGGCCAATACGCGCAAGGGCAAGCAGATCATGAATCTGACGACCCCGGACGAGACCAAGCTGCTTGTGCCGGTCTTAGGCGATCACGTCGCCATCGTCGGCGAGAACCGCAAGATGCTGGTCTTCCCGTTGGCGCAGGTCCCGGAAATGTCGCGCGGCAAGGGCGTTCGCCTGCAGCGCTACAAGGATGGCGGCGTCTCCGACATCAAGTGCTTCGCCATCGCCGATGGGCTCACCTGGGAAGACAGCGCCGGCCGCACTTTCACCAAGACCAAGGACGAGCTGGTCGAATGGCTGGGCGACCGCGCCGGCGCCGGCCGTACCGTGCCGAAGGGTTTCCCGAGGACGGGCCGGTTTTCGGGGTGAGGAGCGATCGGCTTGGCCGACGAAACGCCCCAGTGGGGCGTTTCGAGCGACGCGTGTCTTGAGCCTGAGCGAAGGGCCGGGCGGTGCGGCGGAAGGAGAGCCGTCAGCCGGCGTAAGGGATGCAAACATCTCTCAAGAAGCGCGTAGCTCCTTCTTCATCGATTTCGCCAGCGGCGATAGCTAGGACGAAGCTATAGAGAGTGGCGTCCGCTGTCTGGATCTCGTAGCCGTTGTCCATGAGAAAGATACCAGCGGCGACGATGGCTATGCGCTTGTTGCCATCCACGAATGCATGGTTTTTAGCCAAGCCAAACAGGTAGGCTGCTGCGAGTTCGACAACATCCACGCTGCCATATTGAGCTTTGTTGATAGGGCGCGCCAAGGCGGATTCGAGGGCGCCTTCGTCCCTTAAGCCGTATAAGCCCCCAAATCGCTTGATTTGCATCTTATGCAGCTGTTCGACGAGCGTTCGCGTCAGGAAAATAATAGGCATTATTCTGCCAGCTTTTTGAGCGCTACCTTGTATTTATCCATGAAACGCTGCGCATGTTCCATCTGACGTGCAAAGTCGGTATCAGTGGGCTGCAGGCGCAGCTCACCGTCCTGCATGCTGAGTTCCAGCGTGTCGCCGGCTTCGAGGCCCATGCGATCGAGAATTTCCCGCGGAATGATCACGCCTTCGGAATTACCGATCTTGCGAATAGTGACGTTCATGGTTGATGTTTCCTTGTGTAATAACTCAGTTATAACACAATGAGGCGCATATTACAACGCTTCGCCAGCCACCGCCCTTGCCTTGACCCGCGCCTGCCATAGCGAATGCGCCGCGAGCGCCAGAATCAGCACCAGCCCGCCGGCGAGCGTCGTGTTGCTTGGCGCTTCGGCGAAGATCAGCCAGACCCAGATCGGCGCGAGGATCGTTTCCAGCAGGTAGAACATCGCCACTTCCGGCGCCGAGAGGAAGCGCGTGCCGGTGGCCAGGCACCAGAAGGCCAGCGGCATGAGGATGCCGCCATCGAGCAAGATCCAGCCGGGATGATCGATGCGGAGGCCTGCGGGAATGACGTGATAGAGGCCGACTGCGGCCGGAATGACGGCGGAGAGCAGCGAGGCAAAGCCCATGTCGCGGCGCGAGGCGCGGCCGATGGTGATCGCGCAGGCGATCGCGAAGGAGGCGAGAAGCGACAGCGCGTCGCCGAGCATATGGCCGCTTTCCATGCCGTCCCGCACGATCAGGCCGACGCCGAAGACCATGACGATCATGGTGACGATGGTGGAAAGGGCGGGGCGCTCCTTCAGGAATATCCAGGAGAGGAGGGCCGCGAACATCGGGTTGAGGGCGATGATGAACACGACATTCGCCGCCGTCGTGTAATAGACGGCAAGGACGAAGGCGATGGTCGTCAGGCCGTAGAGCAGGGCGACGGGAAGCCCGATCCAGCCCGGCAGGACGCTGCGCAGGGAGCCGGTAAGGCGACGGATGACGACAAGGGCGAGAAGCGAGACGATGACGGTCGCGACGCTGCGCGCCGACAGCACCGACCAGGCATCGCCACCCGAAAGCCGGATCAAGGGAATATCCACCGACAGCGCCAGGCCGCCGATCGCGCTCAGCAGCAGGCCTTTTCTGTGATCGGAGCTATCGGAGGTCATTCAGCGGGCGGAATTTTCGCCGGCCTGCGTGGGATCGAAACGCTCCCAGCCGCGTGGTGTCAGATGCTCCTGCGGCTGGAACCGCGTCTTGTAGTCCATCTTGCGCGAGCCCTTGACCCAATAGCCGAGATAGACATGCGGCAGGCCGAGCGCCTTTGTCCGCTTGATATGATCGAGGATCATGAAGGTCCCGAGCGAGCGATCGTCGAGATCGGGATTGAAGTAGGAGTAGACCATCGACAATCCGTCGCTCATCA
>JASGEG010000039.1:0-20663 GCA_047606605.1 Rhizobium sp.
CGGACTGGGTGAAGCCCGGTGCCACCGTCATCGATGTCGGCATCAACCGGATCGCCGCACCCGAGCGCGGCGAGGGCAAGAGCCGTCTGGTCGGCGATGTCGCCTATCGCGAGGTGTCCGAGGTTGCTGCCGCGATCACGCCGGTTCCCGGCGGTGTCGGGCCGATGACCATCGCCATGCTGATGGCCAATACCGTGATTGCCGCCCATCGCGCCGCAGGCAAGCAACCGCCGAGGTTTTGAGGCAATCTCGGGAAAATTGCGCAGCGATTTTTCGTCCGCAATGGCACAGGACAATAGACAGAGCGCTTCCATAAGGCGTTCTGAGACTACCTCAATCGGCCGGCGCCACGCCGGTCGAGGCGCGTACGATCAGCTCCGCCTTCCAGAGTTCCTGCCTGGGAAAACTGTCGGTATGCTTGATCTCGCCGATCAGCCGCTCGGCAATGCGTATGCCCGCTGCCCGTAGCGACGAGCGTGTCGTCGTCAGCGGCACGGTGAAGTTCTCCGGCTTCAAGAGCGTCAATGCATCGTCATGGGCAATCAGCGAAATATCTTCACCGAGCTTCAGATTGGCCTGGTTGATGGCGCGGATCGCGCCCAGCGCCAGCACCATGCTGGAGCAGAGAACCGCCGTCGGCCGCTTTTCGAACTGCAGGATGCGCTCCATGACGATGAGGCCCTGTTCGTCGGTCATCACCGTGTGGCTGACGCAGGCTTCGTCCAGGGTGAGGCCGCGCTCGGCGAGCGCCGCCACGACGCCGTTTTTCCGCCGGATGGCGAAATCGAGATAGAGCGGACCGTTGAGCAAGGCAAACCGCTTGTGCCCCAGTTGCAGCAGCAGCTTCGTGGCTTCGTAGAAGGCGGCCTCGTTGTCGATGTCGAGATAGGGGTAGTCCGGCTCGCTGCCGAAGGAGCGCCCATGCACCAGAAAGGGCATGGATAGCGATTTCAGCATCTCCAGGCGCGGATCGTGACCGCGCATATAGGAGATGAACAGCGCATCGACATTGCCGCTGGCGGCAAGCCGCTTCAGCGCGCCCGACTCGTCGTTGGGATCGGCCGGCGTCAGCACGAAATGGAAATCGTGGCGCAGGGCCTCTTCGCCGAGGCCGCTCAGGAATTCGCTGAAATGCGCGTCGAACGGATTGTTGGAGGAGGTGGGCATGATCAGGCCGATGGAGCCGGCCTTGCCGGTCGCCAGCCGCTGTGCCGCCTTGTTGGGGCGGTAACCCGTCTCCCGCACCGCCTTGAGCACGCGCTCGCGGGTCTCGCGATTGACTTCCGGATATCCGTTCAGGGCACGGCTGACCGTGGTCTGCGACAGGCCCAACATTTGTGAAAGCTGCTTCAGATTCACCTGACGTCGCTCCTCCATTTACCCGTGGCCCGGTCGGCCGTCTCGGCGCAATGGTTTCCTCCTGCCATGCGACTGACGTCCAAAGCGCTTTAGATTATGTAGCAGGAGACATATGAGAGACAAGATAATTCACGAAATTATTGCCGTTCATTTGATGCTGCAATGCGAAATTCGCCTGTATACGCCATGTATATTAGGGGGAATTGTAAATTCGCTTGACTCTACGCCGTCTGCAATGGGATGAGTGGGTAGCCAAAGCGCTTTGAAGACATGAGCGCACGACACATGGGACGTGTTCGGGCTCAATGGGATTTGATTTGGGAGGACAATCACATGAAGAAGCTGTTTTTGATGACCGTTGCCGTCGCCGCGCTCGCGGCCGGAACGGCGATGTCGGCCGATCTGAAATTCCAGCCCGGCCAGGACGCGAAATTCAACTGGAAGAGCTATGACGACTTCAAGTCCGCCCATGCGGATCTGAAGGGCGAGACGCTGACCATCTTCGGTCCGTGGCGCGGCGAGGACGAGGCGCTTTTCACCAGTGTTCTCGGCTATTTCATCGAAGCGACCGGCGTTAACGTCAAATATTCGTCCTCGGAAAATTACGAGCAGCAGATCGTTATCGACACCCAGGCCGGTTCGCCGCCGAATGTCGCCATCCTGCCGCAGCCGGGCCTTCTCGCCAATCTCGCCAGCAAGGGCTATCTGACGCCGCTCGGCGACGATCTGGCCTCTTGGATCAAGACCAATTACGGCGCCGGCGACAGCTGGGTCGGCTACGGCACCTACAAGGGCAAGGACGGCAAGGACGCTTTCTATGCCTTCCCCTACAAGGCCGACCTGAAGTCGCTCGTCTGGTACGTGCCGGAGAATTTCGAGGAAGCCGGCTATAAGGTTCCCACGACGATGGAGGACCTGATCAAGCTCTCCGACCAGATCGTCAAGGACGGCGGCACCCCCTGGTGCATCGGCCTCGGTTCGGGCGGCGCCACCGGCTGGCCGGCGACCGACTGGGTCGAAGACCTGATGCTGCGCACCGTATCGCCTAAGGATTATGACGGCTGGACCGACAACAGCCTGAAGTTCAACGATCCCAAGGTGGTCAACGCCATCGAGGAATTCGGCAAGTTCGCCAAGAACGCCAAATATGTCAGCGGCGGTGTCGCTGCCGTTGCCTCGACCGACTTCCGCGACAGCCCGAAGGGCCTCTTCGCGGTGCCGCCGAAGTGCTACCTGCACAAGCAGGCCTCCTTCATCCCGTCCTTCTTCCCGGAAGGCACGAAGCTCGGCCAGGATGCGGATTTCTTCTACTTCCCGCCCTATGCCTCGCATCCGGAACTCGGCAAGCCGGTTCTCGGCGCCGGCACGCTTGCGGCCATCACCAAGGATTCCAAGGCCGCCCGCGCCTTCATCCAGTTCCTGCAGACGCCGATCGCCCAGGAAGTCTGGATGGCGCAATCCGGCTTCCTGACGCCCTATAAGGCCGTCAACAAGGATGCCTACGCCAACGACACGCTGAAGAAGGAAGGCGAGATCCTGACGACCGCCACCACCTTCCGCTTCGACGGTTCCGACCTGATGCCCGGCAAGATCGGCGCGGGTGCCTTCTGGACCGGCATGGTGGACTTCGTCGGCGGTAAGTCGGCTCAGGACTCCGCCGATGCAATCCAGAAGGCCTGGGACGCCGTCAAGTAAGCTGACATGCGCCGAAAGCAATTCCAGGAAAAGTGCCTGGCGGTTTTCCATCCGGAATTGCGATAAAAAGGGGCGTCGCCGTCTTTCGGTGACGCCCGGATAATCCCGTCGCGGTCGATGCCCCAGGGAGCGGCGTCGCTGCCCGGCGGGCGGCTTCGGGCAAGCAAAAAATCGGGAGGGAAGGATGATTTCGCAGATCCTGTCGGCGCTGGCGGCCATGGTCATTGGCGTTGCCGTATGTGCCGCCTATTTTCTGGTTTCCAACAAATTGCTGGACCTCATTTTCCCGGCGAAGGAGGGAGGCGATACGCACCGGATCGCCGTCAACCTGCGCCGTCGTGGCCTGATCCGTCCCTGGCTGTTCCTCGGACCGGCGCTCCTGCTGCTCGGGATCTACCTGGTCTATCCGGTGGTCGCGACCTTCATCCTCTCCTTCTACGGTCCCGACGGCGGGGCTTTCGTCGGCGGCGCCAATTATGTCTGGGCCGTCAACGATACCGAATTCCGCCAGTCGATCTTCAACAACATCCTCTGGCTCGCCGTCGTGCCGGCCGCCTGCACCTTCTTCGGCCTGGTCATCGCCGTCATGACCGACCGTATCTGGTGGGGCAACATCGCCAAGGCGGTCATCTTCATGCCGATGGCGATCTCCTTCGTCGGCGCCTCGGTCATCTGGAAGTTCATCTATGAATATCGCGGCGGCACTGACGCGCAGATCGGCCTCCTGAATGCGGTCGTGCAGCTTTTCGGCGGCACGCCGGAAGTCTGGATCACCATTCCCTTCTGGAACAATTTCTTCCTGATGGTCATGCTCATCTGGATTCAGACCGGCTTTGCCATGGTCATCCTCTCTGCCGCGCTGCGCGGCATTCCCGAGGAAACCATCGAAGCGGCCGTCATCGACGGCGCCAATGGCTGGCAGATCTTCTGGAAGATCATGGTGCCGCAGGTCTGGGGCACGATCGCCACCGTCTGGACCACCATTACCATCCTCGTGCTGAAGGTTTTCGACATCGTGCTGACCATGACCAACGGTCAGTGGAACACGATGGTCCTTGCCAATCTGATGTTCAACTGGATGTTCCGCGGCGGCGGCGATTCCGGCCGCAGCGCCGTCATCGCGCTCATCATCATGGCGGCCGTCACGCCGATCATGATCTGGAACATCCGCCGTGCAAACGCAGAAACGAAGGGGCGCTGACATGATTGGAAATCTCGGCCGCATCGGCCCCGCCCGCATCTTCGTCCATCTTGCGGTCCTGCTCGTCGTCATCATCTGGCTGATCCCGACGCTCGGCATCTTCGTCACCGCGCTGCGCGACAAGGACCAGATCGTCGTCTCCGGCTGGTGGACGGCCTTTGCCGGCTCCGCCCGCACCACGGCCGTACGCCTCGCCGGTCCCGACAAGGCCGTGCAGGACGGCCCCAATTACGTGATTGCCGGCACGGTTTCTCCTGAAAGCGACAATAGCGGCGGCAGCATCCAGTCCTTCGGCCTGCGCGTGCAGGAGCCGGCGGCCTACAAGGTCGGCTCGCCCGCCGATCTCGGCAATGGCGAGACGCTCACCGTCAATGCCGACGGCAGCTACCGCTATCAGAAGAATGCGCCCTTCGAGGCGGATGCGCGCAGCAAGCGCATCTATCTGACCATCGCCACTCCGCCGCAATTCACCATGGAGAACTATCGCAACGTTCTGACCGGCGAGGGGATCGGCCAGTCCTTCATCAACTCGCTGACGGTCACCATTCCGGCAACCGTCATTCCGATCCTGATCGCCGCCTTCGCCGCCTATGCGCTCGCCTGGATGGAGTTTCCCGGCCGGGCGCTGCTGATCGCGCTGGTCGTCGGCCTGATCGTCGTGCCTCTGCAGATGTCGCTGATCCCGCTTCTGCGCATCTATAACGAGATCGGCCAGATGTTCGGCGTGTCGTCCAAGACCTATCCCGGCATCTGGCTGGCGCATACGGCCTTCGGTCTGCCGCTCGCCATCTACCTGCTGCGCAACTACATTGCCGGCCTGCCCAAGGAGATCATCGAATCCGCCCGCGTCGACGGCGCCAGCGATTTCGATATCTTCGTCAAGATCATCCTGCCGCTGTCCTTCCCGGCGCTCGCCTCGTTTGCGATCTTCCAGTTCCTCTGGGTCTGGAACGACCTCTTGATCGCCATGGTGTTCCTGGGCACGGACAAGGACCGCCTGGTGCTGACGGCGGCGCTCAACGCGCTGCTCGGCTCGCGCGGCGGCAACTGGGAAATCCTGACGGCCTCGGCCTTCGTTACCATTCTCATCCCGCTCCTCGTCTTCTTCGGTCTGCAGCGCTACCTCGTGCGCGGTCTGCTCGCCGGGTCGGTGAAGGGGGGCTGATACAAGATCATATCATTCAGACAGGACCCATTCGCATGAGCATTGCTCCTCAATCGACTTCGGCCGTTGACAAGGACTGGTGGCGCGGCGCCGTGATCTATCAGATCTATCCGCGCTCCTATCAGGACTCCAATGGCGACGGCATCGGCGACCTCAAGGGGATCGCCGCCCGCCTGCCGCATGTGGCGGCCCTCGGCGTCGACGCGATCTGGATCTCGCCCTTTTTCACCTCGCCGATGCGTGATTTCGGCTATGACGTCTCCGATTACGAGGATGTCGATCCGATCTTCGGGACGCTCGCCGATTTCGACGCCATGATGACGGAAGCCCACCGCCTCGGCATCAAGGTGATGATCGATCTGGTGCTGTCGCATACCTCCGACCGCCATCCCTGGTTCGTCGAGAGCCGTTCGAGCAAGGACAATCCCAAGGCGGACTGGTATGTCTGGGCCGATGCGAAGCCGGATGGCACGCCGCCCAACAACTGGCTGTCGATCTTCGGCGGTTCGGCCTGGGCCTGGGACCCGACCCGCATGCAGTATTACCTGCACAACTTCCTCACCTCGCAGCCGGATATGAACCTGCATAACCCACAAGTGCAGGATCGCCTTCTGAATGTCGTCCGTTTCTGGCTGGATCGCGGCGTCGACGGCTTCCGCCTCGATACGATCAACTTCTACTTTCACGATCAGGAACTGCGCGACAATCCGGCGCTGGAGCCGGCGCGCCGCAACGCGTCGACGGCGCCGGCGGTCAATCCCTATAATTTCCAGGAGCATCTCTACGACAAGAACCGTCCGGAGAACCTGGAATTCCTGAAGCGCTTCCGCGCCGTACTCGACGAATATCCGGCGATCGCCGCCGTCGGCGAAGTTGGCGACAGCCAGCGCGGCCTTGAGATCGTCGGCGAATATACGGCCGGCGATGACAAGATGCACATGTGCTACGCCTTCGAATTCCTGGCGCCGGACGCCTTGTCGCCGGGCCGCGTCGAGGAAGTCATGGATGATTTCGCCGCCGCCGCGCCGGACGGCTGGGCCTGCTGGGCCTTCTCCAACCATGACGTGGTGCGCCATGTCAGCCGTTGGGGCAGCCTCGTCGCCGACCGCGATGCCTTCGCCAAACTTTATGCGGCGCTGCTTCTGACCGTGCGCGGCTCGGTCTGCATCTATCAGGGTGAAGAACTCGGCCTGACCGAAGCCGATCTTGCCTATCAGGACCTGCAGGACCCCTACGGCATCCAGTTCTGGCCGGAATTCAAGGGCCGCGACGGCTGCCGCACGCCGATGGTCTGGGACAGCCAGGTGGCCCAGGGCGGCTTCTCGACGGTGAAGCCCTGGCTGCCGGTTCCGGTCGAGCACATCCTGCGGGCCGTCAGCGTGCAGCAGGGTGATGAGAGTTCGGTGCTGGAGCACTATCGCCGCTTCCTCGCCTTCCGCAAGCAGCATCCGGCCTTCGCCAAGGGCGAGATCGCTTTCGCCGCGCCGCAGGACGACGTGCTGATCTTCACGCGCTCGCATGGTGGCGAGACCATTCTCTGCGTGTTCAACATGAGCCCGACGGAGGCCGTGGCGGCCTTGCCGGAGGGGAGCTGGCAGGCGCTGGCCGGCCATGGCTTTGCAAGCAATAACTACGGCAACAAGATCGATATTCCGGCCTGGGGCGCATACTTCGCACGCCTGGCCTGATGTTTGGGAGGAGAGCATAGATGACGGGACTGGTTCTGAAGGACATCCGCAAGTCATATGGAAGCGTGCATGTCCTGCACGGTATCGATCTGGAGATCCAGGAAGGCGAGTTCATCGTCTTCGTCGGTCCCTCCGGCTGCGGCAAATCCACCTTGCTGCGCATGATCGCCGGGCTGGAAAGCATCACCGCCGGCGACATGCTCATCGCCGGGCAGAAGGTCAATGAGGTGCCGCCCTCCAGGCGCGGCATCGCCATGGTCTTCCAGTCCTATGCTCTCTATCCGCACATGACGGTCTACGACAACATGGCCTTCGGCATGCGGATCGCCGGCGAAAGCAAGCAGGAGATCGACCGCCGCGTCCGCGCCGCCGCCGCCAGCCTGCAGCTCACGCAATATCTGGAACGCCTGCCGAAGGCGCTTTCGGGCGGCCAGCGCCAGCGCGTCGCCATCGGCCGCGCCATCTGCCGCAATCCGAAGGTCTTCCTGTTCGATGAACCTCTGTCGAACCTGGACGCGGCCTTGCGCGTGGCAACCCGCATCGAGATCGCCAAGCTCAGCGAATCCATGCCCGAGACGACGATGATCTATGTCACCCACGATCAGGTCGAGGCCATGACGCTTGCCGACCGTATCGTCGTGCTGTCGGCCGGCCGCGTCGAGCAGGTGGGCGCGCCGCTCGAGCTTTACGAGCATCCGGCCAACCTCTTCGTCGCCAAATTCATCGGTTCGCCGGCCATGAACATCATTCCGGCGACGGTGACCGAGACCGGCGAGAAGACGACGGTGACGCTGACCGGCGGCAAGGCGGTCACGCTGGACGTCGCGACGGAGGCTTCCGAGCGCGGCAAGACTGCAAGCTTCGGCGTCCGGCCGGAAGACCTGCGGGTGGCGACCGACGAGAACTATCTCTTCGAGGGCGAAGTCTCCATCGTCGAGGCGCTCGGCGAAGTCACGCAGCTTTATATCGAGGGGCTGGTGGATGGCGAGCCGATCATCGTCAAGATCCCCGGCATTGCCGACGTCAAGCGCGGCCAGAAGATGCGTTTTGCTGCCGACAGGCAGAAGCTGCATCTCTTCGATGCCGACGGCCATACTTATCGCAGGCGATAGAGCATCCTCCCAAGGATGCCGGCGGGTTCTGGGCCGGCAGGCTGACCATGTGGCCTTGGCCTGACTAGCGCAGCCTTCGGTTTGCGCCGGGATCGAGGGTGTCCAAGACAGCGATTGCGAGAACTGCTATGATTGGCGTTGCGGTTCTCGCTCTGTCCCGGAAACCTTTGGCGGAGTTGCCGATGTCGCTTGTTTACAGACCTGCGCGAGCGGATGATTTGGCCGCGACCGACGCATTGGTGGTTGCCAGCATCAACGATCTTACCGTTCGGCATGGCTTCGGCCCGATGGCGGCGCCGAGCCCTCCCAATTTCCAGATGTTTTCGCTCAAGGACGACCCTGACGGCCTATGGATCGCTGAGGACGATGGAGACATTCGCGGTTTTGCCTGGAGCTGGGTTTGCGGAAATGTCTGGTTCCTCGCCCAGCTGTTCGTCGATCCTGCCCAACAGGGCCGGGGCATCGGGAATGAGCTCCTGGGACGAACCATGGAGCATGCCCGCAAATCAGGGGCCGCTCACAAGGCGCTCATTACCTTCACCTTCAATCGGGTCTCGCAGGGCCTTTACATGCGTCACGGCCTCTTTCCCAAGATGCCGATTTACTTTTTCAATGCCGCGCGCGAACGGGTGACGCAGGCGTTGCCGCAGCCGCCATTGCGCGCCGTCGCGATCGACGATAGCGCCGCCACCATGGAAAAGCTTGGCCAGATCGACCTCCGCGCCATAGGCGTCTCGCGGGAGAAGCATCACCGCTATTTGCTCGACGATCCGGCAACGAGAGGGGTTTTGCTTTACGCCGGCAACGATTCCGTCGGCTACGGCTATATCAGTGCCAACGGGCATATCGGTCCGCTTGCGGTCACGCGGCCTGATAGTCTGCGTGATGCCTTTGCGGCTGCGTTGAAGCTGGCGGCAGACGGCTCCGCCGAGACGGTTTCAGCGTTCCTGCCCGGCACATGCGACGGCGCCTTAGGCCTTGCGATTGAGCAAGGCATGCGCATCACCTTCCCGATGCTGTTGATGGCGTCGCCCGGCTATGGCGACTGGACGCAGTATCTGCCGCGAAATCCGGGTTTCATGTGATCCGCTATTCGTTGGTGGCGAGACCCGAAACAGGATCATGCTTGCCGGCATTTTCGCCCGCTTCGGACACTGCCTTTGACCGGCCCGCCGTATCGAGTATCGGTCCGATGCGCTCGAACCTCATTCCCCGCCATCCGCATGACGGCAGCCGTCGCTTTCTCTCTCAATTATTCTTGAGACAAGCGCTTCCAAACCTTCTGTTAAAGACCCGCTGATAGTCTTTTATCCCAGATATACTTTAGGGATTACGGCAATGGCAGCTTCCGGCGCAGCGAATTCAGGCCAGCATTTTCTCAACAAGGAAGAATCCTTCATGTACGACCGCGAGGCGCGATACAGGATGGAGGACACCATGAACGCCGCGCGGATCGAATATACCGAAAAGGGCGTGATGAACCTGGCGTCGCGTCGCTGCGACATCATCCGCATTTCGCAGACCACTGCGATCCTGGCGATCCTCACGCAATATAATCTGCCCCGGCAATTCTATCTGGATATCCCCGACGCCCGCATCCACAAGGTCGGCTGCGTGCTGATGAAGATCCTGCCGAAGAACACGGTCGAGGTCCGTTTCCTGCGTCTGCTGACGGAAAAGGAAATGAACAAGATCTTCGTCTACAGCACCCATCCGGCGCATCGCAACCGCGTGCTCGATATTCGCGCCTGACAGCGACGCATCGCGCCGCGCCGCCGTGGCCGATCAGATTTCGGCCCGCAATTTCGCGAATGCATCCTCGACATGATCGATCAGCGGCCGCTTGCCGTCGTCCTCGATCCATCTGTCGACCGAGAGACGAAGAGGGCTGATCAGAACCATCGAGAGCAGCCGCAGCTCATCGTCGCTCCTTGTTGGAAACACTTCGCATAGGCCTTCATATGCGGTCTGTTCGAGCTGCAGGTAGCCGCCGCGCGTGCGTACACGGATCAGTTCGTCTCGCATCAGCCGGGCGGTCGCCAGCAATTGCGGTGTCTCAAGGCGCGCGACGAGCTTGCGTATCGCCGTCTGCACGATGTCGATCGGCCGCCCCGCGGCCCCGTTCTCCACGATCGACGCCTTGAGCGCGGCCATATAGCCGTGCTGTTGCGCCAGCAGGATCTCATCCTTGCTTTTGAAATAATAAAAGAAGGTCCGGCGGGAAATACCCGCCGCCGCGGCGATCTCATCGAGGGTCGTCGCCTGGTAGCCTTTGGACAGAAAGGATTTCAGCCCGGCATCCGCGATGCGCTGAAACGTCTGTCGCCGCTTCTGTTCGCGCAGGCCTACCGGTTTTGAGGGGGCTTCATGCATGCGGCCATTCTCTCACGAGTCGCAGCGCGGCACAAATCGCGGTCAAGGCACCTGGCCGTACAATCTCCGGATCGTGGGCGCAGCGCACTTTCCGGAATTTTTCTCACCGCTCTCCATCGCCGCAAAGTTGCCCGAATCATTTTACACTCAGTGTAGTAATTAATGTTCATCCAAGTCACTCAGGAAGGCCAAGGAGAGCCGCCACGCCATGTCAGACAGCCCGATTGCAAACTTCGATGCTTTTGCAGTGCATGACGCGATCTCGTCCGAACCGGTTCGGGCTGGTCGGTTCGATCTCTGGCCGGCGGTGGTCGCCGCATTGAGCCTGCTGATGTCCGGCTGCGCGGCCGCGCCGCTGGACCGCGCCGGTTCGTTGCGATCCTATGATGGGCTGACGCAATCGAACGGGCTGGCCGCCCGCTCGCTTCTGAAGGTGAGCAGGGACGATATCCTTGCGGCAAAGACCGTGAAGATCGTGCCGACCGCCTTTTCGCTGCGCGCGGAGAGCGCTGCCTTCACGCCGGCGCAGCGGCATCTCGTCACCAACGCCGTCGATAGGACGTTATGCTCGGGCTTGAGCGAACGCTTCGTCGTCGTCGGCCTGTCGGAGCCTGCGGACCTGACCGTCCGTGCCGTGGTCACGCAGGTCAAGGCAACCAACCCGACGGCCGTCGGCGCGTCGAAAGTCGCGTCGGTGGCCAAGAGCGTGCTGCTGCCCGGTGTGCCCGTACCCGTTCCCCGCATCCCGATCGGCATGGGCAGCCTGTCGCTCGAGGCCGAGGCGATCGACCGTCAGGGCGCGCAGAAGGCGGTGATGATCTGGGCGCGCGGCGCCAACGCGTTCTTCGATTCGGGGACTGTGGCCAAGGAAGGAGACGCCTATAGTCTCGCCGCGAAATTCGGCGGCGATTTCAGCAAGCTGCTGGTCAGGGGCAGGACGCCGTTCGGCACGATGCCGTTCCCATCCGGGGCGAAACTCGCCGGCATGGTCGGCCGCGGACCGAAATACGAAGCATGCAAGGTATTCGGAAAATCGCCGGGCGTGGCCGGCTTCATCGGCGAACGCATCGGACTGCCGCCGAAATGGACCGATAAACCCGCCCCCGATGCTTCGTGAGCGGGTTTCGCTGTCCTTTTAGTGAAGAAACAGAACGCTGGCGCCCTGGTCGGCGGCGCCGGCGGCGCGGCGGAAGGGGGCGAAGAGTTCGCGGCCCATGCCGAATTCATTCTCCGAGAGGTCGGCGACGACGGGTTCGCGTTCGGCCATCGTGGCGGCGTCGACCAGCACTTCCAGCGTGCCGGCGATGGCATCGATGCGGATGATGTCGCCTTCCTGGATGCGGGCGATCGGGCCGCCGTCGACGGCTTCCGGCGTCACATGGATGGCGGCGGGAACCTTGCCCGATGCGCCCGACATGCGTCCGTCGGTCAGGAGCGCCACGCGGAAGCCGCGATCCTGCAGCACGCCGAGCGCCGGCGTCAGCTTGTGCAGCTCCGGCATGCCGTTGGCCTTCGGACCCTGGAAGCGGACGACGGCGACGAAATCGCGGTTCAGCTTGCCGTCCTTGAAGGCCTGCTGCATCTCGAGCTGATCGTGGAAGATCACGGCAGGCGCCTCGACGATGTGGCGCTCCGGCTTGACGGCGGAAATCTTGATGACCGCCTTGCCGATGTTGCCGCGCAGCACCTTCAGGCCGCCATTGCCCTGGAACGGCGTTTCGATGCTGGCCAGTACCTTCGGATCGGCGCTCTTTTCCGGCGCCGGCTCGCGCAGGACATTGCCGTCGGCGCCGAGCTTGACGTCGATGGAATAGCCGCTGAGGCCCTGGCCGTAGACGGTGCGCACGTCGTCGTGCAGCAGCCCCTTCTTCAGGAGCTCCTTGATGAGGAAGCCCATGCCGCCGGCGGCGTGGAAATGGTTCACGTCGGCAAGCCCGTTCGGATAGACGCGGGCGAGCAGCGGAATGATGTCGGACAGCTCGGAAATGTCCTGCCAGGTGAGCACGATGCCGGCCGCGCGCGCCATGGCGACGAGGTGCATCGTGTGGTTGGTGGACCCACCGGTGGCATGCAGGCCGACAACGCCGTTGACGATCGAGCGCTCGTCGATCATCTCGCCGGCCGGCGTGAATTCATTGCCCATGGCGGTGATGGCGAGCGCGCGCTTGGCGGCTTCCCGCGTCAGCGCCTCGCGCAGCGGCGTGCCCGGATTGACGAAGGAGGCGCCGGGCATATGGAAGCCCATGATCTCCATCAGCATCTGGTTGGAATTGGCCGTGCCGTAGAAGGTGCAGGTGCCGGGACCGTGATAGGACTTCGATTCCGCCTCGAGAAGCTCGGCGCGGCCGACCTTGCCTTCGGCATAGAGCTGGCGCACGCGGGACTTCTCGTCGTTCGGCAGGCCCGAGGTCATCGGTCCCGCCGGGATGAAGACGGCAGGCAGATGGCCGAAGGAGAGGGCGGCGATGACGAGGCCCGGCACGATCTTGTCGCAGACGCCGAGAAAGACGGCCGCATCGAACATATTGTGCGACAGGCCGACGCCGGCCGACATGGCGATGAGGTCGCGCGAGAACAGCGACAGCTCCATGCCCGGCTGGCCCTGGGTGACGCCGTCGCACATGGCCGGCACGCCGCCGGCGACCTGGGCGATGCCACCGGCCTCGGCCGCCGCCGCGCGGATGATCGCCGGGTAGGTCTCGAAGGGCTGATGCGCCGAGAGCATGTCGTTATAGGAGGTGATGATCCCGAGATTGGGCACGTGGTCGCCTGCCAGCGCATCCTTCTCGGAGGGGGAACAGACAGCGAAGCCATGGGCGAGATTGGCGCAGCCGAGCACGGAGCGCTGAGCCCCTTTGGTTGCGGCGCTGCGCAGGCGTTCCAGATAGCGCTCGCGCGTCGGCTTCGAGCGTTCGACGATACGTGCGGTAATCGCTGATATGCGGGCGTCAGCGGCCATGGTCGATCTGCCTCCGTCTGTTCTGCGCGGCCTTTGGGATCGTCGATCCGTCTTGGGAAGGGCCTGGCGCGAGGTTCAAATGTCAATGCTTTGCCGGTGCGCCCTTGGCGGGCGCATGGCGCAGCACATGTTGCTGTGTCTTTCAGGGTTCGATGACGAGGCCTGCCGGCTGCGTCAGGGAGCCCAGTAAATCTGGACCGGAGAGGCCGCCCGGCGCAGCATGGCGCGGATCGGCATTTCGGTCTCTTCTCCCGGCGCTTCGGCCTTGGCGAGAACGTCCTTCTTGCCTTCTCCCTCGATATGGAGCACCAGCAATCGGGCATCCTGAAGGCTGGAGAAGGTGAATGTCAGCCGCGGCTCGCCCGCGCCTTCGGCATCCATGGTGATGATGCCGCGCGGCGTCTTCGCATCGAGCGCGGTCGCAAGATTGCTGCCGCCGGGAAAGAACGATGCCGTGTGGCCGTCATTGCCCATGCCGAGGATGACGACATCGAAGGGATGGCCGACGCCCTCGGTCTTTTCCGTGGCGATGACGGCGGCCTCCTCGACGGATGCAGCCGCCTGATAGAGCGGAAGGAACTGCGCCGATGCGGCCTTGTCCTTCAGCAGGTTTTCCTGAACGAGCAGGTGGTTCGAGCGCGGATTGTCCGCCGGCACGAACCGTTCGTCAACCAGGGTGATCGTCACCTTGCCCCAGTCGAGCGGACGCGACGACAGCGCCTGGAAGAAGGCCTTCGGCGTCGAGCCGCCGGAAACCGCGATGCTTGCGGAGCCCCGCGCGGCAATGGCGGACGAGAGGGTCTCGGCCACCTTGTCCGCGAGCTTTCCGGCGAGTTCGGCGCCATTGGCGAAAGCATGCATAGTCGCTGTCATCGTCGTCGTCCCGGTTCAGATATCGTCGTGCCAGGTGCGGCCGTCACGCTCGATGAGCGCGATGGCCTGGCTCGGACCCCAGGTGCCGGCGGTATAGCCCTGCACCTGCTGGCCGGCTTCTTCCCAGCCCTTGAGAATGGGGTCGACCCAATCCCACGCGGCTTCCACCTCGTCGCGGCGCATGAACAGCGTCTGGTTCGAGCGGATGACATCCATCAGCAGCCGTTCATAGGCATCCGGGTTGCGGACGTTGAAGGCCGAGGCGAAGCTCATGTCGAGCGAGACGTTGCGCAGGCGCATGCCGCCCGGACCCGGGTCCTTGATCATCAGCGACTGCTTGACGCCTTCGTCCGGCTGCAGGCGGATGATCAGCTGGTTGGCGACGGTGCGGCCGGCGGACTGATCGAAGATATTGTGCGGGATCGGCTTGAAGGTGATGACGATCTCCGACATGCGGCCGGCGAGGCGCTTGCCGGTGCGGATGTAGAAGGGAACGCCGGCCCAGCGCCAGTTGCCGATCTCGGCCTTGATGGCGACGAAGGTTTCGGTGTTGGAGACACCGCCTTCGAGTTCGTCGAGGTAGCCCTTGACCGGGCCGCCCGAGGATGCGCCGGCGCGGTACTGGCCGCGAACCGTTGCCTGCTCGACATTGGAGGCGTCGATCGGCTTCAGTGCGCGCAGCACCTTCAGCTTCTCGTCGCGCACGGCTTCCGAATCCATCGAGGAGGGGATTTCCATCGCGGTCAGGCAAAGCAGCTGCAGGATATGGTTCTGCACCATGTCGCGCAGGGCGCCGGCGGTGTCGTAGTAGCCGGCACGGCCTTCGAGACCGACCGATTCCGCCACCGTGATCTGCACGTGGTCGATATGGTTGGCGTTCCACAGCGGTTCGTAGAGGGCATTGGCGAAGCGCAGCGCCATCAGGTTCTGCACCGTCTCCTTGCCGAGATAGTGGTCGATGCGGAAGATCTGCTCTTCCTTGAAGACCTTGCCGATCGTGTCGTTGAGCTGCAGGGCGGAGGCGAGGTCGCGGCCGATCGGCTTTTCGACGACGATGCGGGTCTGCTTGGTGATCAGCTTGTGGTCGTGGATCTTCTGCGAGATATCGCCGAAAATGCCGGGAGCGACGGCGAGATAGAAGGCGCGGACGCGCTCCTTGCCCTCGTCCAGAAGCTTCTTGAGCTGGTCCCAGCCGGCATCGCTGCGGGCGTCGACCGGAACGTAGAACAGGCGGGCGAGGAATTTCTTGACTTCCGCCTCGTCATATTCGCCCTTCTTCAGATGTTCCTTGAGGGCGGCCTCGGCGAATTTGCGATATTCCTCGTTCGAAAGCGCGCTGCGCGAGGCGCCGATGATGCGCGTCGGCTCGGAAAACTGGCCTTCGATCTGACGATGATAAAGGGCAGGCAAGAGCTTGCGCTCAGCGAGGTCGCCGCTGCCGCCGAAAACGACATAGTCAAATGGTTCAACGGGAATGATTTGGCTGCTCATGAGGTATCTCTCAATCGGTCTTGGTTGAGGCCCCTTTTAATCTAATCGATTTAAAAAGGCCAGTGTGCATCGCAAAAATCAGACTCGGTTTTTAGAGCGGATTGCCGCAGGAGGAAATCCGTCATGGATCTAAAGCGCGTCGCAATCCTTCAGATTCGCGTCTCGCGCTTTAGTTCTTTAGTCCTGAACATGCCGTTGCCGCAAAACCGCTGCGCACTTTTACGCGACATGCTCTAGAACCTGTCGCGCAACGCAAACCACGAGAGCGCCAGGAACAGGAGAGGCGTCCGCAATCGAGCGCCGCCGGGAAAGGGCGGAACGTTCAGCGCCTTGAAAAGCTGAAGATCGTCGACGTTCCCGAGGACCGTTTTCGCATAGAGTTTACCGCAATAGTTTGACAGCATCACCCCGTGGCCGGAATAACCGCCGATGGAGGTGACGCCGGGCATGACCTCGCGCACGAAAGGCTGGCGCGGCATGGTGATGCCGACCGATCCGCCCCAGGCATGGGTGATGTCGATCCCGGCAAGCGCCGGATAGATTTCGGCGATCTGGCGGCGGATGTGCTGCGTTATGTCGCGCGGATTGTCGGCCGTATAGGCCTCGCGGCCACCGAACAGCAGCCGCCCGTCCTTCGATTTGCGGAAATAGCGCACCACGAATCGCGAATCCGCCACGGCCTCGCCGCCGGGCAGGACATCGGGAAATTTTTCGAGCGGCTCGGTCGCGCCGATGAAGGAGCGAATCGGCATGACATGGCTTGCCGTCACCGGTTCCAGATTGCCGATGTAGCCGTTGCAGGCGATCAGCACGCGTTCGGCGGTGATGTCACCGTCATCGGTCTCGATGATCGTCCTGCCGCCCGATTGCCGGAAGGACTTCGCCTTCGTCATTTCGAACAGGCAGGCGCCAGCTTCGGCGGCCACCCGCGCCAGCCCGATGAGCAGCTTCAGCGGATGGATGTGGCCCGTGCCCATGTCGCGCACGCCGTAGAGGTAGAATTTCGAACCCAGCCGTTCCTGGGTCTCCGCCGTGTCCATGAAACTGACATGCGGATAATCGTAGCGTGCCGCGGCGATCTCGGCATTGTCCATATAGGCGCGCTTGTAGCCCGGCTTGTGGGTGACGTTCATCTGGCCGGGGATGAAATCCATGTCGATGCCGTGCTCGGCGGCGAAATCGAGAAGATGCCGCTTGGCGTCTTCGGCCAGATCGAACAGCGCCTTGGAGCGCTCGTAGCCGATCTTCTCTTCCAGCTCTTCCGGCCACCAGCGCTGGCCGGTGCCGAGTTGGCCGCCGTTGCGGCCGGAGGCGCCGTCGCCGAAACGGTTGGCGTCGATCAGCACGACGTCGGCGCCACCCTTGGCAAGATTGTAGGCGGCCTGCAGGCCGGTATAGCCGCCGCCGACGATGGCGACGTCGGCCCGGCGCGAGCCGTCGAGCTTCGGATAGGTCGGGCGAGGGCCGACGGTTGCCTGATAGAAGGAAAGGCCCGGCGCGATCGGGCTCTGCCACGCTTCCTGCAATGTCATGGGGCGGTCTCCCTCACACGTTGAGCAGAAGGAATTCCCGCTCCCAGGGGCTGATCACCTGCATGAAGGTCTCGAACTCGCCGCGCTTCACGCCGGCGTAGATGTCGATGAAGTCCTTGCCCAGCACCTCCTCGAAGGCCGGCTCGTCCTCCAATAGCGCGATCGCCTCGAGAAGGCCGCGCGGCAGGTCGATCGAGCCTTCATTGGCCGAATCCTCGGTCGGCGCCGTCGGCTCCACCTTCTTCATGATGCCGAGCAGGCCGGCGGCGAGCGAGGCGGCGAGCGCCAGATAGGGGTTGGCATCCGAACTCGGCAATCTGTTCTCGACGCGGCGCGCCTGCGGGTCGGAGACCGGCACGCGGAAGGCCGTGGTGCGGTTGTCATAGCCCCAGGCATTGTTGACCGGGCAGGACATGTTCGGCGCCAGGCGTCGATAGGAGTTCACATAGGGCGCCAGCATCGCCAGTGCGTTCGGCACATAACGCTGCATGCCGCCGATGAAGTGGAAGAATTCAGGCGAGGGGCTGCCGTCCGGATTGGTGAAGACGTTCTTGCCGGTCTCGATGTCGACCACGGACTGGTGGATATGCATCGCCGATCCCGGCTGGCTCTGGATCGGCTTGGCCATGAAGGTGGCGTAGATGCCGTGCTTCATCGCCGCCTCGCGGATGGTGCGCTTGAACATGAAGACCTGGTCGGCAAGCTCGATCGGGTCGCCGTGGCGCAGGTTGATTTCGAGCTGCGCCGGACCTTCTTCATGGATCAGCGTGTCGATCTCCAGGCCCTGCTTCTCCGAGAAATGGTAGATATCGTCGATCAGCTCGTCGAATTCGTTGATGCCGGCGATCGAATAGCCCTGTCCGCCGAGGATCGAGCGGCCAGAGCGGCCCTTCGGCGGATGCAGCGGATAGTCCGGATCGTCGTTCTTGGCGACGAGATAGAATTCGATCTCCGGCGCCACCACCGGCTTCCAGCCGCGCTCGCGATAGAGTTCCATGATGCGCTTCAGGAGATTGCGCGGCGTATAGGACACCGCGACCCCATCCGAATTGACGATATCGCAGATCACCTGCGCGGTCGGATCGGTCTCCCAGGGCACCACGGACAGCGTCGAAAGATCCGGCACCAGCTTGAGGTCGCTGTCGCGCGGCTCGTAGCGGAAGCTCTCGGTCTCTTCCGGATATTCGCCCGAGATCGTATGGCGATAGATCGCCGAGGGCAGGGCCAGCGACGTGTTGGAGGTGAATTTCGAGGTCGGCATCATCTTGCCGCGCGGCACCCCCGCAAGGTCCGGCGTGATGCATTCTATGTCTTCGATCCCGCGCGCCCGCAGCCATTGCGCTGCTTCCTTCCAATTCGCCACCCCGCGCGCCGAACGCAGACTTGGGGGAACCATGATTTTCGAGACCGGCTTGGAAGCTTTCAGCGGGGCCTTTTTCGCGGGCATAAAACACCGTACTTGCGTTGGTCGGAGATTGCATCATAACCGCAGTTTGGCAATTGGCGAGGGGGGAGGCGCCCCGACTTTCGCCGTATGATGGAAAATAACGACGCAGCGCGACGATCGATAAAGGAATGAAACGTGGCCGGCAGATATGATGTGATCGTCCTTGGCGCGGGTGCCGCGGGCATGATGTGCGCCATCCGCGCCGGCCGGCGCGGGCGCTCCGTGCTGGTGCTCGATCATGCGGCCGCGCCGGGCGAGAAGATCCGCATTTCCGGTGGCGGCCGCTGCAATTTCACCAATATCCATGCCGGTCCGAAGAATTTCATCTCCGCCAACCCGCATTTCGCCAAGTCGGCCCTGGCGCGCTTCACGCCACGGGATTTCCTCGCCATGGTCGAGAGCCACGGCATCGCCTGGCATGAGAAGACGCTCGGCCAGCTCTTCTGCGACAACAGCGCCAAGGACATCATCTTCATGCTGATCGACGAGATGCGTTCGGCCGGCGTCGAATTGCGGCTGCGCACAGAGATCGCCGGCGTCGATCAGGCTGCCGGCGGCGGCTATAAGGTCGCCACTTCCGAAGGTGTGTTCGAGGCTGCCTCGCTCGTCATCGCCACCGGCGGCAAGTCGATCCCGAAGATGGGAGCGACCGGTTTTGCCTATCGCATCGCCGAGCAGTTCGGCCTGCCGCTCGTCGAAACGCGTCCCGGCCTGGTGCCGTTGACGCTCGATCCGCAATTGCTCCAGCGACTGGCCCCGCTTTCCGGCATCGCCGCACCGGCGGAAATCCGCCACGGCAAGACGGCGTTCCGCGAGGCGCTGCTCTTCACCCATCGCGGCTTGAGCGGCCCGGCGATCCTGCAGATTTCCTCCTATTGGCGGGAGGGGGACGAGATCACCGTGGCTATCGAACCCGATATCGATATTTTCGTCATGCTGAAGACGGCGCGGCAGGCCAATGGCCGGCAATCGGCGCAGACGGCGCTCGCCGACATCCTGCCGAAGCGGCTGGCACAGCATTTTGCCGAGAACGAGGGCATATCGGGCAATATGGCGGATCAGGGCGACAAGCGGCTGCAGCAGCTTGCCGCCGCCGTTCAGGCCTGGCCGGTCAAGCCGTCCGGCTCGGAGGGATATCGGACCGCCGAAGTCACGCTCGGCGGCGTCGACACGGCCTGCCTCGATTCGAAGACGATGCAGGTGAAAACCATGCCCGGCCTCTTCTTCATCGGCGAATGCGTCGACGTCACGGGCTGGCTCGGCGGCTATAATTTCCAATGGGCCTGGGCCTCCGGCCATGTTGCGGGCGAGGCGGCCTGAATTGGCCTTGCCAACGGGTCGAGAAACGGGCAAAGCATCTCCAGCGCGAAAACACTCGATGGAGCAATCATGACGTTCAATGCCCGGATCTTCCGCCCCGCAGCACTTTCAGGCATGGTTGTGGCCGTAACGATCGGCCTTCTCGCCGTCACGGCATCGAGCGCCGGCGCCGCGTCCGCGCAATGCAAGAAGCTGGACCCGAACGGCCAGGACGTGGGCGGCGATACCAATTTTTCCCTTGCGATCCGCGACCAGAAGGGCGACGTCGTCAAGAAGATGCTGGCCTGCGGCGCCAAGCTGGACATGAAGACGACGGAGGGCTGGTATCCGCTGCATACCGCCGCCTATTACGGCCCGGCCGACATGGTCGATCTCCTGGTTTCCAAGGGCGCCGACGTCAATGCGCGCGGCGATTATGATGGCTGGACGCCGCTGCACATGGCGGCCC
>JASGEG010000040.1:0-3928 GCA_047606605.1 Rhizobium sp.
ATGACCGGCACAGATAATCAGGCGAACGGCAATCAGATGACAGGCGCGGAGATCGTGTTGCGGGCGCTCAAGGACAATGGCGTCGAGCACATCTTCGGTTATCCGGGCGGTGCGGTTCTTCCGATCTACGACGAGATTTTCCAGCAGGACGACATCCAGCATATCCTCGTGCGCCACGAGCAGGGCGCCGGCCATGCGGCCGAAGGCTATGCCCGCTCGACCGGCAAGGTCGGCGTCATGCTGGTCACCTCCGGTCCCGGCGCGACCAATGCCGTCACCCCGCTGCAGGATGCCTTGATGGATTCGATCCCGCTCGTCTGCCTGAGCGGCCAGGTTCCGACGACGCTGATCGGCTCGGACGCATTCCAGGAATGCGATACGGTCGGCATCACGCGGCCCTGCACCAAGCACAACTGGCTGGTCAAGGATGTCAACCAGCTCGCCGCCACCATCCACGAGGCTTTCCGCATCGCCCAGTCGGGCCGTCCCGGTCCGGTTGTCGTCGATATTCCGAAGGATATCCAGTTTGCCACCGGCACCTATACGCCGCCGGAAACGCATGATGTCCAGAAGAGCTATCAGCCGAAAATCCAGGGCGATCTCAACAAGATCAAGCAGGCCGTCGAACTGATGTCGAAGGCGCGCCGGCCGATCATCTATTCCGGCGGCGGTGTCGTCAATTCCGGCCCCGAGGCTTGCAAGCTGCTGCGCGAACTGGTTGAGCTGACCGGCTTTCCGATCACGTCGACCCTGATGGGTCTCGGTGCCTATCCGGCTTCCGGCAAGAGCTGGCTCGGCATGCTCGGCATGCACGGTTCCTACGAAGCCAATATGGCGATGCATGATTGCGACGTCATGGTCTGCATCGGCGCGCGCTTCGACGATCGCATCACCGGCCGTCTGAACGCCTTCTCGCCGAATTCCAAGAAGATCCATATCGATATCGATCCGTCCTCGATCAACAAGAACGTCCATGTCGATATCGGCATCCTCGGCGATGTCGGCAATGTTCTGGAAGACATGGTTCGCCTGTGGCGCGCGCTGCCGCAAAAGCCCTCGGCGGAACGTCTCGGCGACTGGTGGACGGACGTTGCCCGCTGGCGTGCGCGCAACTCCTTCGCCTACAAGATGAGCGAAGACGTCATCATGCCGCAATATGCCATCCAGCGCCTTTATGAGCTGACCAAGCATCGCGATACCTACATCACCACCGAAGTCGGCCAGCATCAGATGTGGGCGGCGCAGTTCTATGGCTTCGAGCAGCCGAACCGCTGGATGACCTCGGGCGGCCTCGGCACGATGGGCTACGGTCTGCCCGCCGCGCTCGGCGTGCAGATCGCCCATCCGGAAAGCCTGGTCATCGACATTGCCGGCGACGCCTCGATCCAGATGTGCATCCAGGAAATGTCGGCGGCGATCCAGCACAATGCGCCGATCAAGATCTTCATCCTCAACAACCAGTATATGGGCATGGTGCGCCAGTGGCAGCAGCTGCTGCATGGCAACCGTCTGTCCAATTCCTATACCGAAGCCATGCCGGATTTCGTCAAGCTGGCGGAAGCCTATGGCGCCATCGGCCTGCGTTGTGAAAAGCCGGGCGAGCTCGATGCCGCCATCCAGGAAATGATCGACGTCAAGAAGCCGGTCATCTTCGATTGCCGCGTCGCCAATCTCGCCAACTGCTTCCCGATGATCCCCTCGGGCAAGGCGCATAACGAGATGCTGCTGCCGGACGAAGCCACAGACGAGGCCGTTGCCAACGCCATCGACGCCAAGGGCCGGCAGCTGGTCTGATCGGATCGCCGGGCGTGGCGGGAGCTGCGCCCCGGCCGCCGATCTCGCTGACGTCCCGAACAAGAACCGAGGAAACGGAACAAGGATCATGAACGCACACCTTCAGCCCACGGGCTCCGCCTATTTCATTTCGCCGGAAACCGCGGCGATCGAGAGCCATACGCTATCGGTCCTCGTCGACAACGAGCCGGGCGTGCTTGCCCGCGTCATCGGCCTTTTCTCCGGCCGCGGCTACAACATCGAAAGCCTGACCGTCTCCGAGACGGAGCATCAGGCGCATCTGTCGCGCATCACCGTCGTCACCCGCGGCACGCCGCAGGTTCTGGAGCAGATCAAGGCGCAGCTTGAACGCATCGTTCCCGTTCATCGTGTCGTCGACCTGACGGTGCGCGCCCGCGAACTCGGCCAGGAACGGCCGATCGAGCGCGAAGTCGCGCTGCTGAAGGTTGCAGGCAGCGGTGAGACCCGCGCCGAGACCTTGCGTCTGGCCGACGCCTTCCATGCCAAGGTGGTGGATGCCACCGTCGAACATTTCATCTTCGAGATCACCGGCAAGTCCTCGAAGATCGATCAGTTCATCGCCATCATCAAGCCGCTCGGCCTGATCGAGGTCTGCCGCACCGGCATCGCCGCGATGAACCGCGGCCCGCAGGGCATGTAACGGGCCTTGCGTCGTTGACCGGCTTTCGAGCGTCGCGTAGGTTCGCGGCGCTTGGGGCCGACGGGCTGGGCCCCATCTCAGGCGGGTGAGATCATTGGGGTTTTCGACCGGGGAAAAGATGCCGGATATCGGCGAGAAGAACTGGCATCCGCCGGCGGGCATGCGGCTCGGCGCCACCTTCTATGTCCGCAATGCCTTTCCCTGGCTCGGCCAGTATTTCGGGGCGCAGACGATTGCGACCACACTATCGCCCGGTATCGGCGGTGTCCTGTCCTGGGGCGGCCGCATACCGGCAAAGACGGCGGCGGCGATCTCGCGGATGCGCGGCTTGCCGCGCTGGAATCTCGAAGACGGTTTTCTGCGATCGGTCGGGCTCGGCAAAGCCGGCGCCATCCCTCTTTCCATCGTGGTCGATGATCTCGGGCTGCCGGTTGACGCGAGCAGGCCCTCGCGCCTTGAACGCCTGATTGCCGGTGCGCAGGATACGGAAGACCTGGGCAAGGCCATCCGCGAACAGATCGTCCGCAACAGGCTTTCCAAATACAATCACCTGCCGCACAAGCCTCCCATGATCGAGCGCACGACCAGGCGCCGTATCCTGCTCGTCGATCAGGTGGTCGGCGATATCTCGGTCGGCAAGGCGCTCGGTTCGCCCGCGTCCTTCGAGCGGATGCTGGCGGATGCGCTGGCAAGCGGTGCGCAATGCCTGATTCGGACGCATCCGGACGTCATGGCCGGCCATGCCAAGGGATATCTTGCGACCGATGCCGCCGCAAAGGCCGGAGCGATCTTCGTCAATGATGCCGTATCGGTGGCGTCGATCCTTGACGTCGTGGATGAGGTCTGGACGGTGTCCAGCCAGTTCGGTTTCGATGCGCTTCTGCGCGGGATGCCGGTCCGTTGCTACGCCGCGCCCTTCTATGCCGGGTGGGGTGTTACGGAAGACCATTTCGGCGTCTATGTGAAAGCCACGCTCGCCGGCAACCGAACGAAACGCCGGACGGTCGATCAGATCGCCGCGGCCGCCTTCTCGCTCTATCCGACCTATCGCGATCCCGCCGACTGGCGGCTCATCGATGTCTTCCAGGCGATGGATCTGATCGTGGCGCAGCAGCGCGCCGAATCCTAGCCCATTGTTTTTCAGAAACCGCGCTTATTTCTGTTACTGCATTATAGTTGATCGATAGTTGGTCGACTACATTTATTGTAGTAACAATAATTCATGAAAATTGAATTCGATCCCGCCAAGCGCGCCGACACCCTCGAAGCCAGGGGTATCGATATGGCGGACGCCGGTGAGGTGTTCGAAGGGACGACACTGACATTCGAGGACGACTGCTACGATTATGGCGAGACCCGATACATCACGGTCGGGTTCCTGTCGGAGCGGATGGTCATCCTGGCGTAGACCCCGCGTGGGGATGCCCGCCGCATCATCAGCATGAGGAAAGCCAATGACCGAGAGCAAAAAAT
>JASGEG010000041.1:0-5810 GCA_047606605.1 Rhizobium sp.
ACACCGGCTTCCGTGACCGCCTGATTGAGTTCATCGCGCCGCTTCGTCTCGTTCGGCCGCTGTGAAAGCTGAAAATCCCAGAGCGAATATTGGGCGAATTTTGCGCCGGGCACGAGCGGCGTCAGCCGGATGGCCTGGATGATCGTGCCCTCGCCGCCTATGCCGTTAAGACCCGCTAAAGGTGCAAATCGTTCTTCCGGACCATCATCGCCGACCGAATGAAGTTGCTCCCAATACTTGTCCAAAAGCGACGTTATAGCGCGATAGATATTACGCAGTCCTTCGAAGCCATGCAACCGCAACTCTGCTTCGGCGAGCCACGACAATACTTCGAGATCCTTACTTTTTGAAGAAACGATCTGCAATCCAAGATTGCTGACCTCTGTCCAAGCTGGTGAAAGACTAATATTCTCACCAGGTGAAATACCTCGTTCAGCAGTACGAGCCTGGTTTCTTGCATCTTTTATTCTATAGTATATTTCGCGCAGCGAAGTATCGCTGCGCATGTTTTCTCCACATGGCGCAATTTCATCAAGTGGATTTGTAATGTCGTGAATGTTCAGCAGGACATTAACTCCGCAATTCTGGCTACATCATTGGAGCGCGAGATACTGATGCGGAGATATTGCCTTGTCAACCGTGTATATTCTGCGACGAATTTGTGACAGACGGTAATTCGACCCTAAAAAGAAAAATTGATCTTCGAGCCTAGACAAGGTTGTATGAGCGCCCTAGTTGTCTTTGCGACCGTGTAGGACGTGCAGATTAAAACTTTGGAGGGAGGCTTTTCGGTTGTCCAACATCGATCTCAATCGTCTCATCAGAACGCTTGAGCCTGATCTGCGTGTCGGATTGGAGGCGGCCGCATCGCTTGCCGCGCGCAATCGGCACGCTATGGTGGATGTCGCACACTGGATAAGAGTGCTTCTCGACGGAACCGAAGTTAGCTTAATTTTTGAAGAACTTAGCGTGTCCGCCGAAATGCTGAGGACCGAGCTCGACAGCGCCATTGCCGACCTTCCCCGCGAGGGTGGAAACTCGCTGGTGCTGGCGCCCAATCTGCTGGCGCTTTTGCGTGAGGCATGGCTCGTCGCCTCCCTGCAATGCGGGCGCAATACCGTCGTCCTGGCGGACCTTCTCACCGCCCTGACGACCGACCAGTCGCTGCGAATCGTCGCGCGCGGCATCGCCCCTTCGCTGCGCAATCTCGATCGGAATGCGCTGGAAAAACGTCTGAGCGCCGCGCCGGTTTCCGATGCCGCCGCGCCGATCGCTCCGCTTTCGGGTCGAGTTTCTGCTGCTGGCGACAACGAATTCTTGCGGCTTTACACCCGCGACATGACGGCCGATGCCCGCTCGGGCCGCATCGATCCGGTGATCGGCCGGGATCGGGAACTGCGCCAGGTCATCGATATCCTGATGCGTCGCCGGCAGAACAATCCGATCCTCGTCGGGGAAGCCGGCGTGGGTAAAACGGCGGTGGCGGAAGCGCTGGCGCTGGAGATCGCAGCCGGCAATGTCTCCGACATGCTGAAGCCGGTTCGCCTCCTGCTGCTGGACCTCAGTCTGCTGCAGGCCGGGGCCGGGGTCAAAGGCGAATTCGAGCGCCGCCTGCATGGCGTGGTCGACGCGGTCAAGGCTTCCGCCGACCCGATCATTCTTTTCATCGACGAGGCGCATGGGCTGATCGGCGCCGGCGGGCAGGCCGGTCAGGGGGATGCCGCCAACATTCTCAAGCCGGCGCTGGCACGCGGCGAGCTGCGCACCATCGCGGCGACGACATGGAGCGAATACAAGCGCTACATCGAGAAGGATGCGGCGCTGACCCGCCGGTTCCAGGTCGTGCAGATCCAGGAGCCGGACGAAGAGACGGCGATCCGCATGCTGCGCGGCATCGCCGGCAGCCTGAGGGCACATCACAAGGTTCGCATCCGCGATGAAGCACTTGCCGCGGCGGTTCACCTCTCGGCGCGCTATATCCCCGACCGGCAGCTGCCGGACAAGGCGATCAGCCTGATCGACACCGCCGCCGCGGCCGTCTCGCTTGCCCGGCAGACGATCCCCGAAGCCTTGAAGGGGCTCAGAAACGAGCGCGACCTGCTGGCGCTCGAAGCCACGTCGCTGCAAGCCGAGCCGCAGACCGCGGAGATCCTCGCTCGCCTGGCGATCATCGATGCGGAGCAATTGGAAGTCTCCGCCGAAATCGAGAAGTTGCAGGCGAAGTTCGATGAGGAGATGCGGCTGTCACGGGAGGCCGACCGCCTCGAAGCCTCGTTCGTCGATGGCGACGCTACAGGTGATCCCGCGCAAAAGACCGATCCCGATCATGGCGATAACGTCGCTCCCTTCGCGCCGCATGGCGCCGCCGAGGGCGCCCGCGCGGCATTGGTTCTGGCCGAGCGCAATCTCGCCAAGGTCGCCGGCGAAACGCCGCTCGTTCCCCGCGTCGTCGACAAGGACGTCATTGCCGGCATCGTGGCGCGCTGGACGGGCATTCCGGTCGGCAAGCTGCTGTCGGATCAGGTCGAGACCGTCAAGACGCTGGATGCGCGGCTGAAAGAGCGCGTCATCGGCCAGGATGCCGCCATCGCCCGGATTGCGGCGGCGATGCGGGCCGCCAGGGCCGGACTTTCCGATCCGCGCCGGCCGCCGGCCGTCTTCCTGCTTGTCGGCATGTCGGGAACGGGAAAGACCGAAACCGCGCTGTCGCTCGCCGATCTGCTTTATGGCGGCAGCCAATATCTGACGACGATCAACATGTCGGAGTTCAAGGAAGAGCATAAGGTTTCCATGCTTCTCGGCTCGCCGCCCGGCTATGTCGGCTATGGCGAGGGTGGGGTGTTGACCGAGGCGGTGCGCCGGCGGCCCTATGGCGTGCTGTTGCTCGATGAGATCGACAAGGCGCATCCGGGCGTGCAGGAAGTCTTCTACCAGGTGTTCGACAAGGGTACGCTGCGCGACGGCGAAGGCCGCGATATCGACTTCAAGAACACCACGATCGTGATGACGGCCAATACGGGCTCCGAATTGCTGGCCGCCCTTGCCGCCGATCCCGACACCATGCCGGAAGGGGAGGCGCTGGAGGCGCTGCTGCTTCCGGAGTTGCAGAAGCAGTTCAAACCGGCCTTTGTCGGACGAACCGTCGTGCTGCCTTTCATGCCGCTCAGCGGCGAGACCTTGAGCGGCATCGTCGACATCCAGATCGGACGCATTCGCGATCGCGTCGCGGCGGCCTACGGCACGACGGTTTCGCTTTCGGATGCCGCGCGCGAGGCGCTGGTGGCGCGTGCCAAGGCCAGCGAAATGGGCGCCCGCACGATCGAGATCATGATCGCCCGCGATCTTCTGCCCGAGCTTTCGACCTTCTTCCTCGATGCGCTTGGCGACCGGCGCAAGATCGCCAGCATCGACATCAATTTCTACGACCACCGCTTCGTCATCGAAGGACGTGCGGCGGACGACACCGAATTCGCCGATCCGCAGGGCGGTGCGGCGAATGAAGCAGCCTCGGACGGGCAAGCTGTCCGGATGCGACATTAGACGGAAAGGTAACCGCGCCTTGACGCAACAAGGCGAGTCAATCTCAACAGGAGAGCTGATAGCATGCCGATTTATCTGCAGATCGACGGTATCCAGGGCGATGCCACTCACGAACAGCACAAGAAGTGGATGGACATCGAAGTCATTCACTGGAACGTGTCGCGCAACATGAAGACCTCGGCCGGTTCGGCAGCGAACCGCGAAGCTTCCGAGCCAACCGTTTCGGAAGTCATCCTGACCAAGGTCAGCGATTCCTCTTCCACGAAGCTTTTCCAGGAAGCATGCTCGGGCCGCACTGGCAAGCAGGCTGTCATCCATCTGGTGACGACCGGCAACCCCGGCGACACCTACATCGAATACACGCTGACCAATACGCTGATCGCCAGCTATTCGGTCGATTCCAGCGGTGACCGCCCGGTCGAAACGATCAAGCTCAACTTCACCAAGATGGAAGTGAAGTACACGCCTTACGACGACTCGCAGACGCCGCAGTCGCCGATGATCGCGTCTTACGACCTGGCCACGACCAAGGCCGCCTGAGATTAGCGCTGTCTTCCGGCGCGCATCGAACGCGCCGGAGCGGTACTTGATGAGAAATCGCGGCCACGGCCGCGATTTCCACCGTTTCAAGAGCGTTCATTCATCGAGGTTGCCATGGTAGATTTTTCCGTTTCGTCACCGGCGCTGCAAATGGAGCCGGCGAGACAGACCGACTTGCCGCCAGTCAAGCGCGCGGGCCGCGGTCCTTCCTATGATTATTTCTCTTATCAGAGCGGCCCGCGCGAATTCGCGGCCCGAGGCCAGGCCATGGGGGCCGCGGCATCGCTTTTCCGGATGTTTGCGGAAAAGACCAATGAGATGTCGTTGACGCACTGGCTGAAAAGATGGCTGGGCAACAACGAAGCCCACATCATCCGCGAGATGGATACCAACCATCATTCCACCTTCGTGGCGCAGTTCAACTACTCCGTCAGCGACGGCGAGACCAGGGTGCTCATGGCCCGCGGCGCCTATCTCCTCGGCACCGTCGCATCGCGCGCCGATGTCGGCAAGATCCTCACGCCGGATTTTCTCTACGGTCCGCGCATCGACGCGATCCCGCCGAACGGCACGCTGTTCCAGACCGTCTATCTCGTCGGCGGACGCAAGCAGGCGCTGGGCAGCGCCGACAAGCCGGGTGCAGCGACCTCGCGAGTAGGGTAAGCACAGATGAACGACCAGCCTTCGGCCAATGATTTCATCCAGGCAACCCGCAATCTGCGGGTCGTATCGCCGCTTGGGACGGATCAGCTTCTGCCCGAGCGCGTGACGGTCGAGGAGGGGGTATCGTCGCTGTTCGACATCCGCCTCTTCGTGCGCGCCAAGCGTGAAGTGGTGAAGCCGGAGGAGCTGATCGGCCGCCTGGTCGACGTCTCCATCGAGGTGCAGCAGGGCGAGGATGGCGGCGACGGCGTGCGCCGTCCGTTCAACGGGCTGGTGACCGCGCTTCAGGAGGGGCCGCCGATCACCCGCGGGCTGCGCTCCTATTCCTTGCTGCTGAAGCCGCAGATGTGGCTTTTGTCGCAGCGGTCCGATTGCCGGATCTGGATGGACAAGACCTCGGTCGACATCGTCGAGACGCTGTTTTCCGAGCATGGCATTCCGGCGCCCGACGTATCGGGCATCGTGACACCTCCACCGCCGCAGCATTATTCCGTGCAATGGAACGAGACGGATCTGGATTACCTGACCCGCCGTTTCGAGGAGGACGGGCTGTTCTGGTGGTTCAGCCATGAGGACGGCAGCCACCGGCTGCATGTCGCCGACAGCGCCGGGTCATGGGCCGGGCCTTCGCCGTCGGCGCAGGGGGAAGGACGGGTGCGCCTGGCGCAAGGCTCCTCCGACCGCAATCACATCACCGACTGGATGCGCCATTACGCCTATGTGCCCGGCCAACGGGCTGGCGCCGACTGGAATTTCGAGACGCCGAAGATCGTGCCGGCGACAGTGACGCCCTCGCTGGTGCAGATGCCCGGCGCGATGACGCGGGAGCTTTACGAATATCCGGCAAGGATCAGCTCCGTGGCCGAGGCGGAGCGGGCGCAGAAGCTGCGCATGCAGGCGAGCGAGGCCGACCACAACCGCGTCCTCGGCCAATCGACATCGCGCATCCTGGAAGCGGGCCGGCGCTTCACGCCCTATGAGGTGGCGCATCCCGAGCGCGCCTATGAGGAGCATGTGATCGTCCGGGCGATCCATACCGCCATCGATCCGTCCTATGAAACCAATGC
>JASGEG010000042.1:0-9264 GCA_047606605.1 Rhizobium sp.
CCGGAAAGAAGATCGCCGTCATCGGCGCCGGTCCGGCCGGCCTCGCCTGCGCCCATCGCCTTGCCGTCAAGGGTCATGAGGTCGTGATCTTCGACGCCCGCGAAAAGGCCGGCGGCCTCAACGAATACGGCATCGCCACCTACAAGGCGGTCGACGGCTTCGCACAGAAGGAAGTCGATTACGTGCTCTCCATCGGCGGTATCGAGGTCAGGAACGGCCAGGCGCTCGGCCGCGATTTCAGCCTTGCCGATCTCTCCCAGCAATATGACGCGGTTTTCCTGGGCCTCGGCCTTGCCGGCGTCAACGCGCTCAGGGCCGAAGGCGAGGATCTCGAGGGCGTCGCCGACGCCGTCGCCTATATCGCCGAACTGCGTCAGGCGAGCGACAAGGCCGATATTGCCATCGGCCGCCGTGTCGTCGTCCTCGGCGGCGGCATGACCGCCATCGACGCCGCCGTGCAGGCCAAGCTGCTCGGTGCCGAGGAGGTGACGATCTGTTATCGCCGCGGCAAGGAGCACATGAACGCCTCGGAATACGAGCAGGATCTCGCCGCCTCCAAGGGCGTCATGATCCGCCACTGGCTGGCGCCGAAGCGCATCCTCGACAAGGATGGCAAGGTCGCCGGCATCGAGGTCGAATATACCGAGCTGCGTGACGGCAAGCTGACCGGCACCGGCGATGTCGGCGTCATCGCCGCCGATCAGGTCTTCAAGGCGATCGGCCAGACCTTCGAAGCCTCGGGCCTCGGGGCATTGCGCATGGAGACCGGCCGCATCGCCATCGACGGCGAAGGCCGCACCTCGCTCGAGGGCGTCTGGGCCGGCGGCGACTGCGTGCTTGGCGGCGACGACCTGACGGTCTCGGCCGTGGCACAGGGTCGCGACGCGGCCGAATCCATCAATCGTGCGCTTGGCTTTGCCGCGCAGCCGGCTGCTGCCGTCGCCTGAAGGGAGAATAGACATGGCTGATCTCCGCAATAATTTCGTCGGCATCAAATCCCCGAACCCGTTCTGGCTGGCCTCCGCGCCGCCGACCGACAAGGCCTACAACGTCGAGCGCGCCTTCAAGGCGGGCTGGGGCGGCGTGGTCTGGAAGACACTCGGCGAGGAAGGCCCGCCGGTGGTCAACGTCAACGGCCCGCGCTATGGCGCGATCTGGGGCGCCGACCGCCGCCTGCTCGGCCTCAACAATATCGAACTGATCACCGACCGCGACCTCTACACCAACCTGCGCGAAATGAAGCAGGTGAAGATGAACTGGCCGGATCGCGCCCTGATCGCCTCGATCATGGTGCCCTGCGAGGAACAGGCCTGGAAGGTCATCCTGCCGCTGGTCGAGGAGACCGGCGCCGACGGCATCGAGCTCAATTTCGGCTGTCCGCACGGCATGTCCGAGCGCGGCATGGGTTCCGCGGTCGGACAGGTGCCGGAATATATCGAGATGGTGGTGCGCTGGTGCAAGCAGTACACGCGCATGCCCGTCATCACCAAGCTGACGCCGAATATCACCGACATCCGCAAGCCCGCCCGCGCCGCCAAGGCCGGCGGCACCGACGCCGTATCGCTGATCAATACGATCAACTCGATCGTCTCGGTCGACCTCGACAATTTCGCCCCGAACCCGACGGTCGGCGGCAAGGGCAGCCACGGCGGCTATTGCGGCCCGGCCGTCAAGCCGATCGCGCTCAACATGGTGGCCGAGATCGCCCGCGATCCCGACACCTACGGCCTGCCGATCTCCGGCATCGGCGGCATCACCACCTGGCGCGACGCGGCGGAATTCCTGGCGCTCGGCGCCGGCAACGTGCAGGTCTGCACGGCGGCGATGACCTACGGCTTCAAGATCGTCCAGGAGATGATCACGGGCCTGTCCGACTGGATGGACGAGAAGGGACACCGCAATCTGGACGACATCATCGGCCGCGCCGTGCCGAACGTCTCCGACTGGCAGTATCTGAACCTCAACTACATCGCCAAGGCCAAGATCGACCAGGATGCCTGCATCAAATGCGGCCGCTGTCACATCGCCTGCGAGGACACCTCGCACCAGGCGATCACCAACATGGTCGATGGCGTCAGGCGCTTCGAGGTGATGGAAGAGGAATGCGTCGGCTGCAATCTCTGCGTCAACGTCTGTCCCGTCGAAAACTGCATCACCATGGAGGAACTGCCGGTCGGCAGCCTCGACAAGCGCACCGGCAAGACCGTCGACCCGAACTATGCCAACTGGACGACCCATCCGAACAACCCGATGGCACGGCAGGCGGCCGAATAAACGAATACTCCGCATCGATCGCCTCTCGCATCCATGTCAATGGCATGGATGCGAGAGGCTCACCATCGTATCTTGAGCGGGGGAAAGCCGCCGAACTATGTTCGCCGAATCCCCAGCCCATCGACGAAAAGCTTTTCCAGATAGCGGGCTGCGTCCTCGAAACGCCCCTCGCCCGAATGTTCCTGTCCAAGCACGGCGCGCACCTGCACGTCGAAATCCGCATAATGCTGCGTCGTCGACCAGATCGAGAAGATCAGGTGATAGGGATCGCATTTGGCGATCTTGCCGGCCTTGGCCCAGCTGCGGATAACCTCGGCCTTCTCGTCGACAAGGCTCTTCAGCGGACCGCGAAGCTCATCCTCGACATGCGGCGCGCCCTGTAGCATCTCGTTGGCGAAAAGCCGGCTTTCGCGCGGGAAATCGCGGGCCATCTCCAGCTTGCGACGGATATAGGAACGTATTTCGCTCTCGGGATTGCCGTTGGCGTTAAAGGCGCGCAGGGGCTCGAGCCAGGTGAACAGCACCCGGTCGATCAGCGCCCGGTGCATGGCTTCCTTGGTGCGGAAATAATAGAGCAGATTGGGCTTGGACATGCCGGCCACTTCGGCGATCTGGTCGATCGTGGAGCCGCGAAAGCCATGGACGGAAAAGACGTCCAGCGCGGCCTCAAGTATCACCTCTTCTTTTTCTTCCTGGATGCGGGTACGGCGTTGCGTCCTGGCGGCTCTCGGGATGGCCATGTCTGCTCTGTTTCTCCTTGAAATCCAGGCCTTTCGGCCAAGCTCTCATCGCACCCTGCCCATGCTGTAAATTTGGGCAACTGCCTGAAATTTTATCGGGAATTTTCGTGCTTTTCGTCTTGAGCGTCGCTACGGAAGTTGTAATGTTTACCAATCGGTCAAATATCCGTCAGATGTCTCACAAAGGCAACCGGCGATTTTCCGGGGCGAGAAAAACAAGCAAACGCTCCGGAGGCGACCAACGGGAACGATTGGGCATGCACCTTGCATGACCCGGTATAAACAGGTGAGGATTGCATCATGGTGGCAGCGCCAGGAGAAAACATGCGTATCAACGGCGATCGCCTTTGGGACGCATTGATGGACATGGCGAAAATCGGCCCCGGCATTGCCGGCGGCAACAATCGTCAGACACTGACGGACGCCGACGCCGAGGGACGCAGCCTTTTCAGGAACTGGTGCGAGGATGCCGGCATGACAGTCGGCGTCGACAAGATGGGCACGATGTTCGCGACCCGGCCTGGCACCGATCCGGATGCGCTGCCGATCTATGTCGGCTCGCATCTCGACACCCAGCCGACCGGCGGCAAGTATGACGGCGTGCTTGGCGTGCTCGGCGCGCTGGAAGTCGTGCGCACGATGAACGACCTCGGCATCAAGACGAAGCATCCGATCGTGGTCACCAACTGGGCCAATGAAGAAGGCGCGCGCTTCGCCCCCGCTATGCTGGCCTCCGGCGTCTTCGCCGGCGTGCACACGCTGGACTATGCCTATGGCCGCAAGGACCCGGATGGCAAGACCTATGGCGAGGAACTGAAGCGCATCGGCTGGCTCGGCGAGGAAGAAGTGGGCGCACGCAAGATGCACGCCTATTTCGAATATCACATCGAGCAGGGCCCGATCCTCGAGGCCGAGAACAAGACGATCGGCGTCGTCACCCACTGTCAGGGCCTTTGGTGGCTGGAATTCACCCTGACCGGCAAGGAGGCGCATACCGGCTCGACGCCGATGAACATGCGCGTCAATGCCGGGCTTGCCATGTCGCGCATCATCGAAATGGTGCAGGACGTCGCCATGGAAAACCAGCCGGGCGCCGTCGGCGGCGTCGGCCAGGTGTTCTTCTCGCCGAATTCGCGCAACGTACTGCCCGGCAAGGTGGTCTTCACCGTCGACATCCGCACGCCCGACAAGGAAAAGCTTGATCGCATGCGCGCCAAGATCGAAGCCGAAGCGCCGAAGATCTGCGATGCGCTCGGCGTCGGCTGCACGGTGGAGGCCATCGGCCATTTCGCGCCGGTAACCTTCGATCCGAAGCTCGTCACATCCGTACGCAACGCCGCCGAAAAGCTCGGCTACAGCCATATGAACATCATCTCCGGCGCAGGCCACGACGCCTGCTGGGCCGCCAAGGTGGCGCCGGCCACCATGGTCATGTGCCCCTGCGTCGGCGGCCTCTCGCACAACGAGGCCGAGGAAATCTCCAAGGAATGGGCGGCTGCCGGCGCCGACGTGCTGTTCCATGCGGTCGTGGAGACGGCGGAGATCGTGGCGTGACGATGGCCCACGCCCGGCAATCCCCCTCATCCGCCCTTCGGGCACCTTCTCCCCGAGGGGAGAAGGAGGGGCGCGCTGCAATTCTCGACATCATATGCGCAAGACTGGCTCAAAAGCTGTTTTTTTGCATCGAAGGTGCCGCAAGAATCCCCTTCTCCCCTCGGGGAGAAGGTGGCCCGAAGGGTCGGATGAGGGGGCCGCCACGGATGCCGGACAACAACGACATCACCAAACGCCGTCCGGGCAAGACCAACCAGGCGCGCCGACTTCGCCAGATCGACACCGAGGAGGAATATCGCCTCTGGAGTGACCTGCGTGATCGCCGTCTCAACGGTCACAAATTTGCCAGGCAAATTCCGCTCGGCCCCTACATCGTTGATTTTCTCTGTCGCGATAAGCTGCTGATCGTTGAAATCGACGGCTTCCAACATGCCGCCTCCCTTTCCGATAACATCCGCACACACTGGCTCAATGCACAGGGCTATTCGGTGTTGAGGTTCTGGAATCACGAGATCACGAGAGAACGCCGGGCGGTCCTGGAGACGATTCTCGCCGCTCTCGAGGGTCGGATATTCGAAAGGGACGACATTCTGCGCTTTTATCCTGCGATCGAACCGACGGGGGAAATAAGCGAATGACATATTCGAACCATACCCCCTCATCCGCCCTTCGGGCACCTTCTCCCCTCGGGGAGAAGGGAAGGTTTGCCGCACCGCCGTCTTTCACAACAAACCGCCTGCACAGTCGGAAATTACCTGGCACCGAAGGTTCGCCACGCCTCACCTTCTCCCCTCGGGGAGAAGGTGGCCCGAAGGGTCGGATGAGGGGGCGCCACGGATGCCAGAGGCTTCAAAACAGGGAACAAACACCATGAGCACAGTCATCAAGGGTGGAACCATCGTCACGGCCGACCTGACCTACAAGGCGGACGTCAAGATCGAGGGCGGCAAGATCGTCGAGATCGGACCGAACCTCTCGGGCAAAGAAGTGCTCGATGCCTCCGGCTGTTATGTCATGCCCGGCGGCATCGACCCGCATACCCATCTCGAAATGCCGTTCATGGGCACCTACTCCTCCGACGATTTCGAAAGCGGCACGCGGGCGGCTCTTGCCGGCGGCACGACCATGGTGGTGGATTTTGCACTCCCCTCACCCGGCCAGTCGCTGCTCGAAGCGCTGACCATGTGGGACAACAAGTCGACGCGGGCGAATTGCGATTATTCCTTCCACATGGCGATTACCTGGTGGGGCGAACAGGTTTTCAACGAGATGGAAGCCATCGTCCGCGACAAGGGCATCAACACCTTCAAGCACTTCATGGCCTATAAGGGCGCGCTGATGGTGGACGACGACGAGATGTTCTCGTCCTTCCAGCGCTGTGCCGAACTCGGCGCATTGCCGCTCGTCCATGCCGAGAATGGCGACGTGGTCGCCCAGATGCAGGCAAAGCTGCTCGCCGAAGGCAATAACGGCCCGGAAGCGCATGCCTATTCCCGCCCGGCAGAAGTCGAAGGCGAAGCGACGAACCGCGCCATCATGATCGCCGACATGGCGGGCTCGCCTGTCTATATCGTCCATACCTCCTGCGAGCAGGCGCACGAAGCCATCCGCCGCGCCCGCCAGAAAGGCATGCGTGTCTATGGCGAGCCGCTGATCCAGCACCTGACGCTCGATGAGAGCGAATATGCCAATGCCGATTGGGACCATGCCGCCCGCCGCGTCATGTCGCCGCCCTTCCGCAACAAGCAGCATCAGGACAGCCTCTGGGCCGGTCTTGCCTCCGGCTCCCTGCAGGTGGTCGCGACCGACCATTGCGCGTTTACGACCGAGCAGAAGCGCTTCGGCCTCGGCGATTTCACCAAGATCCCGAACGGCACCGGCGGCCTGGAAGACCGCATGCCGATGCTCTGGACCCACGGCGTCAACACCGGCCGCCTGACGATGAACGAGTTCGTCGCCGTCACCTCGACCAATATCGCCAAGATCCTCAACGTCTATCCTAAGAAGGGCGCGATCCTCGTCGGCGCCGATGCCGACCTCGTCGTCTGGGACCCGAAGCGCTCGAAGACCATCGCCGCCAAGACGCAGCAGTCGGCGATCGACTACAACGTCTTCGAGGGCAAGGAAGTCACCGGCCTGCCGCGCTATACGCTGACGCGCGGCGTGGTCGCCATCGAGGAAGGCACGGTCAAGACACAGGAAGGCCACGGCGAATTCGTCAGGCGCGACCCCTTCACCGCCGCCAACCGGGCACTCTCGACCTGGAAAGAAGTCACCGCACCGCGCAAGGTGCAGCGCAGCGGCATCCCCGCGAGCGGGGTTTGACGCTTGGCTCCAGCGCCCCGGCCCATCGGCCGCTCAACGCGGCACATACCGCTCCAGATCCGGCAGCAGGACGACGCTTTCCTGCTCGTTCGGGTCGGTGCGGGCAATGACCGCTGTCGCCGGCCGGTCGCTGAGATTGGCGGGGAGATGCGGGACGCCGGCCGGAATATAGAACATCTCGCCCTCGCGGACGATGACGTGTTCCTCCAGCTCATCGCCGAACCAGCAATGCGTCTCGCCGGAAATCGCATAGATCGCCGTCTCGTGCGAGGCGTGAAGATGCGCCTTGGCGCGGGCGCCGGGCGGGATGGTCAGAAGATGCATGCAGAGACCCGTCGAGCCCACTGTCTCGGCGGCGATCCCCTCGAAATAGCTGAAGCCCTGCTTGCCGGCATAAGTGCCGCCGGGCCGCACGACATGGCAGGTGGGCTTCGATGAAACGCTCATGGCATTGCTCCTCCGAAATCAGCGGCTTCGCGGCGCCCTCGCCTCCCGAAGCCACGGCGATGCCAAACAGGATAACACGCAATCCGCTTCGGCTAAGCGGCGAAAACATGACTGGCAGGTGTTAATGACGTCATCCGCTCCCTCCGTCGTTTCCGCGCGGAATCTCTGTCTCACCTACGATACGAATGACGGGCCGGTGCATGCGCTGAGCAATGTCGATCTCGATGTGCGCAAGGGTGATTTTGTCTCCTTCATCGGCCCTTCCGGCTGCGGCAAGACCACCTTCCTGCGTGTCATCGCCGATCTCGAGCGCAAGACCTCCGGCGACATCACCGTCAACGGCATGACGCCGGACGAGGCCCGCAAGGCCCGCGCCTATGGCTATGTGTTCCAGGCCGCCGCGCTTTATCCCTGGCGCACCATCGAGAAGAACATCGCGCTGCCGCTGGAAATCATGGGCTATGCCAAGAGCGAGCAGGCCAAGCGCATCGCCCAGACGCTGGATCTCGTCAATCTCAACGGCTTCGAACATAAATTCCCCTGGCAGCTCTCCGGCGGCATGCAGCAGCGCGCCTCGATCGCCCGCGCGCTGGCCTTCGACGCCGATCTCCTGCTGATGGACGAGCCCTTCGGCGCGCTCGACGAAATCGTCCGCGACCATCTCAACGAACAATTGCTCAAACTCTGGAAACGGACGAACAAGACCATCTGTTTCGTGACGCATTCGATCCCGGAGGCGGTCTATCTCTCCACCAAGATCGTCGTCATGTCGCCCCGCCCGGGTCGCGTCACCGACGTCATCGAATCGACGCTTCCGAGCGAGCGCCCGCTCGACATTCGCGAAACGCCGGAGTTCCTGGAAATCGCCCACCGTGTCCGCGAAGGGCTGAGAGCGGGGCATAGCTATGAGGAATAGGATAAGCCTCATGACCTCGCAATTTCCCGCGCAGGCAGGGGCATGACCATGGAGAAGGAACAATTCTTCAAGCACAAGTTCCTGCCGGTCGTGACTGTCCTGCTGGCGATCCTTGCCCTCTGGTATGCCTTCGCCATCATCCTCAACACGCCGTTCCAGCGCGATCTCGACCGGCGCGGCAACGTCACCTCGACGACGATGGAATTCATCGGCAAGACGCTCGCCCAGCCGAAGCCGATCCTGCCGGCGCCGCATCAGGTGGCGCAGAACGTGTTCGAAAACACCTTCCTGCGCTCGCTGACCAGCAATCGCAGCCTCGTCTACAATGCCTGGGTGACGCTCTCCTCCACGGCGGTCGGCTTCGCCTTCGGCACGATCCTCGGCATCCTGATCGCGGTCGGCATCGTGCATGTCATCGCGCTCGACCGCAGCCTCATGCCCTGGATCATCGCATCGCAGACCGTGCCGATCCTGGCGATCGCGCCGATGGTCATCGTCGTGCTCGGGTCCATCGGCATTACCGGGCTCATTCCCAAGGCGCTGGTCTCGACCTACCTGTCGTTTTTCCCCGTCGCCGTCGGCATGGTGAAGGGATTGCGGTCGCCGGAAGCCATGCATCTGGACCTCATGCGCACCTATAATGCCAGCGCCCTGCAGACCTTCTGGAAGCTGCGCGTGCCGGCATCCGTACCCTTCCTCTTTACCTCGATGAAGGTCGCGATCGCAGCCAGCCTGACGGGAACCATCGTCGGCGAACTGCCGACCGGAGCCGTTGCCGGCATCGGCGCCAAGCTGCTCGCCGGCTCCTATCAGAGCCTGACGATCGACCTCTGGGCTGTGCTGGTCGCCGGCTCGATCCTGGCCGCCCTGCTGATTGCCATCGTCAGCATCGCAGCGCGCATCGTCGATCGCGCCATGGGAGGGCGAACCGCATGAAGGCGCTTCGCTTCTCCTGGCAGGGCGCCCTCTGCCTGCTTCTCTGTCTCGCGGCAGCCTTCATGCTGCCGC
>JASGEG010000043.1:0-3274 GCA_047606605.1 Rhizobium sp.
GCGTCGCCCAGTCCGTCACCTGCAGGTCCACCTTGAAGCCGGCGGCCTCGAGATAGGCCTTGGCGACTTCCGCCATCTTGTAATGGAATTCATATTGGCGCGAGGTCAAAAGCCGGATCGGCGTGCCGTCATAGCCGGCCTTCTTCATCAGCTCGGCGGCTGCGGCCGGATCGCCTTCGCCGTAGCGGGCAACGCCCGCCTCGGTGTGCCAGAAGAAGCCTTCGGGATAATAGGCGCCATCGACCTTGTAGAATTTCTCGTCGGCAAAGGCCGCCATCATCATGTCGGTCGGATTGAGCGCGACCTGGACGGCGTTGCGCAGATCCTTGTTGGTCAGCAGGCCCTCCTTCATGTTCATGTTGAGGGAGACCCAGCCGCTGGACGGCATGACCACGGGAGCGGCCTTGTCGCTGGCGGAGATGCGGTCGTAGGCGCTGAAGGGCAGGGAATCGGCGAAATCATACTGGCCGGCGAGCAGGCCCTCGACGCGGGTATTGGCGTCGGGAACCGGAACGAAGCGCAATTCGTCGGCGAGCGCGTCGCGCTTGCCGGCATAGTTGCTCGGCTCGCCGTCGGGAGACTTGTAGCCCTCGAAGCGGACGAGCTGGATATATTGATCCGGCTTGCGCTCCTTGAGCTTGTAGGGACCGGTGCCGACGAATTCGCTGAGCGTATCGGCGATCTTGGCCGCCGGCATGATGATCGAGGCCTGCGAGAGCGTCGCCACCAGCGGCGAATAGCGCGATTTCAGCTTGATGGTGACGGCATTGTCACCGTCTGCGGCAATGCTGTCGACGACCTGGGCGACCTGCTTGCCCTTGGAGTTGATTTTCAGCCAGCGCTGCAGCGAGGCGACGACATCGGCGGATGTCATCGTGCTGCCGTCATGGAAGGCGACACCCGGGCGCAGGGGGATCTTGTAGGTCAGCCCGTCCTCGGAAATCGTCGGCATGGCGGAAGCGAGCAGCGGCTTCGGCTGCCATTCGGCATCGAACGTATAGAGCGTTTCGAATATATGCTGGCTGATGGTGCCGACCAGATCGGTCGGCGTCAGCATCTGGTCCAGCGTCGGCGGCTCGCCGACGGTTGCGATGGTCAACACGCCGCCCTTATGGCCCTCGGCCATGGCCGGACTGGTGATCGTGAGCAGCAGGGCGGCCGCGCCGGCTGCCAGAAGTGATGCTATTTTCATTTCGTTCCCCTTTTTTCGGCCTGTTTTGCGCCGGATTTCTTATGAACAGACGGGCATGCTTGTTTCATTGCCGCAGCAGCCGCTGCCGAGGCCCTGCCGCTCCTCGAACGGCCGGCGCGACAGCTCCATTTCGCGGCCGGCGAGATAGACGGCGACCGGCGACAGCAGCCTCGAACCGGTGCGCGCGAGATCGCGAACGTCGCGGAAGGTGAAGCTGCGTGCCTTTTCCCGCAGGATGGTGATGTCGGCGGGTGCGCCGACGCCGAGATGACCGAGCGCGGGCCGCTGCATGGCAAGTGCGGGCCGGTTCGTCGCCATGGCGATGACCTGCGGCAGCGGCACGCCGCAGTTCAAGAGCTTGCTCATCGTATGCAGGAGATCGAAGGCCGGGCCTTCGATGCTGATGACATGCACGTCGGAGGAAATCAGGTCCGGCAGGAAGCCGGCGGCGATTGCCGCCTCGGCGCTTTCGAAGGAAAAGGCGCCCATGCCGTGACCGATATCGAAGAGGACGCCGCGGGCGCGCGCCGCCAGGATTTCCGGCAGCAGCCGGCCGCTGGTGTCGAGCGCCGAATTCGGGCTGGGGCGATAGCAATGGGTGAGAATGTCGCCCGGCCGCAGCATCGACACGACATCGGCATAGCTCGGCGGCGGGCCGCCGATATGCGCCATCAGCGGCAGTCCCACCGCTTCGGCGGCCTCCAGGGCGAGCTTGAAGGCGCCGAGACCGAGATCGCCGGTGGCCGGCCCGCCGATGCGCACCTTGACGCCGACGATCCTGTCGCGGTTCGCCTCGATCTTGGCGACGCAGCGGTCGACCGGCAGCATCTCGCTCAAGGTCGCCTCGCCGATGAACAGTCCCTTGTCGAAACCGAAGATGCCGGGGAAGGAGATATTGAGATAGGCGAGGATGCGATAGGGCGACGCGCGCATGACGTAATCGCGCAGACCGTCGTAATTGCCCGCCCCGGCGCTGCCGGCATCCACCAGCGTCGTCACCGCCGAGCGGCGGGCCACGAAATCCGGATCGACGCCGAGCGAGGTCGCCTTGTGGTAGACATGGGTGTGGATGTCGATCAGCCCCGGCACCACCAGGGCACCGGCGACATCGCGGACGTTGCTCGCCGTTGCGGCGAGGTTCGGCCCGATGGCGGCGATTGAGCCGTCGAGAATGGCGATATCGGTAACCTCATCCAGCCCATTGCGCTCGTCGATCACCCGGCCGTTTGAAAGCACGAGATCGTAATCGGGCAGGAGAGCTGGCTTTTGCATGGATGCGGTTCACTCTTCTTCGTTTCGCCTTCGGGCGCCGTCGCTGCTTTTTCGGGTTGCGCAAGAAACGTATGAGCGCATTTCCATTGAGTCAATGCGCAATTGCGCAAATTTTGAGTATTGAGAAAATTGATCATATATTGCGCAATGCGCGCCGAAATGACGGCCCTTTTGCCGCTTTGCTGTGCGTCGTCCCGCATCGGCTAAGCCATACGGATAATTGTCGTTTACGCATCGAAAAGCCTATGGCGCGAATGGCTGAATCTGCTATTTTTGCGCAATTGCGAGAATTGCGGACGGTTTTGAGTTCGCCCTGATTGGAGAAGCCTTTGGAAATCCCGGCGTCGAAACGCGTAAACCAGACGGATATTGCCCGGCTTGCGGAAGTATCGGTGAGCACCGTATCGCGCGCCTTATCCGGGCAGATGGGCATGTCGGCGGAATTGCGCGAGCGTATCCGTCGCATCGCCGATAATCTCGGCTATGCCGAAGCACTCCGTTCGGCTGCAACCGAGCATGCCGTCGTCTATCTGCCGATGCACCCGGTCAATGGCGGCCTGCATCCGATCTTCCAGGAGATTCTGGAAAGTGCACGGGCAACCGCAGAGCAGGAGGGGCTGGCGCTCTATCCCAAACTCCTGCCGGAAGGCGCCGTCGGCCTTGCCTGCGTCGAGCGCAACCGGGAAACCCATGGCACCAATGCCGCCATCATGTTCTACACGAACCCGCTGCCGGAGGTTGCCCAATATTTTCAGCGCGAGGGCTCTCTCGTGCTTGTCAATGCCGTCGATATGGACATGCGCTTCGACA
>JASGEG010000044.1:0-3056 GCA_047606605.1 Rhizobium sp.
CCATGCTTCAACAGCGCCGAAACCGGCGAATAATTCACGAAGGTCACGCCGCGCTCGGCCGCGATGTCCCTGGCCAGAACGAAATGCTCGAGGATGCGCTCCTCGGCCTGGGCGATGCCGGAAAAGGCGCTTTCATCGCCGGTCTCGTAGAAACGAGGTTCGCCGGCGTTGGAGATATCGATCCCAAGGAAGCCGACGGTCTCCGGCGAACATGAAAGTGCGAACTGCAGCGCCGACACTGCGACGGAGCCGCCCTGGAAAACGCCCCGATCCGGCGCCAAGGAAAAGCCGGCGGTGCCTGCCACATTGAGCCGCACGAAATCGAGCCGCCTGATATCGTCGACGGAGCGGCGCGGGGCGCCATAGGGCTTGCTGACATTGTCGATCAGAATGACCGTCTTGTCCGACAGCCAGCGGCTGTCGAGCGTAGCCAGTGCCCGCAACACGGCGACGGAGAACAGGCAGATCGTGCCGGGCTTGATCCTACGCCGCATCATTTCCGAGTGCCGCCAGACGAAACGCTCATCCTCGACGGCGATCGCAAGCGGCACGGCGATCTGCTCGCCGATCAGGCCGATGGCGCCGTTCAGCAGGATGGCGCTCCCCTTTTCCAGCCCGGAAAGGTCGCAGTCGCGGATCGATGGGCCGGAACCGACGATGTGGATGATCGCGCCGGCATCCTGCCGCAGCCGGTCGCAACTTTCGAGATCGGCTACCTTGGCGCGGTGATAGAACACCTCGCCCGTACCGTTCTTGCGCATGATGGTGAGCCCCGGAAACCAGTCCTGCGCATGAGCGCGGGAACTGCCGAGCAGCAGCCGGGCGCCGGCCTTGATCAGCGATCGGTGCCAGGGGCGATCCGCCATGGTCTCAGAGCTCCACCAGGCCGAGTTTCTTCACCTGCCGGATGGTCAGCATGGTGCGCACCGTATCGACATGCTCGTTGGCCGTCAGCACCTCGATGACGAAATCCTGGAAGCGGGTGAGATTTTCGGCCACGCAATGCAGCAGAAAATCGCTGTCGCCCGATACCATCCATGCCTGGCGCACCAGCGGCCACTCCGCCGTCACGCTGGCAAAGGCCTTGAGATTGGCTTCCGACTGATGCTTGAGACCGACCATGCAGAAGGCGACGAGATCGAAACCGAGCTTGGGGCTGTTCAGCATGGCATGATAGCCTTCGATGACACCCGCCTCTTCCAGCTTGCGCACCCGGCGCAGACAGGGCGGCGCCGAAATGCCGACTCGATCGGCAAGCTCGACATTGGTCATGCGCCCATCGCGCTGGAGTTCCCGCAGAATCTTGATATCGATGGCGTCGAGTTCGGCTCGCAGCACTTTTCTGGCCTTTCTTTAATTCCCCATCGCCAGCTTCTATATAAAGCAGGGAAATACGCAAGAAAGTTTCCCTCGCGTAACCGAATCTTACACAAAGCAGATTTGCTCTGTTAGTAATGCAAGGCTGCCCTTGAATAAATGCATGCGGCAATCATAAATGAGCGGGCGGATCGTGAAATCGCCCGCTTTGCCCGTTTTGAAGCCGCGATTGACGAAGCGCTGAGATTGAAAGGATTTTCCATGCCCGCCCGCCACACCAAGGTGCTCATCATCGGTTCCGGCCCCGCCGGCTACACGGCCGCCGTCTATGCCGCGCGCGCCATGCTGGAGCCGGTTCTGATCGCCGGCCTCGAACAGGGCGGCCAGTTGATGATCACCACGGATGTCGAAAACTATCCGGGCTTTGCCGATCCGATCCAGGGCCCCTGGCTGATGGAACAGATGCTGCAGCAGGCCCAGCATGTCGGCGCCGAGATCGTCAACGACCTCGTGACCGAAGTCGACACCACCAAGCGTCCCTTCGTCGCCCATACCGATAGCGGCCAGGTCTGGACCGCAGATACGCTGATCATCGCGACCGGTGCCAAGGCCAAGTGGCTCGGTATCGAGAGCGAACAGCATTTTCAGGGTTTCGGCGTTTCCGCCTGCGCCACCTGCGACGGCTTCTTCTATCGCAACAAGGACGTGATCGTGGTCGGTGGCGGCAACAGCGCCGTCGAGGAAGCGCTCTATCTGTCCAACATTGCCAAGTCGGTGACCGTCGTGCACCGCCGCGATACCTTCCGTTCGGAAAAGATCCTGCAGGAACGCCTGTTTGCCAAGGCGAACGTCAAAATTCTCTGGAATACAGAGGTTGCCGAGATCACCGGCACGCCGGCCAAGCCGCCGATGCCGCCGTCGGTCACGGGCGCGAGGCTGCGCGATGCGCGTACCGGCGCCATCACCGAAATGCCGATCGACGGCGTCTTCGTTGCCATTGGCCATGCGCCGGCCACCGAACTTTTCAAGGGCAAGCTCAAGCTCAAGGATAATGGCTACCTCTGGACCGCGCCGGATTCGACCGCGACCAACGTCGAAGGCATCTATGCCGCCGGCGACGTGACCGACGATACGTTCCGACAGGCGATCACCGCGGCGGGAATGGGCTGCATGGCGGCGCTTGAGGCAGAACGCTACTTGACCGGGCACATGCCCGTCGCCGTGGCTGCGGAGTGATGCAGCCGATGAGGGGAAACGGCATGCCATTGGATTGGGACAAGCTGCGTATCTTTCACGCGGCTGCCGAAGCGGGATCGTTCACGCATGCGGCCGACAAGCTGCACCTGTCCCAATCCGCCATCAGCCGCCAGGTCAGCGCGCTGGAGCAGGATGTCGGCATCAAGCTGTTCCATCGCCATGCCCGCGGCCTGATCCTGACCGAACAGGGCGAGTTGCTCTACCGCACCGCGCATGACGTTCTCCTGAAGCTCGAAACGGTCAAGATGCAACTGACCGAGACGACCGACAAGCCCAGCGGCAAGCTGCGCGTGACGACAACGGTCGGCCTCGGCCAAGGATGGCTGACCGACAAGATCCAGGAATTCCTGCAGCTTTATCCGGACATGTCGATCCAGCTCATCCTCGACAACGAGGAGCTGGACGTGAACATGCGTCACGCCGACTGCGCCATCCGCCTGCGCCAGCCGCAGCAGTCGGACCTGATCCAGCGCAAGCTCTTC
>JASGEG010000045.1:0-5448 GCA_047606605.1 Rhizobium sp.
ATAGGCCGGCCGGTCCTCACCGACCCCATAAAGCAGCGGCTTCCACACCGACTGCGGACAGAAGCAAGTGACCGGCGAGGGATGAAGCTCAGAAGGGATTGACTCGGGAAAGCCCGTTACAGAAGCCGTCTTAACGGCGGCATGATCCTTGTGTCCCGCCAAACTCTCGGTGAATTCTTTTAGTGTCCGGCGTGAAATGATCCGCATCGTCATGCGATATCATTTCGAACAGGCTGCTTCAACCTAGGCGTGATTTCATAGCCTTCCCGGCGACATAGGTCTCGGCAATCGCCCGGTCGTCGCCCATGGTCTGCAGCAGGAACAGCTCTTCCGTGAGGCTCTTCACCACCTCCATCTTCAGCGCCATCGCCGGCGTGGCGGCGGCATCGAGGACGATGAGATCGGCGTCGGTGCCGACCTCGAGCGTGCCGATCCTGTCGGCGAGCGACAGCGCCTCGGCATTGCCGCGCGTCATGTAATAATAGCTTTCCAGCGGGTTCAGGCGCTCGCCGAGGAGCTGCTGGATCTTGTAGGCCTCGTCCATGGTGCGCAGCATGGAATAGCTGGAGCCGCCGCCGATATCGGTGGCGACGCCGATGCGCACCGGCTTTTCGCGGCGAGAGAGCGCCTTCAGCGCAAAGAGGCCGGAACCGAGGAAGAGGTTGGAGGTCGGGCAGTGGACGGCGACCGCGCCGGCCTCGCTCATGGCGTCGGCTTCGCGCTCCGACAGGTGTATCGCGTGGCCGAACAGGCTCTTGGGTCCGAGCAGGCCGTAGCGGGCGTAGATATCGGTGTAGTCGATCGCGTCCGGATAGAGCTCGCCGGTGAATTTGATCTCGTCGTGGTTCTCGGAGAGATGGGTCTGGATGTGCAGGTCCGGGAATTCGCGGGCAAGGGCTGCGGTCGCCTCCATCTGCTCGGGCGTGGAGGTGATGGCGAAGCGCGGGGTGATGGCGACGTGGTTGCGGCCCTTGCCGTGCCAGTCGGCGATCACCTGGCGGGTCTCGTCATAGCCCATTTGCGGCGTATCGAGCAGGCCCTGCGGCGCGTTGCGGTCCATCATCACCTTGCCGCCGACCATGCGCATGTCGCGCCGCATGGCTTCGGCAAAATAGGCATCGGCGGAGGTCTTGTGCACCGAGCAATAGGCCACCGCCGTCGTCGTGCCATGGCGGATCAGCTCGTCATAGAAATGGGTGGCGATACGCTGGGCATGGGCGCTTTCGACGAAGCGGCATTCCTCGGGGAAGGTGTAGGTGTTCAGCCATTCCAAAAGGTTGGCGGCATAGGAGGCGATGACCTGCATCTGCGGGAAATGCAGGTGCGTGTCGATGAAACCGGGCAGGATCAGGTGCGGACGATGGTCGATTTCGGCGACACCGGCCGGCGCCTTCGCCTTGATCTCGGAATAGGGGCCGATGGCGGCGATGAGGCCGTTCTCGATCAGCAGGCCGCCATCGCTTTCATACGAATAGCTGCCGGCGTCATCGAGGCTCTGCGGCGCGCGCTTGAAGGATAGCAGGCGGCCGCGCAAAAGGGTGGTCATTGGTGTTTTTCTCCGACGGAGCTTTCGAACCAGGCGACCAGCAATTTGCGCTCCTCCGGCGTCACCTCGGTGACGTTGCCGGGGGGCATGGCGTGGCTGCGGCCGGCCTGGATATAGATCTCGCGGGCATGCATAGCGATTTCCGCGTCATTTTCCAGCCTCACATCCTTCGGCGCGCGCGCAAGGCCTTCAAAAACCGGCTCGGCGGCATGGCACATCGAACAGCGCGTCGAGATCATCTGCTTCACTGCCGGAAAGTGGGCATCCGATGCGAATTGCTGGAAAGCCGGTGCCACGGCATTGGCATCCTTCTCGCCGGTCAGCACCTTCGGCACGGTCGAAAGCCACATGATGAGGATGAAGAGGATGGTGGTGACGATCCAGGTCCAGGTCGGGCGGCCCTTGCGGGCGTGGGTGGTGTTGAACCAGTGGCGGATGGTGACGCCCATCAGGAACACCAGTGCGGCGATAATCCAGTTATAGGCGGTGCCGAAGGCCAGCGGATAGTGGTTCGACAGCATGAAGAAGATGACGGGCAGCGTCAGGTAGTTGTTGTGCAGCGAGCGCTGCTTGGCGATGCGGCCATATTCGGGGTCCGGCGTGCGGCCGGCGATCAGGTCGGCCACGACGATCTTCTGGTTGGGGATGATGATCATGAAGACATTGGCCGACATGATCGTCGCCGTGAAGGCGCCGAGATGCAGGAAGGCGGCGCGACCGGTGAAGAGATGCGTATAGCCCCAGGCCATGAAGACGAGGACGACATAGAGCACCGCCATCAGGCCCCAGGTATTGTTGCCGAGCGGCGATTTGCAGAGCAGGTCGTAGACGATCCAGCCGACCGCCAGCGAGGCCAGCGAAATCAGGATGGCGACGGGGACGCTGACGTCCAGCACATGGCGGTCGATGAGGAAGAGATCGGCGCCGCCATAATAGACGATGCAGAGCATCAGGAAGCCGGAGAGCCAGGTGAAATAGCTCTCATATTTGAACCAGGTCAGGTGCTCGGGCATCGTTGCCGGAGCCACCAGATATTTCTGGATGTGATAGAAGCCGCCGCCATGCACCTGCCACTCCTCGCCATAGGCGCCGGGCGGAAGATGCGGGCGCTTCACCAGCCCGAGATCGAGGGCGATGAAATAGAAGGACGAGCCGATCCAGGCAATCGCGGTTATGACGTGGAACCAGCGGGCGGCGAAGGCCAGCCATTCCCACGCTATGGCGTATTCGTACATTCAGTTCCCCTTTTCTTCCTCCGACTCGACACCTTGCAAAATGTTGGGGACGGAGGGAAGGGGGGAGTTTGATGTGTCAGGGAAAAGCGACACTCTTGTCGGGCGTCCGGCTCGCATTAGATCAGAAGATGGCGAGTTGTGAAACGCCTGCGGCTGCTTTGAGCGGGCTGCGTCCGCGGTGGCCGTCATTTCGACGGAGAATTGCCCATGCGCGGTATTCTGACGTTCGTATTCTTTCTCTTTACTACCTCGGTCATGGCGCATGATGCGCCGTCCGGCTGGACCTACGATCCCTATTGCTGCAACGGCGACAGCGAGACCGGCGATTGCGAGATGATCCCGTCCCGCACGGTCACCGTCATCCCCGGCGGCTATCGCATCATGCTGCAGCCGGGCGATCACCGCTATGTGACGCATGCCCATATCTTCACCTTGCCGCAGGGCAAGACGATGCGCTCGCCCGATGGTTCCTATCATCTCTGTCTATTTCCGGACGAAAATACGCCACGCTGCTTCTATGCGCCGGATATGGCCTATTGAGTTTTATTCGAGCGGCCTGCCGAATTCGCCGAGAATCCAGTCCCTGAAGGCGCGGATTCTCGGCGTGTGGCGTCTGGTTTCAGGGTAGGCGAGCCAATAATCCACACCGTCCGTGGACAGAATCTCGAAAGGTTGGACCAGCCGGCCCGATGCCAGGTCGTCGGCATAAAATTCGGGCGTCAGGACGGCGACGCCTTGCCCGGCAATGGCAGCACTTGCTTCGAAGGATTGTGCGCCGAGCCTGCTTCTCGGTCTTCCCTGCAGGCCCGGATCGGGAACGCCGGCCTCCTCGAACCATTGCACCCACCAGGGATCGCCGGCATCGATGAGGCGTAGCTTGAGAAGATCGGCCGGTCGATGCACGCCGCCTATGCTCGCGGCCAGCTCCGGACTGAGCATCGGGGTGAAATACATTTTCATCAACAGATGCGCGCGCAGGCCGGGCCATGTGCCGCGCCCGGCGCGAATGGCGATATCGGAGGGTTCGCGAGAGAAATCGATGACCGAGGCAGAGGTGGCGAGCCTTACGGCGATGTTCGGATGTTTGAGCTGAAACGAACCGAGGTGGCGTGCAAGCCATTGTGAAGCGAAGGTCGGCGTCGAATGAATGAGAAGCGTGGTTTCCGCGCCGCCGCCGCTGGCGGACGCCATGGCTTCGCTCAACATGCCGAAAGCCTCGCTGACCTTCGGCGCCAGCTGCTCGCCTATTTCCGTCAAGGCGATTTGGCGCGGGCGCCGCAGGAACAGCGGTTCGCCGATAGTCTCTTCCAGCAGTTTGATCTGGTAGCTGACGGCGGTCTGCGTCATGCCGAGCTCCTCGCCGGCGCGGGTGAAGCTGCCGAGCCGGGCGGCTGCCTCGAAGACGCGGAGCGCGTTCAGCGGAAACTGTTTCGACAGTTTCATGGATAAGCTCTCTTTATGTATGCAGACGAATGTTCGATTGGAATTTCAGCATTTTCAGCGGCAAACTGCAATTCATATCATCGATCGAACTGAGGTGCCGTCATGGATTGCTATGCCGTGGAGCAGGTGAATGTCGCAAAGCCTTCCGTTCTGAGCCGGGCATTGGCGGCTTTATCGAAAGCCTTTCCGGGCCAGGCGGAGCCGGCCCCGCGCCTGGATCTGGAGGAAATGTCCGATCGGCTCAAGCGCGATCTCGGCTTTCTCGACGGGCGTGAGCCCTATTGTGAAGACAGGCGGATGCTATAGGCCGCGAATGCCGTCAAAAGCTCGGCGGCCGTCATGGCGGCGATGACCTCGGGACGCTTGTCCTTCACCGCCGCGCCGCCGATCGGCAGGGTCAATCGGTCGAGCGATGCCTTGTCGCCGCCTTCGCGGGCAAGCCAGCTGGCGAAGGTGGCGCGCTTGGTCGCCGAGCCGATCATGCCGACATAGGCGAAGTCGGTTCGGGCGAGTGCCCGCTGGGCGATGAGGAAATCCAGCGCGTGGTCATGCGTCAGGATGACGACGGCCGCTCCCGCTGGAACATCCGAGATCAGGGCCTCCGGCATGGCGACGAGGCGGGTATTGATATCGGCGGGAAGCTCGTTCAGTTCCTCCTGACGCGTCTCGATGACCGTGGTGGCAAGCGGCAGCGGTTTCAGCGCGATCGCCAGGGCGCGCCCGACATGGCCGGCGCCGAAGAGGTAGACGTCCGGCCAATCTTCGCTCTCGTCCCGCAGACGCCTTGTCAGGACGCTGATGACATCGGGTGTCGCCAGCCGGCAGCGAAGCTGCGTGCGGCCGCCGCAGCATTGGCCGATCTCGGGTCCCAGCGGAATATCCATGAATTCGGTGCCGCTACCCTTGAGTATGTCGCGGGCATTGCCGATCGCCAGATATTCGAACTGCCCGCCACCGATCGTTCCCCAGATATGATCCGCCGAGACCAGCATGAACGTGCCGGCTTCGCGGGGCGTGGAGCCTTGCGTGCCAGTGATCTCGATCAGGACGGCGTGAGGGTTCTCCGCGAGGAAGGTGTCTAGGGGTTGGGTCACGAGTCGGGACCCTTGGAGTGTGAGGAGAGTGTGTATCCCCCTCTGTGACTTCGTGACATCTCCCCCACGAGGGGGGAGATTATTCGGAGACCGCCGCGCAACTCAATAGAACAACGCAGCTTTGCTTCAA
>JASGEG010000046.1:0-9439 GCA_047606605.1 Rhizobium sp.
GGTGCGCCACTCGGAAACGGGCCGATCAAAGTCTGCGGCTCCCTGAATCCGAACCCGGTGGTGCTCGCCATGATCTCGACGAGTATCTCGCCGACGGTAATCGTCGGGCCGAGGCTTTCCGGGGCGATGCGTCCTTCGCGAACACTCATGTGCTGGTCCTCCTTGCCGTGTAAGGGGTATGCCTTTCGCATCTTCGTGTCAATTAAAACTTAACACGTGAAAACTTTTATGCGCGCGAAATTTTCGCTTGATAGGTGGAGGCACGAAATACGTCTCAAATTTTGTTGTTTAGATTCAGCCATATAATCAAATGTCGCTGAATTCGATTTTTTCGCCATAAATTTTTGGTTGACACAGAATGCACATTCGACAAATAAATATTTACGCACGTAAGTTTGTGCGTTGACGCTCGTAAGGAGGAGCGAGACGATGAAAAGGATTCTTGCTGTAATGCTGTCTTCGGCCGCCGGCTGCTCGCTGGCTGCGGGCCTGGCTCAGGCTGAAGAACTGACCATCGCCACCGTCAACAATGGCGATATGATCATCATGCAGAAGCTTTCCCCCGAGTGGGAAAAGGAGACGGGCAACAAGCTGAATTGGGTGGTTCTCGAGGAGAACATTCTCCGTCAGAAGTTGACCACGGACATTGCGACCAAGGGTGGTCAGTACGACATCATGACCATCGGCGGCTATGAGGCGCCGATCTGGGGCAAGAAGGGCTGGCTGCAGCCGATCGACGATCTCGGCGACGACTATGACTATGGCGACCTGCTTGCGCCCATCAAGTCCGGACTGACCGTCGACGGCAAGCTCTATGCCGTGCCGTTCTACACCGAAAGCTCGTTTACCCTCTATCGCAAGGATCTGTTCGACGCTGCGGGGCTCAAAATGCCCGATCAGCCGACCTATGATCAGATCAAGGAATTCGCGGACAAGCTCACCGACAAGTCCAAGCAGCAATATGGCCTTTGCCTGCGCGGCAAGCCCGGCTGGGGCGAGAACATGGCCTTCCTCGGAACCATGATCAACACCTATGGCGGCCGCTGGTTCGACATGGACTGGAAGCCGCAGATCAACTCCGGGCCGTGGAAGAAAGCCATCACGGACTATGTCGACCTCATGAAGAAGGACGGCCCTCCGGGCGTGACCTCAAACGGCTTCAACGAGAACCAGGCCCTGTTCTCGACCGGTCACTGCGCCATGTGGATCGACGCCACCTCGGCGGCCGGCCGTGTCTATGATCCCAAGCAGAGCCAGGTGGCCGACAAGATCGCCTTCACGCGCGCTCCGGTCAATGTGACCCCGAATGGATCGAGCTGGTCGTGGTCGTGGAACCTTGCGATCCCGACCTCTTCCACGAAGGAGGCGGCTGCCAAATCCTTCATCAAATGGGCCACCTCCAAGCAATATGTGAAGCTGGTGGGCGAGAAGGAGGGCTGGGTTGCCGTTCCGCCCGGCACCCGCAAGTCGACCTATGACCTGCCTGAATACCAGAAGGCCGCCCCGTTCGCGGATACGGTGCTGAAGGCCATCCTTTCCGCCGATCCATCCAAACCGACCAAGGACCCGGTTCCCTACACCGGCGTCCAGTTCGTGGCGATCCCGGAGTTCCAGGGGATCGGCACGCTCGTCGGCCAGCAGATCGCATCCGCCCTCGCGGGTCAGCAAACGGTCAATGCCGCCCTCGACGGCGCCCAGAAGCAAGTCGAGCGCGAGATGAAAAAGGCTGGCTATCCCAAGTGAGATAGCAACCTCGCCCGCGGTGTCGCGACCGCGGGCTTCCTCCCGGAGGGTTCCGGCAGCGTCAGCTGCCGGAGCTCCGGCCTGTTTCCCTTCCCAATCGCACCGCCCGATCGTCATCAGATGGCGACCGCGGCGCAGCGAAGAGGTTTTCGATGACGACGATTACGCGTGACTTCATCCCGCCGACACGGAAGCGTTCCGGCCGCTCGATCCGAACCGGCCCGCTTCTGGCGCCGGCGGTCAGCCTGCTTCTGGCCTGGATGATCGTTCCGCTCGCCCTGACGCTCTGGTTCTCCGTGCAGTATTACAATCTGCTCGATCCTTTGAGCGCCGGCTTCGCCGGTCTCGACAATTATTCCTATCTGATAACCGATGACGGCCTCCTGGCAGCGATCTTCAGGACCCTCGTCATTCTCTTCGCCGTCCTTGCCCTGTCCATCGGCTTCGGGACGCTGTTCGCGCTGCTTTTCGACGTCGAGTTCGCCGGGCGCGGGATTGCGCGGCTTTTGATCATCGCCCCGTTTTTCGTGATGCCGACGGTCACCGCGCTGATCTGGAAAAACCTTTTGATGCACCCGGTCAATGGGCTCTTTGCCTATCTCGCCAAGCTCGCCGGCCTGACGCCGATCGACTGGTTCGTGCAGATCCCGATGACCTCCATCATCCTCATCGTCGCCTGGCAGTGGATACCGTTCGCGACGCTGATCCTGATGACGGCGATGCAGTCGCTCGACCGCGAACAGATGGAAGCCGCGCGTCTCGATGGCTCCAAGGGATGGTCGACCTTCAGGCATATCATTCTGCCGCACCTGCTCCGGCCAATCTCGGTCGTGATCATGATCGAGACCATCTTCCTGCTTGCGGTGTTTGCGGAAATCCAGGTCACGACGACGGGCGGGCCGGGGACGGCCACCACGACGCTTACCTATTTCATCTACAACAAGGCCCTTCTGCAATGGGATGTCGGCGCCGCATCGGCCGGGGGCGTTTTCGCCATCATCCTTGCGAATGTCGTCGCGGCATTCCTGATCCGCACCGTCGCCCGCAATCTGGACAATTAAGGAGAGACGAGGATGGCAAAGCCAAGCAACCTCATTCGATCTCAGAAGCTCTGGTGCGGGATCGGCGGCTGGACCGCAGCCCTCATGATGTTCTTTCCGATCCTCTGGATGCTCATGGCATCCTTCAAAACGGAGATCGATGCGGTCGCAACCCCTCCGAAGATTTTCTTCGCGCCGACACTGGAGAACTTCGCAGACGTCAACGGCCGCGCCGACTATCTTCACTACGCTTTGAACAGCGTCGTCGAGAGCATCGGTTCGACCATCCTGTGCCTGGCGATTGGCATCCCCGCCGCCTATGCGGCCGCGTTCTTTCCAGGAAAGCGAACCAAGGATCTCCTGATGTGGATGCTCTCCACGAAGATGCTTCCTGCCGTCGGCGTATTGGTTCCCATCTATCTGTTGTGCCGCGACAGCGGTCTTCTGGATACACGCACGGCAATCGTCATCGTCTTCACGCTGTCGAACCTGCCGATCGTGGTCTGGATGCTCTACTCCTTCTTCAAGGACGTCCCGCATGAAATCCTCGAAGCCAGCCGTATGGATGGTGCAAGCACCTTCGAGCAGATCTGGCACCTGCTCCTTCCCCTGACGCTTCCGGGGATCGCATCCACCGCACTTCTCTCCACCATTCTGTGCTGGAACGAAGCCTTCTGGAGCCTCAATCTCACCGCGTCGAAGGCGGGTCCACTCACCGCCTTCATCGCATCCTTTTCGTCGCCCGAGGGGCTTTTCTGGGCGAAACTCTCGGCAGCCTCGACGCTCGCCATCACCCCAATCCTCGTCTTCGGCTGGATGACCCAGCGCCAGCTCGTGCGCGGCCTCACCTTCGGCGCGGTCAAATAGGAAACGTATATGGCTACTCTCAATCTCAAGGACGTGAAGAAGACCTTTGGCGCGGTCAATGTCATCAAGGGTGTCGATCTCGACATCGAGGATCGGGAATTCGTGGTGTTCGTCGGCCCGTCGGGCTGCGGGAAGTCGACGCTGCTGCGGATGATCGCGGGGCTCGAGGACATCAGCAGCGGCGACCTGATCATCGACGGCGACCACGCCAACGACGTTCCGCCCGACCAACGCGGCCTCGCGATGGTCTTCCAGACCTATGCACTTTATCCGCACATGACGGTCAAGGACAATATGGGCTTCGCGCTGAAGCTGGCGGGCATCGCCCAAGGCGAGCGCGAGACCAAGATCAACGAGGTCGCCGGACTTTTGCAGCTCGGGCACCTTCTTGACCGCAAGCCGAAGCAGCTCTCCGGCGGACAGCGCCAACGCGTGGCGATCGGGCGGGCGATGGTTCGTTCGCCGCGCATCTTCCTGTTCGACGAACCCCTGTCCAACCTCGATGCCGCGCTGCGCGTCCAGATGCGCATCGAGCTGGCACGCCTTCACGACCAGCTCGGCGCAACGATGATCTACGTCACGCACGATCAGGTCGAGGCCATGACGCTTGCCGACAAGATCGTTGTCTTGCGAGACGGCCGCATCGAGCAGGTCGGCGCGCCGATGGAACTCTACCACAATCCCGTAAACCAGTTCGTTGCCGGTTTTATCGGATCGCCCGCCATGAATTTCCTTCCGGTGACGGCTTCAGGCGTCGGCGCAAGCGGTGTTTCCGTGTCGCTGCCGGGCGGTTCGACGCTCGAGATTCCTGCATCCGGCGTCGTCAGTCCCGGCGCGACCATGACGCTCGGCATCAGACCGGAACATCTTCGCATTTCGCGCGAAGGCCCCATCTCAGGCGAGATCATGGTCGTCGAACGGCTTGGCGGCCACACCTATGTCTATGTGCAGGTCGCCCCGGGAAGACTGGTCATCGTAGAGACCGACGGAGCCGACAGCCATCGCCTGCATGAAACGGTTTCTCTCGCATTCAACACGTCGGACAGCCATCTCTTCGATGAGAACGGCATCGCATTACGCAGATTCGAAACCAACCATACCACCACCAACGTTGCACATTAGGCGCAATCTCTGTCAGGGAGGAATATCATGAAATTGAAAGACAAAGTGGCGCTCATTACCGGCGGCGCACGCGGTATCGGCCTTGGCTTCGCGCAAGCCTATATCAAGGAAGGCGCGAAAGTCGTCATCGTCGATATCAATGTCGAGCGGGCATCGGAAGCGGCAAAGGAACTTGGCCCGAATGCCGCCGCCATGAAACTCGACGTCACCGACCTTTTTGCCATCGATACGGTGGTCAAGGAGGTCGACCAGCAATATGGCGGCATCGACATCCTCGTCAACAACGCCGCCATCTTCGACATGGCCCCCATCAACGAGATCACCGAAGCCAGCTACGAAAAGGTCTTCGACATCAATCTGAAGGGACCGCTCTTCATGATGAAGGCCGTCTCCAATGTCATGATCGCCCGCGGCCGGGGCGGCAAGATCATCAACATGGCAAGCCAGGCCGGCCGCCGCGGCGAGGCGCTCGTGCTGCTCTATTGCGCATCGAAGGCAGCCATCATTTCTGCGACGCAATCGGCAGCCTTGGGTCTGGTGAAATATGGTATCAACGTAAACGCCATTGCTCCGGGCGTCGTGGACGGCGAGCATTGGGATATCGTCGATGCGCATTTCGCGAAATGGGAAGGCCTGAAGCCCGGCGAGAAGAAGGCCGCCGTTGCCAAATCCGTTCCGATCGGTCGGTTCGCGACGCCGGACGATATCAAGGGCCTCGCCGTCTTCCTGGCATCGTGCGACAGCGATTACATTCTCGCGCAGACCTACAATGTCGATGGCGGCAACTGGATGAGCTGAGTGATCCGAGATGAAAGCAATATGTTTCACTGAAAAGGGTGTCGCGGGGCTGGCGGATATGCCGCCACCTGCATTGGCACCGGGACATGCCCTCATCCGCGTGAAGGCTGCGGGCCTCTGCCATACGGATATCGACGTGCTGCACGGCCGCTATGGCGAAGGTCGCTTTCCCCTGGTGCCCGGTCATGAATATGCCGGCCTGGTCGAAGCGGTGGCTGAAGACGTCACCGGTCTGCGGCCGGGCGCAAGGGTTGCCGTCGATCCCAATCTGCCCTGCGGGACCTGCGATCTGTGCCGCAAGGGACTGACCAATCTCTGCAGGGAGCTGAAGGCCTACGGCGTCACGCAGAATGGCGGCTTTGCCGAATACAGCATCGTTAGGGTGTCGCACCTGCACGATATCGGCGAACTCCCATTCGATGTGGCGGCCCTGGCGGAACCGCTCGCCTGCGTTCTCAACGGGCTCGGCAATGTCGGCCTGACGACCGGAGCACGACGGGCGGAAAACGCTCTCGTCTTCGGCGGCGGCCCCATCGGGCTCCTTCTCGCCCTGTCGATGAAGGCACAGGACGTCGGCGAGGTCGCAGTCGCCGATATCGACGAAAGCCGCCTGGCCTTCGCTAGGGATCTCGGATTGGACGCCATGCATTCGATGTCGTCGGAACTCGAAAGCCGCAGACGATCATTCGATCTCGTTGCGGATGCGACAGGCGTGCCGTCCGTCGTGGAAGCCATGCCGGAGTTTGCCATGGACGGCGGCACCATTCTGGTGTTCGGCGTCTGCGCGCCCGGCGTCCGTGTCCCGATATCGCCCTTCGATGTGTTCCGGCGTCAACTGACCATCGCGGGCTCCCATTCGTTGAACCGGAACCTGCCCGCAGCCCTCGCCTTGCTTCAGAAGGATGACGGCGCAATGGCGCGCCTGATCTCGCATCGCCTTCCGCTCCCCGACGTCCTGCCTTTCTTCGACAAGGGCGGCGGCGCGCGGACGATGAAGGTGCAGTTTGTCGCGGAATAATCTCAGTTCCTCCCTCCGGGAGGAACTCTCTTTTCCCTCAGGAGAGAGTCGGATAGACACTTTGCGATAGAGTCAGGAGACGATGGCGTGCCGAAACCGATCAAGACAATGGAGGACTTCTCGGAGTTTGTCGGTCTTTCTCGCCCCACGGTATCCAAATACTTCAACGACCCGAATTCCGTCCGAAAGAAAACGCGCGAGACTATCGAAGTTGCGCTGAAGAAATCGGGATTCCGGCCGAACCTGTTCGCGGTCAATCTCAATCGACGCCGGACCAATATTGTCGGGATCGTCATTCCAAGTTCGATTGACCAGTTCTATATGGCCCTGACCCGGCGGATTGAAGCGCTGGCGACGGAAGCCGGCTTCTTTGCGCTGGTTCTGTCGACGGACGGCCGCTCCGATCTGGAAGACAGGGCGATCCGCACCCTCAAATCGCTGAACGCGGCCGGCGCGATCATCGCGCCGCTCGGGGTGGAATCCCACCGGCAAACCCTATCCGAATACGGCCGCAGCGTACCGCTTGTCTATATCGACTCTCCGCTTGACGATGCGTCCGCATTCGTCGGAACCGACAACCAGCAAAGCTTTGGATTGATTGTCGATTATCTGTGTCGCTCGGGCGAACCGCCGAGCTATCTCGGAATGCCCGACGTGAACACCAACGCGCGTACGCGTGAGACCGCCTATATCAACGCGATGACGCGGTTCGGCCTAACACCGCACATCCTGCCTTTGACACAAGCCCGGACATGGGATTTCGAAAAATTCGGCTTCGAAGAGATGACACGCCTCGTCGACACGAAACGATTGCCGACAAAGACCATTCTCTGCGCGAACGACCGAATTGCGTTTGGCGCAATTGCCGCTGCCTACAAGATGGGTCTTAAAGTCGGACATGGAGCGACCTCCGATATCCGGATCGCAGGACATGACGATCATCCCCTGTCGCGATACGCCTGCCCGCCGATCACAACGGTCGCCCAGAATGTCAGCGAAATCGGCAGGCGAGCCGTTGATATGCTTCTTGCCATGCTCGGTGACAATGATGAGACCGAGGATCAGGGAGGAACAACCCTGACCGCGCGATTTTTATTGTCCGCGGAACTCATGCTGCGGGAATCGGCTTAGCATCCAGGTATCCGCCTAAAGCGGCAGCGGCAATTGGAAGCCATCTTCGCCGCGGCCTTTCCTGCGTCACCGCATCTGCAGGATGATCGGGCTGCTGCTTGCGGGATCGGTATGTTCGCGCAGCGCCCGAACCTCAGCGGAACCGACCGCGCCGCCGTGGTTGCCCCATGTCGTGCGGACATAGGACAGGACATCGGCGATCTGCTCGTCGGACAGCTGTTCGCGGAAGGGCGGCATGCGGTAGGCGTCGGGGATGCCCGCCGTGACCACGCGGCCCGATCCGTTCAGCGTCACATTGATCTGCGAGGCGTTTTCCTTTGCCAGTGACGAGGCGGCGCCGGCCAGCGGCGGTATCCACTGGTTGCGGCCTTTCCCGTCATTGCCATGACAGAAGCTGCATTTGGCCGCAAAGGTCTGCGCGCCGGCCGCGTTGCCGCGGTCAGCGGCGGAGGCGCTGACCAATGTCGCCGGCTGATATTGCCAGGGATTGCCATCGCGCGCGGGATCGCCCGGCAGCGATTTCAGATAGTGGCTGATGGCGCGCAGATCATCATCCGTCATGAATTGCGTGGAATTGTTGTAGGCCTCGGTCATCGAGCCGAAGACGACGGCATGCTGGTTCCGGCCGTTCTTCAGGAACTGGTAGATATCCTCCTCGCTCCAGCGGCCAAGCCCGCTATTGTGATCCTGGCGAAGGCTCGGCGCATACCAGCCATCGAGGAGCGCGCCGGAGAGATAGAGCGGACTGCCGTCGTCCAGAGCCTTTTCATTCATGGTCAGGCTGCGCGGGGTGTGGCAGCTGCCGCAATGGCCGGCCGCCTGGACGAGATAGGCGCCGCGGTTCCATACGGCATCTTCCGATGATTTCTCGACATAGGTGCCCTTGTCGGTGAAGACGACATTCCACAGCGCCAGCGGCCAGCGCATGTTCAGCGGCCAGCTGATCTCCGAAGCCTTGTTGGCCTGATTGACCGGCGTCACCCCGGCCGTGAAGAAGGCGTAGAGCGCGCGAATGTCGTCATCGTTCATCTTGACGTAGGAAGGATAGGGCATGGCCGGATAGAGCCGGCGCCCGTCGGGCGCGACGCCATGGCGAACCGCACGGTCGAAATCGGCCAGGGTATAATTGCCGATACCGGTTTCCTTGTCGGGCGTTATGTTCGTCGCGAAGATCGAGCCCAATGGCGTTCCCATCTCCAGGCCGCCGGCAAAGGGTTTGCCGTTCGGGAGGCTATGACAGGCAACGCAATCGGCCTGCCGCGCGACATATTCGCCGCGCTGCACAAGCTCCGGCGACGGCGCTTGCGCCGTATTTGTCTGGTCGAAGGGAGAAGATGGCTTGTGCGTGACAAACCACGCCACGCCGCCGGCAACGACGATGACGATCAAGAGCAGAACCAGGAGCGCTTTCTTCAAGGACAATCCATCCCGTGTGTTCGATGTCTTTTGGCTTTGATACGGATCGCGTCGCGGCCGCCCCGCCTTGTCCACCTCCATGCTTCGCGCCGTTGGCGACGGTGGGAACCAGGCAAAACAGGGCGGCCGTGCGAGACGGCCTAACTTTCAAACGTGTATTGCGAAAGCGGCATGCTGCGGATTCGCTGTCCCGTCAGCGTAGAGACTGCATTGGCGACAGCGGGAGGGATCGCGGGAAGGCCCGGCTCCCCTATGCCGCCCATCTGCGCACCGCTCTCGACGATGCGCGTATGCACGCGCGCCA
>JASGEG010000047.1:0-13970 GCA_047606605.1 Rhizobium sp.
CTTTATGCGATGTTCCAGTTCCGCCCGCAGTCGCATGGTTTCGTGATCGGTGTCTATGGTTTCGATGGAGCCGTTGTTCACTCGGAGGCCTATTGCAAAGACGTCATCGCGATCGTTGCGGCGAGCTTATCAAAATCTTCTTGAATAAGCACTACCAAGCGATACCGAGGCCGGCCGGTTTCGCTTATTGGCTGTGATCGGGATGGAGGGTCAGCCGCAAATCCCTCAGGCCGCGATTTCCGTCCTTGTTGCCGGTCGCCGCGACGGCGCTGAAGATGCGTTCGGCGTCGTCATACATTTTGAGATTGAGATAGCAGTAGCCGCGCAGCACCATCAGATCCATCCGCTCCTGTTGAAGCTGGGCGCGCTGATCGAGATAGACGAGCGTCTCCTGGTAGCGTTTGGCGGTAAAGGCGGACAGCGCGCGATTGGCCAGGATTGCGACCTGCAATTCGGCCGCGCGGGGGCGGCTGAGGGGCGCCTGGGTGGCCGCGACGGCGGCATTGTTCGTCAGCCCCGCCCGCAGATAGGCGAGGCTCTGCCCGTAGGCCGCGTCCTCTCGCGCCTTGCCGGTCGAGGCCGACAGCGCGACCTCGAAGGCTGCGATGGCTTCCATGGGGCGATTGATTTCCATCAGGCACCAGCCGCGCGCCAGCGCATCCGCCGGTGCAAGTCGCTCGGCGCTGATCGTCGTGGAGCAATCGCGCGGTCGGCTTGCACCGCGCTGGGCCGTGGGAACCGATCTTTTGGCAGGGCTGTATCCGGTCGGCGCAGCCGTCTGCGGAGACGCCTGCCCCGGCAAAGTCGGGGTCGTGGGGACGGCCGGTGCGCGCGGCTTTGCCGCGCCGATCTGGGCGATGCGCTCGGAGCGTCCGGCCCAAAGCTTTTGAAGCTCCGCCAGGCCTTGCTTGTCGTTCAACTGGTCACGGGTAATGGCAAGCCCATAGGCCGAGGGTTCATCGTCGGGCTTCCAGCGCAGTGCGGTTTCAAACCAGCGTGCGGCCGTTTGCGGTTGGTTCAGCGAGCGCGCATACCAGCCGAATTGCTGTGCTGTCGGCGCATATTTTTCCGCAATGACTTCGGTGGCGATGCGGCCGAGCACATCTTCGCCGAGCGTGGGCATAGGCTGCAATGCCATCAGATTGGCCGTTGCCGCGAGGTAGGTCGCCGTCGCGTCCTTGGAGACGGCCCGCCATTTGTACATGACGGTCTCCGCCTCCTGCGGTTTGCCTTCGGCGATCAGGACCAGCGCGAAGCCTTGAGAGGCCGAGGCGGAATCTCCCTTGTCATGGGCGATTCGGAACCATTTTTCCGCATCGCCATAATCCTGACGGCGCAGATAGTACCAACCGAGAAGAAGGGCGTCGGAGGGGAGCCCCTGGCTTTGCGCCGCAGCTTCGACCTCGGTCAGGTAATTCGGCGCCACGATCAGCGTCGCATCGTCGTTGCCCATGGCGACGAACCGTCGCGCGAGATCGATGCGAATGCTGTCGAATTCGCGCCCGCCATTGTCGCCCGGCTTCTCGAGCGCCAGGATATCCTGCATCGGCTGGTAGGGCAGCAAGGCCGCGGCCTTCTGGACCGTCGCCAGTCTCTCGGGCGGGTTGGTGCAGTTTTTCAGGATATAGACATAGACATCCTGGCCGCGCGTGGCGCGATCGGTGCGGATGAAGGCTTCCGCGATCCGCCATAGAACATCGATATCGCTGCAGGTGAGCAGGCTCGGCGTGTTGGCGCCGATATCGACCACGGTGGCATATTGCTTGAGATCGGAGGCGTTGACGAGGCGTGCGCGGGCTTCGGCAACATCGAGGCGTTCCAATAGGTCGCCGGGAGGTTGCCATCCGGGTTCGGCCGTCTGCCGGTCCGTTATCGCCTTATGCAATTCGGCATAGCGGCCCTCGGCATAAAGCTGCCACATGGCCTCGAGCTGCTTGTCGCTGTTTTGTGGAATGGCCAGCGGATCGGCCGGGGGCACCCAGGTCGGATAAAGCGCCTGCAGCCGGGAGATTTCGGCCTGGAGCCGGGCCTTGTCGCCGCGGCTGGCAAAATAGCGCAGCGCACTTTCATCGACCTTCGGCGGCGGGGCGGCGGCCTGCGGTGTGGCTGGCTGGGGTGCCGCCTGCGCGACGGTGGCGGGCGTATCGCCAGCCGTTCGGATGGCCGTGGGCGCGTCGGGAAGCACCGAGGCGGGCGCATTCGCCTGGATGCGATCGGCGACCGTCTGCATGTCGATCGGTGACGGATCGAAGGCCAGTTCGCTCTGTTTGAGACGTGCCGTCGGTTCGGCGCGCGCCTGCGACTGGTTCTGCGCGGATTTCAGCTTGTCCTCGATCGCCTCGCGATTCCCCATCGTCACGGCAACTCCGGCTGCCGCGGCTATCATGGAAACCATCAGGACGGAGGATTTCATAAACACTCTGGATGCCTCTCCTCGACGAAAGCCAAGCCCAGCAATTGGAGGGTCGACGGATAGTAAAACGACGGCGCGAACTGTCGAACGGCTCCGGGCAATTTCGTTCCGCCTGTCACACACGCCACAACATCGTTAACAATTCGATAACCCGGGTCTGTCAGGGGCTGTGTCGGCTTGCCGGTCGCCAGATCGATAATGGCCGGCATATCGTTGTCGGCCGTCATGCCCGCCCGCAGTCGCGTCAGCAGCGTCTTGTCCGATATGCCCGCCCTGACGAGATAAAGCGGGATACGGATGGCATTGTAGCCGAATTCGGCGTCGAAGCCGGCGGCGGGGCTCGGTTTGGCCCGGATGCTCACCCAGTCCGCCGGCAATTTCCGCGGACCGAACTGCGTCGACTGCAGGAGCGACAGGCCGTCGTCCTTCAGCTTCTGCCACTCCGGCGAAGGCGCCAGCAGCGCCATGACCGGGATCGCCTCGTAAACCCAATAGGACGGATTGACCACGGGCCCATCGTCGCGGTCGGAGGCCGCAAAGCCGCCGACGCCGGGAAGGATGACGGTTTTTCCGCCGGCATGGACGACGGCATGGGCAAGAAGCGCCTTCGCCATCCGCGATGCCTCGCTCAGATAGTCCTGCTTGTTCCAGGCCGATCCCGCCAAGGCCAGGGCGTAGGCGATGAGCATGTCGCCGTCCGACGCATTGTTGGTATCGGCCACATGCGGCGTGGCGGCCGGGTCCCATTTCCAGGCGGCGAGACCGTCATCGCGCAGAAGCAGTTCCGTTCGCGTGAAGTACCAGATCTGCTCGAAATCGGCGGGGCTGTTCGAAAGATAGGCGAGCAGCAGACCATAGCCCTGCCCCTCGCTATGGCTGATATTGTCGTTGCCATTGTCGACGATACGGCCATCGGCGTCGAGGAACTTCGCCTTGTAGGCGGCCCATGCCTGCGGATCGATCGAGGCGCGCTGCGCCATGAGCGGCTGGCTCATGGCCATGAAGATCAGGCTGCCCGCAAGGGCTACGGTGCGCCAGCGTCTCATTCGCGCCTGCCGATCCTGGCGAGGATGCCAGCCGTGGTCACGCCGATCAGCAGGGAAGAGGCGATCAGCAGGAATGCGTAGGACAGAATATTGCTGGACAGCCAGTTCGCGGCAATCAGCCGATAATTGGTGAACGACCAGGGCTGCGTCGTGACGAAATCGAAGCGGCTGACTGGCACGGTGCCGATCTTGCCCGTCTTGGCCGAATAGACCGTGACATGCCCGTCGATCTGCGACCATTCGCCCATCGAGGTCATGGCTTCCGCGCCGGTCCGCAGATCCTTGGCGGAGGGCGCGGTCATGATTGTCCAGGTGGAATTCGCCGTCGTGCCCTCTCCTTGCGCAATCATGAAGCTGTTGACATTCGAGGGTGTAAAGACCTGCTCGGCGTGTGGAACGAACTGCAGCGAACTCCAGGAAATATCGAAGTTGCGGTGCATCCAATCCTGAAACAGCTGGATCTGACGCTGCAGGAGGCCGCCGCCGATGCGCGAGCGCCACTCATCGACCGTGGCTGCGGCTTCCGGCGGTACGGCTTGACCCGCGACCGCCGGACGCCAGGAAGCCTGGCTGGCGGCGGCGATATTCATTTGCGACAAGGTCGTTGTCGACATTTGCGAGATCGGGCCGATGAATATCGCGTCACGCTCCCCCGCGCCGCCCGGCGCCGCGATGAGGTCGACTGCGATCGGATGTCCGGCGACGATCGCCATCTGGCCGAGCAGCGTCGCGGTGGCGGAGAGTGTGTCGGGATCGGTGCGGTCGATGAAGAGCGCCGTCGATGCGGTGTTGCGGTTGTAGGGATAGCCCGTGCCGGCCAGGGCGGCGAGATTCGGACGTTGGGCGACCCTGGCGAAATCGGGAATATGCAGCGTGCTGGTATCGAACAGCGCGAAACGCGCCGTCTTGTCGGCCGTCGTGCCGGGCGCACAGGCCTCGTCTTCGCCGGTCAGCAGCATCGCTTCCAGCCGGATGGTGTTCAGACCCGGTTTGAAGTGACGCATCGTCACGCGAATGGGCAGCTTGCGGAAGATGCCGCCGCCGGGCGCGGTGATCGGCTTGGTCGTGGCGATGCTGCCATTGACATAGACGTCGATATGGCTGCCGGGCTTCACATTCTTGGCATAGGCCGCATCGAGATAAATGGTCGCCTCGCCATAGGCGTTCGCATAGAAATCCGAGGGGATCGCCACGTTGAAGCTCGTATGGAAGTGACGACCCGAAAACTCTGTCGTCTCGATGCCCAGCTGTGAAAAGGGGAGGCTGGTGTCGGAATAAATCAATGGCGCATCCGGGGCACTCCACCGTTGGGTCACCAGCGTGTCGCGCTGGACGGTCGGGTCCCTGTCGGTCGGCGAAACGACCGTATCGATCGCGGTGGCGACCGATTGCCATGACGGGCCGCTGACGAGCAGAACCGTCGAGCCGGTGCGCGGGTCCTGAACGAAGGTCGCAAGGGCCGCGTTTTGCGCTGCCGCCGGGACCGGAAACAGCGGCTGCAGTTCGGCGGGCGTGCCGACCAGCACGGTCATTTTTCCCGGCGCGGGCGGCGGCAGCGATTCCGTGCTGAAGGAGAAGGTCTCGTTCGGCATTCCGCTCAGGATCGAAAGGCCCTGCGCCAGCCTCAGCAGCGGTTTTGCGGTGCCGGGCTGGGCGAGCGCCGGCACCACCAGATTGAATTCGGTCTTGCCGGCGCCATCGACGCCGATGGCGCGGATGGCATCCGTGCTCGACAGCTTTTGCGCATTCTCCTCGGCAAAGCTCAAATAGGTTCCGGCGGGATCGATGTCGGACCACAATTCGTAGGTCGACTGGATGTCGCAGTCGGTGCGATGACGCTGCGTCGCCTCGAAGGTCACGATGTTGGCCCCCGGCTGCAGCAAACCGCGCGGCACGTCGAAACTGATAGTCGACGGGCTGTCGGGCGAGCCGATCTGCTGCTGGCCGATCGCGCGGTTGTTCAGGAAGATGGTTAGCTGCGATGCTTCGGGGGCAACGACGACGGCATTCTGATAGGCGAAATTGAACTTGGCCGGCGCTGCCGCCTGTTCCGGCGTCAGGTAGATCGACCACGACCTCCGGTCATATTCGCCTTCCAGCCGAAAGTCCTTGAAGGGCACGATATAACGCTGGAAGTTGCTTTTGGGGGCGGCCGGCGCGGCTGGTTGCTGCGCGGAGGTGGCTGCCGGCAGAGTCACTTGTGGCAGGGTCACCTGCGGCACGGCCGCGCGCGGCGTCTGCGGGCGTTCGTGCGACATATCGAAAGGCAGCGTCTGCGCCGAAGCGCATGTCGCCGCGCAAACCATCAGGACGACAGCGGAGAAAACCGTCCTCATCGGCTGCTCGCCTTTGCGGCCTGCTGCTGCGCCTCGCGTTCGGAGCGCATGCTGCGGAACAAATAGATCAGGCCACGGCTCGTCTGGTACAGCGACAAGCCCAGGAACCAGATCGTCCCGCGGATGATGCCGGGATTGCGGCGTCGGCCTTTCTGGAATTGCGTCCATTGATCGGAATTGGCAAAGACCAGATCCGCGATCAGGCGGTGATCCGCAGCCCCCTTGGGCACATATTGGCAGCCGATGGTGGTGATCTCGCCGGATTGCTGGATGTTGCGCACAATGAGCGGCAGGGTTTCCATCTCGCCGCCGCCATAGGGCTGGAAGCGCAATGTCGCTTCCGCGCCGACGACGATCGGATCAAGCTCCTTGTTGAACACATTCAGCCGCGCGCCGTGAACGGAAACATTCTCGATCGAGGCGGAGTGCCATTTCTCGCCGATCCCGAATTCGCTGCGGCGATCGACCCGCACACGGCGTGAGGACGAGCGCTCGCCGCGCTCCGACACGACCCCCAGCGCGCAGCCGGCGAGCACCAGGTTGATGAGGTTCCAGGCGCCGACGACAAGCGTCACATCCGCCTTGTAGGGCTCGGCGTAGATGCGATAGATCGTGATCGCCACCGCCACGATCTGCACCGCGAAAATGACGAAGAAGGGGCGGCTGATCTCGGAAAGCCGGCTGACGGCGATCGATTCGTCCTTGGCGGTGACCTTGAAGGTCGGCTTGCGCGGATTGAAGATCACCGAGATGACCGCGGGCAGCAGATGCACCATCTGCACATATTCGTAGAGCTCTGAAATCCACGGCCAGCGGAAGGAGCCGTAGAGATAGTTCTGCATCATCAGGTTCACGAGCATATAGGCAAGCGTATAGGCGAGGAATTCGCTGCCGGAGGCCGTGAAGATCTCCAGATCGAAGAACAGATAGCAGAGCGGCGCAAACAGAAAGATGGCGCGCGGGAAGGGGAAAAGCCAGAAGAGCGTCGAGGACATGTAGCAGAGGCGCTGCGGCAGCGTCAGCCCGCGCTTCAGCAGCGGGAAACGGAAGCGCAGGATCTGCATCATACCCTGCGCCCAGCGGCTGCGCTGGCCGATGAAGCTCGCGAAGGTCGCCGGCTGCAGGCCGGCGATCAGCGGCTTGTCGACATAGATGCTGTTCCAGCCCGCGCCATGCAGCGCCAGCGCCGTTTCGCAATCCTCGGTGATGCTGATGCCGCTGAAGCCGCTTTGGGATTCGAGCGCCTTGCGGCTCAATACCGCCGCCGAGCCGCAAAAGAAGGCGGCATTCCATTTGTCCAGCCCGCGCTGGATGATGCCGTAGAACATCTCGTTCTCGCTCGGCATATTGTCGAAGGTGCGCAGATTGCGTTCGAGCGGGTCCGGATTGATGAAGAAATGCGGCGTCTGGACGAGAAAGAGCTTCGGATCGTCCTCGAAATAGCCGACGGTTTCGAGCAGGAAGTCGCGTGCCGGCGCGTGGTCGGCATCGAAGACGGCGATCAGGTCGCCCTTCGAATGTTCGAGGCCATTGTTGAGGTTTCCGGCCTTGGCATGCTCGTTGCGCTCGCGCGTCAGGTAGTTGACGTCGAGTTCCTTGCAGAGCCGTTGAAGCTCGGCATGGCGCGAGATTGCCCCCTGCGCTTCCAGAACCTTGGTGGAATTGCGTTTCTGCAAGGTGCCGCCATCGTCGAGCAGCCAGACCTGCAGCTTGTCGGCCGGATAGTCCATCGCCTTGGCCGACGCCAGCGTATTGGCCAGCAGATTGATGTCCTCGTTGTAGGAGGGGACGAAGACATCGACGCTGGGGAAATTCTGTGCCTTGGCCGCGCGGGCGGGTCGTGAAGGCAGAGGCGTCGCAACGATGAAGAGGCTCAGCAGCAGCATCGCGACGTTGTACATTTCGGCGAGATAAAGCAGCAGGCCGGGGATGAAGTTTTCCGGCTGATTGACGGGCGGCAGCGTATTGGTGGTGCGCCAATAGACATAGCGCAAGACGATCGAGGTGCCCAAGGCAAGCGCGATCAGCCGCCATGTGCCCTGTGCCTTCAGAAGCTTGATGGCCGCCATGAAGGTGACGACGACGGTGCTGGCGATGAGCTGGGTCTGCAGGTTGACCGGCAGGGTGATCAGCACGATCCCGCATATGGAAACGGCGGCCCATATCAAGATGCTTCGTGCTGTATGCATCATTGTTCCTTCAAAGGTACTGGCCAAGCGCCATCCAGGCGCTCCAAAGGACTAAAATCTATCGCGGGCAGGCGGTATTGGCCGCTGCGCCGACACAATCTGGTGATGGCACGATCGCGCCGGAATTTCTTGACGGAGCCGGTTGAGGCTGGCCCGTCACACTTGCCGGTGCGCTCGTCGCAGCCGAACCGGACGGGACATATTGCTCGCCCGGCAGCGGCACGCGTGGCCCGATGGCCGCGGGGAGAGCTTCGACCGCCGCCGCCTGCGGCGGGCGGACCGGCTGACGACGCACAATGGCGGCGCGAGGCGCCACCGGCTCATATCCGATGGGCGTCCCGCCGGTGCGATAATTGCCCCGATCAGGATAGACCGGATCGCCGGGCTGGCCGAGCACTGCGTCGGCTCCGCGCACCGTTCCGTACGGATTGAGCGCTTCGTTCACAAAGCCGCCGGCAATCGTATAGCCGTAGACCGTGCTCAGAAGCTGCCGCTCGCTTGCGCGCGCATCGCATAGCCGGATGCGAACCTGCACCATGCTGAAATTCTGCATGTCTGCCAGCGCGGACTGGCCGGCTCGAATTTGCTGCCAGGCATAAAGGCAGGTATCGCCGCCCCGGCTCTGCCCGGAAGCGTAGCCGAACGGACCATAGCCGTTTTGAACGAAGGTCGCGGAGCGCGCCAGTCTCACGCCGGGTACGGCCGCCGCCATCTCGCTGGCGATCGCAACGTTGCCGATCTCCTTGTAGGGCGTGCTGCCCAGCCCGGGATTGGCTCCGGACACGTTGCGAAACTGTATCTTGAGGAAATTCTGGCCGGCCACCGACGACGATGTCGCAAGCGATACCGTCTGCTCCACGTCGTCCTTGTGCCTGCGTTCAACGACGCTGACGACCGCCGGACCGCCGGGTGGCGGAAATGCCAATGCCTTTTCGTTGGCAACCGTCTCTGGGCCTGCCGATTGCCGCACGCCGCCCGTCGTCGTGCAACCGGTCGCCAGACCGGCCAACATCAGCAGCATTATTATCTCGCGCAGGTGCATCTTTGAAATCGGCTTGGCGGTCTATCGTCATTTCACGGGCTAATTACGCAATGGAACTGAAAAGCAAGGCCCTGGATCATGTTTCAGATAAGCCCGATTATGGTTAACCAATGGTTAACTAGGCAAAAATCGGAGACATCCAGAGGCGGCTGTGATCTCTCTGTCACAGATAAGGAAAAAGGCCCGGACGGAGATAGCGAGCGCACCCCTCTGGGATCGCAGTCTCGCACCGCCCGCGCCAGCCCAGGCAGGCCGAAACGCCATGGCTGGCCGTGTCGAAGGTTGGAGCATCCGCGGAGCCATGGCGTCGCCCGTCATCATGTCAGGCACGAGATAGAGAGAGGCAGGATCGGACGATGCGATCAAGCAGCGCGGCGGACTGTCCCCAGAAGTTCGATGCGCGAAAACCGATCCCTGCGTTTGCAGGATAGTCGCGCGTATTTCGGCTAAAGCAATACCGGGAAAAGTACGCAGCAATTTTCCCGGTATTGCGTCCCAACAAAAGTTGGAGCCTCCGCTTCAGAGCAATCCACGGGCTGCCAGGTTGCGCATGAGATGCGACACCCCGAAGGTCCAGGGCGCGCATTCCGTCGACAACAGGACCCGGTTCCTCAGCGAGCCGAGCCTGTCGTTGGAAATGGTGACGATGTCGCCGACCTTGTGGGTGAAGCCCTGGCCGGGTGTGTCGCGATCCTCGACGGGGGCGAAGAGGGTGCCCATGAACAGGACCAGGCCATCGGGATATTGGTGATGGCGGCCGATGGTCTGGGAGACGAGGTCCAGGGGGTCGCGGCTGATTTCCTTCATCGAGGAGCGGCCGTTGAGCACATAGCCATCCTCGCCCTCGACCTTGAGGGCGAGATCGGCGGCGCGCACGTCGTCCAGCGCATAGGTCTCGTCGAACAGGCGGATGAAGGGACCGATCGAGCAGGAGGCGTTGTTGTCCTTGGCCTTGCCGAGCAGCAGCGCCGAGCGTCCCTCGACGTCGCGCAGGTTGACGTCGTTGCCGAGCGTCGCACCCCGGATGCGGCCCCTGCTGTCGACGGCGAGCACGATTTCCGGTTCGGGATTGTTCCACTTGGAGATCGGGTGCAGGCCGACATCGGCGCCGGGGCCGACCGAGGACATGACCTGCGACTTGGAGAAGACCTCGGCGTCCGGGCCGATGCCGACTTCGAGATATTGCGACCAGACGCCCTCCTCGATCAGCGCCGCCTTTACCTTGGCCGCCTCCGGCGAGCCGGCCCTCAGGTTGCGCAGGCTGTCGCCGATCAGGGCCGTGACCTTGGCGCGGATCGATTCCGCCAGATCGGGATTGCCGGCGGCGCGTTCCTCGATCACGCGTTCCAGCATCGAGCGGGCGAAGGTGACGCCGCAGGCCTTGATCGCCTGCAGATCGATGGGGGCGAGGAGATGGACGCTCGAGGGGTCGGTCTTTTCGGCAAGCAGATCGTCAAGCCTGGCGATGGCTTCGCCCTTCTGCGCGCGTACGAAAGCGACCGGGTCGTCTTTTTCCAGAAGATCGCGCATGGTCGGCGCATCCTTCGAGGTGATGTCGTAAAGCGCACCGTCGCGGACGACGACGAGGGCGGGACCCTTGACATCCGGACGCCACACGCGCCCGACGAAGGTTCCGGTGGCGAAAATATCCGAATTGGCCATGTCTTTGCTCTCTCCCAAGATCTGCCGCCGTTTCTAGCGTGTTCGGATCGGCTTTGTCACCCGATATCGCCCTGGAAAAATAGAGGGTTTTGGAGTTTCACCTTTTCCCGGAGGTAAAAGGAACAAGGCCCCGCAGCACTGCTGCGGGGCCCTTCCGGCCGCGAAAAACCGGGAGAGAGTGGTTTCAGGCGGCCTGAACCTTGCGGCTGCCGCGCGCCCATTCCGGCAACCACTCGCTATGGGCGGCGAGAAGGTCGTCGGTGAGCGCCCAGATCTGGTCGAGATCGAGCTCGGCGGCCGTATGCGGGTCCATCATTGCCGCGTGGTAAATGTGCTCGCGATTCTCCGTCATCAAGGCCTGCACCGTCAATTCCTGCACATTGATGTTCGTGCGGATCAGTGCGGTCAGTTGCGGCGGCAGGTCGCCGATAAAGGTCGGCTGGATGCCCGAGGCATCGACCAGGCAGGGAACCTCGGCGGCGCAATTATAGGGCAGCGAGGTGATGCAGCCATTGTTGCGGACATTGCCGTAGATGACCGAGGGTTCGCCGGTCCAGACCGAATTGATGATCGAGGAGGCATATTCCTTCGACTGCTTGACCTCGATCTTCTCGGCGGTGCGGTATTCCTCGGCCTGGTTCTGCCAGCGCGCCACCTGCTCGATGCAGCGCTTCGGATATTCGTCGAGCGGAATGCCGAATTTCTCGATCAGGTCCTCGCGGCCCTCCTTGATGAAATAGGGCGTGTATTCGGCGAAATGCTCGGAGCTTTCGGTGACGAAATAGCCGAGCCGCGTCAGCATCTCGTAGCGCACCTTGTTCGGGCAGCGCGGGTTCCAGCCGGGCTTGGGCGCGCGTCCCTCGCGGTAGCCGCGCACGAGATCGGGATAGAGGTTGCGGTAGGAGCCGTCGGGCTGGCGATGCTCGAATTCGAGATAGAAGGCCATATGGTTGATGCCGGCCGAGCGGTAGCGGATTTCCTCGTAGGGAATATCGAGATCATGGGCGAGTTCCATCGCCGTGCCCTGCACGGAGTGGCAAAGGCCGACCTGCTTGATGGTCGGATATTTCTCGGCGATCGCCCAGGTGTTGATCGCCATCGGGTTGACATATTGCAGCATGATCGCGTTCGGGCAGACGGCGAGCATGTCCTCACAGATCTTCCACAGATGCGGAACCGTTCGCAGGCCGCGCATGATGCCGCCGACGCCGAGCGTGTCGGCGATCGTCTGGCGCAGGCCGTATTTCTTCGGCACCTCGAAATCGGTGACCGTGCAGGGCTCGTAGCCGCCGATCTGGAAGGCGACGACGACGAAATGGGCGCCGTCGAGCGCCTTGCGCTGGTCGGTAAAGGTCTCGACCGTGGCGGCGGCGCCAAGCGTCGAGGCGAGCTTGCGGGCGACGATGGCACTTTCTTCCAGCCGCTGCGGATTGATGTCCATCAGCGCGATCCTGGCGCCGGAAAGGGCCGGGCGCTGCAGCACGTCGCCGATGATGTTCTTCATGAAGACGGTCGAGCCGGCGCCGATGAAGGTGATCTTGGGATTGCCTGTCATGTAAAGTCTCCTGAATGCTTAGGACGCCACCTCGAACGCCGCTCTGACAAGGCGTTCGGTGTAAGCGGTCTTGGGATGGGAAAGAACGTCGTCGACCGGGCCTTCTTCCATGATCTTGCCGTGTTGCATGACAATGACGCGATGGCAAAGGGCGCGGACGACCTTGAGGTCGTGGGAAATGAACAGATAGCTCAGGCCCCGCTCGTCCTGCAGCTTGCGCAGGAGGTCGATGATCTGGGCCTGGACGGAGAGGTCGAGCGCCGAGGTCGGCTCGTCGAGCAGAATGAATTCCGGCTCGAGCGCGATGGCGCGGGCGATGGCGATGCGCTGGCGCTGGCCGCCGGAAAATTCGTGCGGAAAGCGCGACAGGATATTGGCGGGCATGCCGGCGCTGACCAGCGCCCCCTTCACCCGCTCCAGCCGCTCGGCCTTGTTGGCGCCGATATTGTTGACGACCAGCCCCTCGGAAATGATCTGGCCGATGGTCATGCGTGGGTTGAGCGACGAGAAGGGGTCCTGGAAGACCACCTGCATGCGCGAGCGCAGCGGCCGCATTTCCTCGCGCGAACGGCCATGGATCGCCTGGCCGTCGAAATGGATTTCGCCGCTGTCGGCATCGATCAGCCGCAGCAGGGCCTGACCGAAGGTGGTCTTGCCCGAGCCGGATTCGCCGACGAGGCCGAGCGTCTCGTGCCGGCGAAGCTCCAGATTGAGGCCGTCGACCGCGATCAGTTCGCGCAGGTCCGGCTTGAACAGCCCGCCATGGCGCAGCATGAAGGCGACCTTGACGGATTTGCCCTGAAGGATCGTATCGCAATCCGGTGGCAGCGGCTTGGCCTGCCCCCGCGGCTCCGAGGCGAGCAGGTGCTGGGTATAGGGGTGTTGCGGATGGGCGAACAGGTCTTCCGTCCTGTTGTGCTCGCGCATCTCGCCATGCTGCATGACATAGACATAGTCGGAAAACTGCCGCACCACGGTCAGGTCGTGGGTGATGAGGATCACCGCCATGCCGAGCTGTTTCTGCAGGTTGCGGATCAGATTGAGGATCTGCGCCTGCACGGTGACGTCGAGCGCGGTCGTCGGCTCGTCGGCGATCAGCACGTCGGGGTCGTTGGCGAGCGCCATGGCGATCATCACGCGCTGGCGCTGGCCGCCGGACAGTTGGTGCGGATATTGCTTCAGCCGTGCCTCCGGATCGGGGATCTGCACCTGCTTCAAGAGCTCCAGCGCCCGCTTCTCGGCCTCGCGCCGGCTGACCTTGCGGTGGACGCGGATCGCTTCGACGATCTGGCTGCCGATCGTATAGATCGGATTGAGCGAGCTCATCGGTTCCTGGAAGATCATCGAGATGCGGTCGCCGCGCAGTTGCCGCCGGGCGCGCTCGGAGAATTTCAGCACGTTCTTGCCGTCGTAGCTGACGGTCGATTTTTCCGAGACCATGGCGCGCTTGGTGAGCAGGCCCATGACGGTGCGGGCCGTCACGGATTTTCCCGAGCCGGATTCGCCGACGATGGCGATGGTCTCGCCGCGATAGAGCTGGAAGGAGATGTCCTTGACGGCATCGACGATGCCGTCCTCGACCTTGAATTTGACTGCGACGTTGCGGGCATCGATGATCGGCGCGGCGGTCTTGCCGGCGGCATCGAGCCGGACGTCGGGAGCGAAGGGGTTGACGAGTGCGAGGGCCATGGTCCGTCTCCGCTCAATAGGGGTCGATCGCATCGCGC
>JASGEG010000048.1:0-16136 GCA_047606605.1 Rhizobium sp.
CCAAAGACGAGTTCCACGGCGAGTGGAACTATACTATCAGACCCAATCCCCAAATTCCGCAGCGGTAAATCTTCGACGCTTCCTTAGTCTTGCAAATGGCTCCACGGCGCTCAAGAGCACCCTAGCTTGAAAGCGATTGGCTGGGCGAAGCTGCGATCAACATGTCTTGAATTCCCGCTTTCGCGGTCGATGGACTAGTATCGGGAGGGCCGATGCTACGGATCGAGGAAGGATGCGTTTCCATGTCGTTTCGCCGAATGGTTCTGGTGCTGGCTTTTTCCTTCGCCTCGACGCTCGCCTTGGCCGCCCCGCCGGAACAGGGGGCTGGCGGCGGGAGTGGTAGCGGAGGTGCGGGGGTTCTTTCGCTGCTGCCGGTCGATGCGGTCAGCGACCATGTGCTGAATGCCGATGGCAGGAACATTCCCTATACCGCGACGGCTGGCACGCTGGATCTTTTCGGCCAGGATGGCGAACGCAGCGCGGCGATCTTCTATACCGCCTATGTCGCCAAGGACCGGGAGGCGGCCCGGGCGATCACCTTCGTCTTCAATGGCGGGCCGGGGGCGGCTTCGGCCTTCCTCAGCCTCGGCCTTGTCGGTCCGCGGGTTCTCGATTTCGGCCCGGACGGTCGCGACGGCGCCAATGCCAAGCTTATCGACAATCCGCAAAGCTGGCTGGACTTCACCGATCTCGTGCTGATCGATCCGATCGGCACCGGCTGGAGCCGCACGGTCAAGCCGGATGATGCCAATGAATTCTACAATATGCGCTCGGATGCAGAGAGCCTCGCAAAGGCCATCGCGCTTTACCTCGCCCATAATGGCCGCGGTGCTTCACCGAAATATATTCTCGGCGAAAGCTATGGCGGGCTGAGGGCCGCCAAGGTCGCGACCAGCCTCCGGGAGGACCAGGGAATCCTTGTCTCCGGCATCGTCATGCTGTCGCCGCTGATCGAGGGACGGCTGGTCTTCGGGGCGAGCGAATTTGCGTTTGGCGCTGCGCTGGCATTGCCGTCGCTGGCCGCGGCCGAGATGGAGCGGCGCAATGCCTTCAGCGAGCAGGGGATGAGGGACGCCCAGGACTTCGCGTTGAAAGACTATCTGCCGGTCCTTGCCGGCCCGCCGCCGTCGGGCGAGGCCGGCCGTGCCTTCTATGGGCGAGTGGCCGGCCTGACCGGCATTCCGGAAGATGTGGTCGCGAAGAACCAGGGCTTCATCGGCGGGGCCTATCGCAAACATTCCGATGGCGACGGCGCCGATGTCGTCAGTTCCTACGACGCGTCCTTCCTGGCGCCGGACCCCTATCCCGAATCGGAGGCGGCGCATGGCGGTGATCCGATCCTCGACGGTTTCGTGCGGGCCTATGGCGGCGCCTTTTCGACTTACGCGCGCGATGAACTCGGTTTTCGCACCGACATGACCTATACGCTGCTGTCGAGTTCCGTGAACGAGCGCTGGAACTGGGGCGAACGAAACGGCGGGTCGCGGCTTACGGCCAGCGCAACGGACGATCTCAGGGAAACGCTGTCGCTGCTGCCGTCCTTCCGGCTGCTGGTGGCGCAAGGCTATAGCGATATCGTCACGCCCTTCGGCGTCAACAAATATGTCCTCGATCATATGCCGGCGGCTTTCGCCGACCGCGTGGCGCTGAAGCTCTATCGCGGCGGGCACATGTTTTATACGCGGCCGGCCTCCCGCGAAGCGTTCACCAGGGATGCCAAGGTTTTCTTCACGACGAGGCCGCCGGCAGCGGCACCGGCTGCGAAGCCGGATTAAGCGCAGACGATTCCGACCGCCGTCTCGGGGCAGCCGCTCAGGCGCATGGAGCGGTATATTTAATCGTGCTGGATCTGGAACAGATGCTTGATGCGGGCGCTGAGCGAGCTGACGGGAGCGCCATTGACCAGCATGTCGCCGGCGCTGAAGAGATGGCGCTCGGCTTCGATGCGTTTCGACATGATGGCTCCCAGTTCCTCCGCCAAAGAGGGGCGATCTTGCAGCAGCGGCGCCAGGCAGTCCTCGCCGATCTCGTAGGTGACGACGAAGGTCAGGGCCTTGATCGTGCCGACCTCGCCGGCTCCCATCAGCAGGCCGCCTTCGCCGAAATAATCGCCAGGCGCGAGCCGTGTCAGCTCGATCTGCCGCTGCCCTTCGCGGCGGCTCATGCTGACGACGCCGGAGCGCACGATGGTGAGGGCCTTCAGGCGCGTTCCCTGTTCGGCGATGACGGCGTCCTTGTGATAGGTGCGGCGCTGCATATGCGAGGCGAGATGCTCCTTCTCGTCCTCCGTCAGCGACGAGAACAGCGGGATATTGTTGAGCAGCCGCCAGGGCGTGCCCGGATGCCGGGCGATGTTTTCCGCCTCGGTCCGCGGCTCCGGCGGCGCTATGATCGCATCGGCATGGCCGGCGAGCTTCAGGCCTCCCGCCTTTGCATGGCGGTAGATGAGGTCGTAGATCTCGTTCTTGGCGGCGGCGGTTTGCGATATGTCGCGGACGCGGAAGCTCAGTTGCAGCTCCACGGCCTGACCGTCCATCGCATCCACCGTCACGCTGGGCTCGGGTGTCTTCTGGATCGTATTGCAGCTGATCAGCACGTTGCGCATCACGTCGGCGATGACGTTCGGCTGCGTGGTCGGCTGGACGCGGACGGTGATGGTGACGCCGTGGCTCTCGTCGGGGCTGGAAAGATTGGTGATCCGCGTCTTGGCGAGCGTGCTGTTCGGGATGACGACGAGGTCGTTGGTGCCGTTGAGCAGATGCGTCGCCCGCCAGTTGGTTTCGACGATGCGGCCCTGAACGTCGTTTTCCAAAACCACCCAGTCGCCGACCGAATAGGGCCTGCCGAGATTGAGGGCGATGCCGGAGAAGACGTCGCTCAGCGTGCTTTGCAGCGCCAGGCCGAGGATGATGGCGAAGACGCCGGAGGTGGCGATCAGCGTGCCGATGGGCACGCTGAAGACATTGCCGACGATGGACAGGATGGCGCCGAGATAGATGATGCCGACGACGAGATCCTGCAGCAGCCGGCCTTCGCGCGGCTTGCGCTCGAAGATGAGGAACAGCCGCACCGAGGCGATCAGCACCCAGGCGGCATTGATCCACCAGACGATCTTGGCGAAACCGGTGAAAATTCGCAGCGCCACCGTATCCTGCGGCGGACCCGGCTCATAGGGCACGATGCCATGATAGAGCAGAAGCGCGGTCAGGCTGAAGAAGAAGGCGACCTGCCCGATCAGCCGCCCGGCACGATGATGGCGCAGCAGGATGCGGCTGACGAAGGTGCCGACGACCACCAGGATGCAGAACTGGACGATGGGATCGGCAAGAAGTGCAATGGACATGGGGGCTTGGCCGTGATCAGTCATTCGGATGGCGGGTAAATTGGCACGAACCGGCGCGCAATGCCATATGCGGATGATCGGCTGCCTTGCCCCGGCTTGCCGATCTCGGTCATGTCTGCCAAGACCCGCCTCATTGGGCAAGACTTGATATTTAGATGACGATTATCATCTTACATCTGTCATTTCATCCTGCTATCTGCTTGCGACGGGCGCACCTCCCAGCGTCCCGGCATCATTCAAGGAATACCCATGACACAATCTTTTGTGATTAGCGGCGATTTGCTGATCGGCGCGGATTCGACCGGCGACAACAAATCCATCCGCGCCATCAACCCGGCGACCGGCGCCGATCTCGAACCGGCCTTCGCCGTTGCCGGCGAAACCGAGGTTTCGCGGGCCTGTGCCCTGGCGGAGCAGGCTTTCGACACCTATCGCGCCACCACGCCGGAAGCGCGCGCGACATTTCTCGACACCATCGCCGACAAGATCATGGAGATCGGCGATACGCTGATCGAACGCGCCACGGAAGAGACCGGCCTGCCGGTCGCCCGCCTGCAGGGCGAACGCGCCCGCACTGTCGGCCAGCTGCGGCTGTTCGCGCAGGTGGTTCGCTCCGGCGAATGGCTCGATCTGCGTGTCGATCCCGCCTTGCCGGAGCGCAAGCCGCTGCCGCGCCCGGATCTGCGCCTGCGCCAGATCCCGCTCGGCCCGGTCGCGGTCTTCGGCGCCAGCAATTTCCCACTCGCTTTCTCGGTCGCCGGCGGTGACACCGCTTCGGCGCTGGCCGCCGGCTGCCCGGTCGTCGTCAAGGGCCATCTGGCCCATCCCGGCACGGGCGAGCTTGTCGGCCGCGCCATCCAGGCGGCCGTCGCCGCTTGCGGCCTGCCGGAGGGCACATTCTCGCTGCTGACGGGCGCCAATGAGACGGGTGCCGCACTGGTGCGCGATGCCCGCATCAAGGCGGTCGGTTTCACCGGCTCGCGCGGCGGCGGGCTGGCGCTCGGCGCCATTGCAGCCGCCCGTCCGGAGCCGATCCCGGTCTATGCCGAGATGAGCAGCGTCAATCCGGTCTTTCTCTTCCCGGCCGCCCTTGCGGCGCGCGCCGAGGCGATCGGCACCGGCTTCATCGATTCGCTGACGCTGGGCGCCGGCCAGTTCTGCACCAATCCCGGCCTGGTCTTTGCCATCGACAGCCCCGACCTCGACCGTTTCGTGGATGCCGCCAGTGCGGCGCTGACCGGCCGCGCGCCGGCGCCCATGCTGACGCCGGGCATCCATGCCGCCTTCGACAAGGGCGTTTCGGTTCTCGCCGGCCATGAGGCAGTCAGGACCGTTGCCCACGGCGCGCCGGCCGAAGGCGTCAACCGCAGCCCCGGCATCTTCTTCGAGACGGATGTGGAGCAGTTTCTGGCGGATGAGCGACTCGGCCACGAAATCTTCGGTGCCGCCAGCCTGCTGGTGCGCTGCAAGGACATCGATCAGATGATCGCCGTCGCCGAAAAGCTGGAGGGCCAGCTCACCGCCACGCTGCAGATCGAGGCGGGCGATCATCCGATCGCCGCCAAGCTCCTGCCGGTGCTGGAGCGCAAGGCCGGCCGTATCCTCGCCAATGGCTGGCCGACCGGCGTCGAAGTCAGCCATGCCATGGTGCATGGCGGGCCTTTCCCGGCAACCTCGGACAGCCGCACGACCTCGGTCGGCACGCTCGCCATCCGCCGCTTCCTGCGCCCGGTTTCCTATCAGGATCTGCCGGAAGGCCTGTTGCCGGTGGAGCTGCGGGATGAGGGCGTGAAGGGCCTGCCGCATCTGCTCGATGGCGTGCGCGGAGGCCATTGATCGCAAGATCCGCCCTCATCCTGTGGCCGACCCTCGAAGGACGAGGGTCGGCCACAGTGAATCCCACGACGCAAACTATCTTCGAAACCTCAAACCTCCGCGTAAACAATCCCCGTGAACGAACCGGCATGGTGCAGGAGCTCCCGCTCGCCCGAGCCGTCGAGACCTGCGGAATAGAGATTGCCGCCGATATCGGTAAAGAACATCCGGTTACCAGGCAGGTCGAGCGACAGGCCGATGCCTTCGTCCAGGCCTTCGAGGACGACTTCCGACGTTGCGGCCAGATCATCCATCTGGGCGCGGTTGACGGTATTGCCGCGTGGGAGATTGCCGCGGTCGGTCCAGTAGATGGTGCGGGTGGCGAGATCGAGTTCCAGGTCGATCGGCTCCGGCAGTTTGTCCAGGAGGATTTCGATATCGCTGCGGTTCGTGGCGGCTTCGCCGGCGGGGATATTGATGCCGGCGCGGAAGATGCGGCCGAGGCCTGCATCCGGCGGTCCCTTCTGGGTCCAGTAGATCTGGCCGAGCGGCAGGTCGAGGGCGATGCCGACGCACCAGCGTTCGATATCGGCGCTGTCTTCCGGGCTATCGCCGTTCTGCACCAGGGTTTCGATGTCGCTGCCGTCGATATTGGCGCGCATGACGCGCATGCCTTCGCGGTCGCACCAGTAGAGCTTGCCGTTATCGCGATCGAGCTGGATCTGCTTCGGCGTGACTAGCGTGCTGCCCGGTGGGATCAGCGTGATGTGGTTGCTGCCATCGAGATCCATGCGCTCGATGGAGCCGTCATGGGCGTTGTAGTCGTTGCCCATCTCCGTCCAGTAGATCCAGCCGTTCTCGCTGTCGACGAGAATGCCGTCCGGGCTGCGGCAGGCCCGCTGGACGATGAGCTTGAGATCGGTGCCGTCGATGGCGGAGGAGAGGATTCGTCCGTCGTTGATATCGAGGAAGAACAGTCTTTCGGCCGTGTCGGCGGAAATGGCAGGCGTCCGTGCTTCTGCTTCAGACATGAGAGCATCCTTTCAAGGGGGCGGATCTGCGGATCACAGCGCGGCAATCATGGCATCGGTTGATGACAGCATCATTCCGCCGCGATCATGAGAAACATCTGTTGCACCGCAGCAAAGATCAAGGGCGCAGATGTCGCGGCCGCGGCGAGGCGCCGTCAAATAAATGTCATCGCCCTGCTATAAATCCCCGCCATTCCTTGGGGATGCTTGCCTAGAGGCGGGGTCTGACGCAGGAGGTGCATGAGATCATGTCGACGCTCCAGCAAATCGCCTTTCGTGCCGGCTGTTCGATCGCGACCGCCAGCCGGGTGCTGAACCGCAACGGGCCGGTCAGCGACGAAATGGTGCGGCGGGTGCGGCGGGCGGCGGCGGAGCTCGGCTATCGTGCCGGCAGCCGCGCCGGCAATGGCCGACCGGCGATCGGCGTGTTGATCCCGAGCATCACCAATCCGGTCTTTGCGGCATCGCTCTCCAGCATCCAGAACAGGGCCCTGCATGCCGGCCACAGCGTGCTGATCGCGCAGTCGAATTATGATCCGGCGCAGGAGGCCGATGCCGTGGCTTCTCTGCTTCAGCAGCAGCCGACCGGGCTGATTCTCACGCTTTGCGATCCCGAGCACAGCCCGGCTCTGTCCTCCGCGCTGCCGCCGACCGTCTTGCTCGGCAATTTGCCGACGCCCCGCTTCACCGCCGCCGTCGCCACTGACAATTTCGGTGCCGGCCGGGATCTGACAGAACATCTTCTGCACAGGGGGCATTGCCGCATCCTGTTCATCTCAGGCCACTTCTCGGCATCGGACCGGGCCAGGCTGCGCTATCTCGGCTATGTCAGGGCGATGGAAGCGGCGGGGCAACAGCCTCTCGATGCTCTGGAGATTTCCTTCATCAGCAGCCTCGAACAGCTCGATCTCTCGGATGCGGTGTCGCGTCTGCGCCCATCGGCGATCATCGCTTCCAACGATCTTCTGGCGCTCGGGGTGATGGGCGCGCTGCGGCGTCAGGGCCTTGCGATCCCGCGCGATATCTCGGTCGCGGGCTTCGACGGCATTTCCCTCGGCCTGCTGACGGAGGCTTCGCTGACGACGGTGGAGATACCGGATGGCACGATGGGGGCGGCGGCCGCCTCATTGCTGCTCGACATGGCGGAGAATGCCGCGCCGCCGCGGCATCTGACCGTGCCCTATCGGCTGCGTGCGGGCGGGACCGTGCGCGATCTCGCCATTCAAACCTGATCGGTAGCCGCTCATGAAAGCGCCGCCTCGCAAGGAGAGGCGGCGCGATACTCAAGCGAGGTCGGACCATCAGCTGCGCGGCAGCAGGCCTTCGACGTCGGCGGCGGCGTCGTCCAGCGCTTCCTTCGGCTCGGCCGAGCCGTCGACGATGCGCGACAGGTTGTCGACGATGGTCTGGGTGACCTTGACGCCGTTGGACCCGGGGAAGGCGTACCAGGGGATCATGACGGGCATCTGGCTGAGGCCGGCCTGGAACAGCGGGTTCTTCTTGTAGAAGTCGCCGAGATAGTCGGGAGACTTGGCGGCGAGTTCGTTGTTCGGGACGTAGCCGGTGCCGGGAACGACAACCGAGGCGCCGTAAGGGCCGGCGGCGAACTTGGCGAATTTCCAGGCGGCTTCTTCCTTGACCGGATCATGGGTGAGGATGACGACGGCGTTGCCGCCCGTCGGCAGGCGGCCGTTGACCGGGTCGATCAACGGCAGCTTGGCCGTGCGCAGGTCGAACTTGGTGCCGACATTCTTGATGGTGTTGACGAGAGCGCCGGTGGTCTGGAATTCGAAGCCGACCTTGCCGGCAGCGAAAGCCTGTTCGCCGGCCGCCTTGGTGAAGACCGGCATGCCGCCTTCCTTGACGAAGCGCTGGATCATCTCGACGGCCTTCTGGCCTTCCGGACCGTTGAAGGCAACCTTCGTCTCGTCGTCGCTCAGCATCTTGCCGCCGGCGCCGAAGAGGAGGGCGGAAAACATCCAGTCGTCGCCCTGCCAGCGGAAGTCCATGCCGTCGACACCGTTGCCGAGCGCCTTGATCTTGGCCGAAAGCGCGATGACTTCATCCCAGGTCTTCGGCGGGTTGTCCGGATTGCCGCCGGCAGCCTTCACCAGATCGGCATTGTAGTACATGATCGGGTTCGACGTTGCGAAGGCGAGGCCGACCTGCTTGCCCTTGACCTGGGCGAGCTTCAGGATCGTATCCGAGAAGCCCTGCTCGGCCATGTTGCCCTCTTTCTTGACGAGGGGGCCGAGGTCGACGGCGACATCGCGCTCGTCCATCATGCGCAGGCGGTTGAGGCCGATGAAGGTGACATCGGGCATTTCGCTGGTGCCGGCCTGGCGCAGGATGGTCTGGATGCCTTCCTCATAGGTGGCCGAAGGAGCGGCGAACTGGATCTTGATGTCGGGATTTTCTTCCATGAACTTCTTCGAGATCGTGTCCATCACGTTCTTGAAGAAGCCGGGCATGGGGTAGTGAACCGTCAGGGTGGTTTCGGCATAGGCCGGGACCGTCACGACCATCGAAATGGCCGCGGCGGCGAGAATCTGGGTGATATGCTTCATCGCTCGTTCTCCGTTTTCAAATTTCGAACCGGTCAGCCTTTGAGACCGGTCATGGTGATGCCCTCGACGAAACGCTTCTGTGCCAGAAGGAACGCCGCGACGAGGGGAATGGTGATGATGAGGGTTGCCGCCATGAGCGCGCCGTAGTCGTCGCCGGCTTCGGCGGCGCGGAAATACATGAGGCCCAGCGGCGGCGTGAAATAATCCTGCTTGCTGATGACGATCAGCGGCCAGTAGAGATCGTTCCAGTGCGCGACGACCGAGAAGATCGCGAAAGCAGTCACAGCCGGCCATGCGTTCGGCACGATGACGCGGGCGACGATGCCGAGTTCCGACATGCCGTCGAGGCGCGCGGCGTGGATCAGGTCGTCGGGCATGGCGCGGAAGAACTGCAGGAACATGAAGATCGCGAAGACCGAGATCGAGAAGGGCGCGACGAGAGCCGTGTAGCTGTTCAGGAGCGAGAGGCTGTTGAAGCCGACATAGAGCGGTAGCGCCGTCGCGTGGATCGGGATCAGCAGGCCCAGCATGATCAGCACCATCATGGTGCGTGCCGCCGGGAATTTCAGCTTCGCCATGGCATAGGCGCAGGGAATGGCGATCAGCACCTGGAAGATGAAGATCAGGCCGCAGACGAGCACGCCGTTCATCAGCAGCGTGCCCATGTCAACCTTGCTCAGCGCCTTGGCGATGTTCTCGACGTAATAGAAATGCGTCGGGATCAGCTTCAGGGCGGAGGTAAAGATATCGTCCTGCGCCTTGCCGGCGGTCGAGATCATGAAGATGTAGGGCGCCAGGAAGATGAGCGCGCCGAGGATCAGCAGCGAAAGGCGCAGGATGCGGCCGGGAGTGAAGCCTGTCGAGATCATGTGTAATGCACCTGCCGGTCCTGGACGCGATATTGCAGGAAGGTCAGCACTACGAGGATGGCGAGGAAGACCGTGGTCATCGCCGAGGCATAGCCGACCCGGAGATAGACAAAGCCTTCCTGATAGATGCTGAAGAGCAGCACCTCCGAGGCATGGTTCGGGCCGCCGTCGGTCAGGGCCTTCACCGTGTCGAAGACCTTCACGGCATTGATGATGCTGATGGTGGTGACGAAGAGCGTCGTTGGCCCGAGCATCGGCCAGGTGACGAGCCAGAAGCGATCCCAGGCCGATTTTGCGCCGTCCACTTCGGCAGCGGCATAAAGCTCGCGCGGGATGGCGGTGAGGCCGGCGAGAAACAGCACCATGTTGAAGCCGACCGACTGCCAGACGCCGATGATCGACAGGCTGTAGAGCGCCGTTGCCGACGAGCCGAGCCAGTTCGGGCCGCGCAGGCCGATCTCGGCCAGAAGTGCGTTGATCGGGCCGATCGTCGGATGGAAGAGATATTGCCAGACGGTCGCCATCGCCACGATCAGCGAGGCGACGGGCAGGAAATAGGCCGTGCGGAAGAAGCTGCGGCCGATGCCTTCGCTTTCGATCAGCAGCGCGACGCCGAGACCGAGCACGATCGAGACGGGCGCGACGATGGCGGTATAGGTCGCCGTGTTCCAGAGCGATTTCTGAAAGGCGCGGTCGCGCAGCAGATGCGCGTAGTTCTCGAAGGCGACGAAGCGCAGGCTCTTGTCGCCGAGCTGGAAATCCGTGAAGCCGAGCACGACGACGGCGACGATCGGCACCAGAATGAAGAGCACGATCAGGATGATGGCCGGCAGGGCGAAGAGCAGGGCTGTGCGGGCTTCGCCACGTTCGCGGGCTGCGGCCGTCCGCATCGGCAAGGATGTGGCGGCAATGCTAGCCATGCGCCTTCTCCCGCGTGGCGTCGACGGTCGTCGGTGCGGCGCGCAGGCGGCGGCCGTCTTCGGCGAAGACCATCGCCTGTTCCGCTGAGAGGCCCAGCGCCACCGGCATGCCGGCAGTAAGGCCGGCAACGTCTGCCGGTGCGAGCTTGATGACCATCGTCTCGCCGATGGCGTCGAGCTTGGCATAGAGGATGACTTCGGAGCCGAGGAATTCCATGCGCTCGATGTGAGCGGCAAGCGCATCCTGCCGGTTCTGCGTGAGGGTCACGAATTCCGGGCGAATGCCGAGCGTCACGTTGTTGCCGGCAACACTGCCGTCTTCCAACGCAAGCCGGATGCCGCCGAAGGCGACGATGCCGTTTTCGGCCAGCGCCGGCAAAAGGTTGATACGCGGCTGACCGACGAAACGGGCCACTTCGATATGCGAGGGATCGTCGTAGATCGTCTGCGGCGAGGCGAGCTGCAGCAACTGGCCGCCGATCATGACGGCGACGCGATCGGCCATCGACAGCGCTTCGGCCTGATCGTGGGTGACGTAGACGGTGGGCACGCCGGCGCGGCGGTGCAGATCGACGATTTCGCCACGGGCATGGACGCGCAGATTGGCATCGAGATTGGAAAGCGGCTCGTCCATGAGGAAGACGGCGGGGCGGCGTACCATGGCGCGGGCGAGCGCCACGCGCTGGCGCTGGCCGCCGGACATCTGGCCGGGCTTGCGGTCGAGCAGATGATCGATCTTCAGGGAAACCGCCATTTCGCGGACATCGCGGATGATGCCGGTGCGCGCCGCGCGCTGACCGGGGATCATCGAGCCGATGAAGGGCAGGCGCTGGACGCGCGACAGGCGGCGCATCGCGAGCGGCACGGCAATGTTTTCCGAGGCCGTCAGATGCGGGTAGAGTGCGTAGGACTGGAAGACCATGGCGATGTTGCGATCCGCTGCCGCAACGCCTGATACGTCGCTGCCGCCGAGGATGATCTCGCCGCTGTCGGCATGGTCGAGGCCGGCGAGGATGCGCAGCAGCGTGCTCTTGCCGCAGCCCGACGGGCCGACGAGGGCGATGAACTCGCCGGGCTGGACGTCGAGATCGACGCCCTTGAGGATGGCGTTGCCGCCGAAGGATTTGGCGATGCCGCGAAGCGAGAGCGCGCTCATTCGGTCGGCTCCTTCTGTGCTTTGGGGGCTGCCTGCGGATAGACCTCCATGACGACGTCGTCGAGGAAGTAGGCGGTCATGCCGGGTACGGCGACGAGCTCGCTCGACACCGTCTCGCCAAGCTTGTGGATCGCGGCGCCGATCAGCCGTTCGCCGGGCATCTCGCGCTCCATCTCGCCGAGGATGAAGGCGGCCGGCGGTGCCCAGACGAGGTTGGTGTCGTTGAAGCGGCCTTCCCAGGTCCAGTGCAGGTGGCCGCTGCCGAACAAGGCGACCTCATGGGTCGCGATCAGATCGTAAAGACGGCGGCGCTGGGCCGGGCGCACGCTCCAGTAGCCGGTGTCGCCCTCGTCGGGCGCATCGACGAAGAGCGGCTTGTGGGCAAAGAGGGCGACACGGCGGTCGCCGCGGCTTTCGAGCATATCCTGCAGCCAGTCGAACTGCTTCTGCTCTTCGGCATCCTCGAAGCCCATCAGCAGGCTGTTGAGGCCGATCAGCCGCCAGTTGCCGACGTCCTTCGCCCAATAGTCGGGGCCGACGAGGCGGCGCCAGCGCTCCAGCCGCTCGGGATTGACGGGCTGGTAGGAGCCGGGCAGGTGGCCGACATCGTGGTTGCCGGGCACGATCAGCATCGGCACCGATACCTGGCGCATCAGATCCATGGAGAAGAGGAGATCTTCGTCCTTGCCGGCGCCGTCGACGCTGAGATCGCCGGTGTGAACGATGAGATCGGCGCCGCTTGCCTCGATCCATTTCGCCAGCGGCTCCCAATTGCCGTTGAAATGCGGCTTGTTGGGGCTCAAATGCGTGTCGGTGATCTGGATGATCTTCAAGGCGCTACTCCGCAGTCTTCAGAAGGGGTGCGCCAGCAAGGGGATTGCCTTCAAACCGGCGCGTCTCTGCGCTCTCTTTAGAAGGCCCCCATGTCAGTTAGGTAACGGCTCTTTTCAGCTGTTTTTCAGTTTTGTCACATCATCGTCAAATGACGCCGATGCCTGTTATATGTCCGATGGAAGCAGTATAGGCAGGCGGTGTCCGTGAGCATGGATCGCTGCCGAAGGGGATAGGGATGTCAGACAAAGAAAGCCGCATCATCGCACTCGAGGAGATGGTGGCCCATCAGGCAAAGACGATCGAGGAGCTGTCCGATCAGGTGGCGGAACAATGGAAAGTGGTCGAGCAGACGCGGCAGAAGCTCGATCGCCTGACGGAGCGCTTCCTGACGCTGGAGGAACAGACGCTCGACGCGCCGGCGATCACCAAGCCGCCGCATTATTGAACCGGCCTTTGAAAAAAATTTCGGGACGCATGGAATAAGATCGGCCCGGCTTCCGTATATTGGGGTATGGAACGCAATAGACGGACATTCGACGTTTTGGGGCAGCTCGGTTCGCTGAGACGCTATGCCCGTTCGCTTGTCCGCAATGCGGACGATGCCGAAGACCTGGTGCATGACGCGCTGGTCAGGGCCTATGAGCGCAAGGCGTCCTTCCGGCGCGGCACCAACCTGCGCACCTGGCTGCTGTCCATTCTGCACAATGCCCATATCGACCGCCTGCGCCACAAGCGCTCGCTCGACCGGCGCCATGAAGAGGCGGCTGCCGAGTTCGAGCCGGCCTTGCCGGCTTCGCAGGATCATGCCGTGCGCCTGAGCCAGGTTCGTGAAGCCTTCTTCAGCCTGCCGGAGGAGCAAAGGGAAGCCCTGCATCTGGTGGCGATCGAGGACCTTTCCTATCAGGAAGCGGCTTCCGCGCTCGGCATTCCTCTGGGCACGCTGATGTCGCGCATCGCCAGGGCTCGCGCCAGCCTCCGCAATTTCGAGGCGGCGCCCAAGGTTTCGCATCTTCGGCTCATCGAGGGAGGCGGCAATGAAAACGGTTGATCCGATCATCGACAGCGATCTCGACGCCTATGTCGACGGCGAGTTGACGGTTGCGCGCCGCGTCGAGGTGGAATCCTATCTGTCGGAGCATCCGGAGATCGCCGCCAAGGTCATGGCCGACATGTGCATCCGCGGCGAGCTGCGCATGGCGCTGGCCGGCGAGGGGCTGGCGGCGAAAGCGGAAACGCGGGAAGCGGCCCGCAGGCTGGAGCGCGGGCTCGCCTATGGCCGCGTGCTGAGTTCCTTTCAAAGGGTTGCCGCCGTCGCCATGCTGATGGCGACCGGCTGGGTCGCGCATACGTCCTTCGGCGCCTTCACGGCAAGCGAGGTCAATGCGTCCGTTCCGGCGCCGGCCTTCATCGACGATGCGGTGCGCGCCTATCAGGCGACCACCGTGCGCGAAACGATGACGTCGCAGCCGACGCAGGCCGGCTACAATCCGGACGAGATCCGCGCCGCAACCGCGATCGTCCTTCCGGAACTGCCGCAAGGCTGGCGCGTCACCGATGCGCAGGTCTATCCGTCCGAATTCGGCCCAAGCGTCGAAATGACCGTTGATGCCGGCGAAGGCGGGCATTTGTCGCTGTTCGCCGTCCGTCCGGGCAGTTTCGCCGTCCAGAAGGTCAGTCATGTCAAGCGCGACGACGTCCAGGCCGCCTATTGGCAGATCGGCGAGGTCGCCTATGCGCTGATCGGCAACGGCAAGGCGGCCCAACTCGATGGCGAGGCCGAAAAGCTCGCCCGTACGCTTTACTAATTTGAATCACAGGAGAACGACCATGAACCCGACCAATCCGCGATACGGCTACGGCGCCGACGCCGGCTCGCAGGCGCTCTTCGACGAGGGTCTGCGCAAGCACATGCTGCGCGTCTACAACTACATGGGCATCGGCCTTGTGGTGACCGGCGTCGTCGCGATGATCGTCGGCACGACGCCGGCGCTCTATGTGCCGATCTTCCAGTCGCCGCTGAAGTGGGTCGTCATGCTGGCCCCGCTCGCCTTCGTGCTGTTCTTCTCGTTCCGCATCCAGTCGATGTCGGCGAGCGGCGCGCAGACGATGTTCTGGGCCTTCTGCGCCGTCATGGGCCTGTCGCTTGCCTCGGTGTTCCTGGTCTTCACCGGCACCAGCATCGCGCGGACCTTCTTCATCGCCGCGACCATGTTCGGCGCGACCAGCCTCTACGGCTACACGACTAAGCGTGACCTCGCCAATATCGGCTCGTTCCTGATGATGGGCCTGTTCGGCGTGATCATCGCCAGCGTCGTCAACATCTTCCTCGGCTCGAGCGCGCTCCAGTTCGCCATCTCGATCATCGGTATCGTCGTTTTCGTCGGCCTGACCGCCTGGGATACGCAGAACATCAAGGAACAGTACGCCGAGAACCACGATCAGGAGACTTCGCAGAAGCTCGCCGTCTTCGGTGCCCTGTCGCTCTACCTGAACTTCGTCAACATCTTCCAGCTCCTCCTGAACTTCACGGGCGAGCGGGAGTAACAGCCAACACGGCTTGGACATGATGCTATCCCCCGAAAGTTACTCCACTCTTTCGGGGATCATGCTCCGGGAATGCGTCCCCCTGGGGGTTTGTCGGGACGCATGAAGCGCCTGCGGTATCTGCGCCGATACCGCGGGCGCAACCTTTTTTTGGGGATGTGGGATCGGCGTCCACGCCCGCGCCATCATTGATCGCCAAACGAAAACGGCCGACAAGATGCCGGCCGCTTCATCAATCATTCAGGCGATCCTCTCAGAGGATCAGATAATTACCACTCGGCGACGCTGCCATCCTCGTGGCGCCAGACCGGGTTGCGCCAGCGATGGCCTTCCTTGGCGCGCTCGATGACATAGGCCTCGTCCACTTCGATGCCGAGGCCGGGGCCTTGCGGGATCGAGACGAAGCCGTCGGCGTAGTGGAAGACTTCCTTGTTGGAGATGTAGTCGAGGATATCGTTGCCCTTGTTGTAGTGGATGCCGAGGCTCTGTTCCTGGATGAAGGCGTTGTAGCTGACGGCATCGACCTGCAGGCAGGCGGCGAGCGCGATGGGGCCAAGCGGGCAATGCGGCGCCAGCGCCACGTCATAGGCTTCGGCCATGGCCGCGATCTTGCGGCATTCGGTGATGCCGCCGGCATGGCTGAGGTCGGGCTGGAGAATGTCGACATAGCCGTCCGACAGGACCGACTTGAAGTCCCAGCGCGAATAGAGGCGCTCGCCGAGCGCGATCGGCGTCGAGCAATGATTGGCGATTTCCTTCAGCGCTTCGCGATTTTCGGAAAGCACCGGTTCCTCGATGAACAGCAGCTTGTAGGGTTCCAGTTCCTTGGCGAGAACCTTGGCCATCGGGCGATGGACGCGGCCGTGGAAGTCGACGCCGATGCCGACATAGGGGCCGATCGCCTCGCGGATGGTGGCGATGGTCTCGACAGCCTTTTCCACCTTGTCATAGGTGTCGACGATCTGCATTTCCTCGCAGCCGTTGAGCTTGATCGCCTTGAAGCCGCGGGCGACGACGTCCTTGGCGTTGTTGGCGACGTCGGAGGGGCGGTCGCCGC
>JASGEG010000049.1:0-2765 GCA_047606605.1 Rhizobium sp.
ACATCTAAAAATATGCCAAATTAGTGATAGGCACCGCGATTTTCCGCACCCCCGCAATTTCATATTGTCTTTCAACAACGCAGGTATGCGGGGAAACCCGATAGTTTCTCCGTTTCGTATTCTGGACGTATCGGGCACTTATTTCAGGAAAGCGCGGAAGCGCCTCAAGGAAAAGAAAAACAGGACAGCGCCGATCACGAGCAGCGCCAGCAGTTGCGGCCAGACAACATTAAGTCCTGCACCGCGGAAGAGAACCGCCTGGGCCAGCATCACGAAATGCGTGTCCGGGGCCACGAGCATGATTTTCTGAACGACCTCCGGCATGCTCTCGCGCGGCGTCATCGCGCCGGAGAGAACCTGGATCGGCAGGAGAACCAACATCAGCAGCAGGCCAAACTGCGGCATCGTGCCCGCGACCGTTGCCAGGAAGATCCCGAGCGATGTCGCGGCAAAGAGCTGCAATGCCGCGCCGAGAAAGAACAGGGCGAGCGAGCCATAGAGCGGGATGTCGAGCAGGCCGCGCACCACGACCAGCAGCGAGAACGCCGAGGCGACGAACACCACGAGGCCCATCGAACCGATCTTGCTCACCATGATTTCAAAAGGCGTGACCGGCATGACCAGCAGATGCTCGATGGTTCCATGTTCTCGCTCACGGATGAGGGCTGCTCCGGCGAGGATGATCGACAGCATGGTGATGTTGTTGATGATGCCGTTCAGCGCATTCACCCATCCCTTGTTGAGCTCCGGATTGAACCGTGAGCGCAGCGACAAGTCGATCTGCGGGGCGGCATTGGTTCGATAGCGCTGCAAGAATTCGGACACCTCACCCGAAACGATGCTCTGAATATATCCACCTCCGGTGAAGGCTTGGGAGGTTCGCGTCGCATCGACATTGAGCTGGATGACCGGCGATTTGCCCGAGAGCAGGTCGCGCTGGAAGTTCGGCGGTATATCGAGAGCGAAGGTGTCGAGGCCGTTGTCCATGCGTCGATCCATCTGCGAGACGGTGATCGTCTGAGGTGGCATGAAATATGGCGGATAAAAAGATGTGGCGATGCGTCCGGACAGTGGCGATTGATCCTCGTCGACGATAGCGATGCTGGCGCGGTTGAGGGTTTCCGGGGCCGAGGTCGCGTTGGTGTAGACCGAGACGGTGAACGAAAAGAGGATCAGGATCAACATGACCGGATCCCGCAGCAAGCTCCGTAACTCCTTGATGGCGAGCTGGACGATATTTGAGGAGAACATCTTACGCCTCCTGCTTCTTGAGAAGGATCGAGCCGAGGGCGATAAGCACGGGAACGGAAATCGCCAGCGCGCTGATGGAGGCCGACAGTTCCTCGAAGCCGAGAGCTTTCGAGAACGTGCCCCTGGCAATAGTGGTGAAATACGTCGTCGGATAGATCTTCGAGATGAAGGCGCCGACCCCTTCCAGCGAGGAAACAGGATCGACCAGACCCGAGAACTGCATTGCCGGAAGGATCGTGACGACGGACGTTGCTAGAATGGCGGCGATCTGGCTCTTGACGAAGGCCGACACCACAAGGCCTATCGCCGTTGCGGCCATGACATAGAGCAAAGCCGACAACAGGAACACGACGAAGCTTCCGGTGAATGGTACGCCGAAAACGAAAATCGCGAAGGCCGTCAGGAGCAGGAAATTCACTATTGCGACGACGATATAGGGAAGCTGTTTGCCGAGAAGGAATTCAAGCCTGGTGACCGGCGTCACATAGAGGTTGGTGATGGAGCCGAGTTCCTTTTCCCGTACGACGCTCAGTGTCGCCAGCATTGCCGGGATCATCATCAGCAGCAGCGGGATCACAGCCGGCGCCATGGTAACAAGGCTTTTGACGTCCGGATTGTATCGATAACGGAGCTCGATCGAGTAGCTGTCTTCCGTTGCCTTATCGCCCAGTTCCTTGCGCGCGCGCGCCGCAAGCCAGGTGGCGTGCATGCCCTGGACGTAACCGCTGACGGTCTCGGCACGGCCGGGGTTGGAGCCATCGAGCCAACCGCCGATCTGGGCGTCCTTGCCGCGCAGGACGTCGCGGCCGAATCCCGGCGGAATCTCTAGCGCGAGGTTCAGTTCGCCGTTGCGCATTCGCCGATCCATGTCGTCATAATCTGTGATCGGTGGCTTCTCTGCAAAATAGCGCGAGCCGGCGATGTCGAGGACGTAAGCACGACTGATGGTGGAATCGTCGCGGTCGAGGACCGCGAAGGTGAGGTTCTCGACATCGGTGTTGATGCCGTAGCCCATCACGAACATCAGGATCAATGTGCCAAGTACGGCCATTGTGGCGCGGATGGGATCACGCACGAGTTCGAGCGTTTCACGCCGCGCATAACTCAGCATGCGTCGGGGATCGAAGAAATAGCGGGCGGATGGAAGGGCCTTTGTGATCAGGGGGGTGCCCACTCCATCCGCCCATTCAACCTGCCGGGGCGCGACAGGTCGACGGGCTTGCTCCTTGGTCGCCTCCTCGAGATACGCGATGAAAGCCTCTTCGAGATTGGCGGCGGACTTGTTCCCGATGATGGCTTTCGGCGTATCACTGACGAGCACCTTTCCTGCATGCATTAGCGAAATGCGATCGCAAAGTTCAGCCTCGTTCATGAAATGCGTGGAGACGAAGATGGTGACGCCGTCCTTCCGGGAAAGGTCGGCGAGGATCTGCCAGAAAGCGTCGCGGGCCACCGGGTCGACACCGGAGGTCGGCTCATCGAGGATAAGGATGTCCGGGGCGTGGATCATTGCG
>JASGEG010000050.1:0-3724 GCA_047606605.1 Rhizobium sp.
CTCTACAAGTTCATCGGTTACCAGCAGATCGAATGGGGGCACCTTTCCGCAGCCGCGACCCTCATGATGCTGCCGGTCCTGCTGGTCCTGCTCTTCTTCCAGAAGCACCTCGTCCAGGGGCTCACCCTCGGGGCCGTCAAGTAAATCACATCCCTTCGTCCACCTTCCCAACCAGGAGAGCATGACATGGCAACTCGCATACCCTCGTCGTTTAACGTGAACCGCCGCATGTTCAACAAGCTGGCGCTTTCGTCCGCCGTAACGCTCATGGCGTCCGCCTCATGGCAAAGGTCGGTTTTTGCCGCCGATGACAAGCTCGTGCCCTACAAGGCCGCGAACCTGGACTGGAAGCAGTTCGACGGCACCGAGATCGCGCTCTCCGGCGCCACGCATCCCTGGTCCTCGGCCATCCTGCCGCTGCTGCCGCTGTTCACCGAACTCACCGGCATCAAGGTCAAGACCGACTTCCAGTCCGAATCCGAGTTCCTGACTTCGCTGCCGATCAAGCTCGGCGCGGGCAGCGCGACGCCCGACGTCTTCATGTTCCTCTCCTATGGCCAGGGCATCGGTGCGGGCTGGCTCGAGCCCGTCGACGCCTACTATGCCGACAAGGCGCTCTGCGATCTCGCCTGGTACGAGGAAGACGATATTCTTGGCGCTGCGCGCGGCTTTCCCGTCTGGAGCGACAAGCAACGCTACGCCTTTCCGATCACGGCGGAATCGCAGATCATGTTCTTCAACGAGACCATGATGAACGAAAAGGGCCAGGCCGTTCCCAACACGTTCGACGAACTCCTGACTGTCGCCAAGGCGCTCAAGACCGACGATGTCGCGGGCATCGCCATGCGCGCCAAGGGCTCGGTCGGGGCGACGGCCGCATCGATGGGCTTCCTGTTCTCGCACGGGGGACAGATGGTCAAGGACGGGCGCGCCGCGTTCGACAGCCCGGAAGGCGTGGCGGCGATGGACATGTACGGCCGCCTGCTGCGCGAGGCGGGTCCGATCGGCATCGGCACCTACGACTGGTACGAAGTCCTCAACGACTACACCCAGGCCGCCTGCGCCTGCGCCACCGACAGCTCCAACTTCGCCACCACGATCGGCGATCCGTCGAAAAGCCGCGTCGCCGGCAAGACCATCTTCCGGTCGCTCGTCTCCGACAGCAAACATCCCTCGACGCCCTACATGTCCTGCTGGCAGGCCTGCATTAATTCCAAGTCGGCCAACAAGAAGGCGGCATTCCTGTTCATGCTCTGGGCCACCAGCAAGCCGACGGCGGCGCTTGCATCCGCAGCCGGCCTGGCGACGACGCGCTCCTCCGGCTGGTCGAGCGAGGCGTTCAAGAAGGCGTTCGGAGCACAGGCGGCGGACGCCGCTCTTTCCAGCCTCTCAACGGCCAATGTCAGTTTCTCTAAGGCCGCGCTCTTCCATCCTCAGGCCTCGCAGATCTTCGATGCCTTCGCGATCGCCACCAACGAGATCGTGACCGCCAACGTGCCGGCGGCCAAGGCGCTGAAGCGCGGCGCCGAAAAGGCCAACGCCGCAATCCGGCTCTGATCGACAGCAGATCGGAGGGCGGCCTTTCCGCCGCCCTCCCTACTAGGCCCATTCGCGTCACGGTGTAGAGAACATGCAGCTTCACGAACTCACGGCGAGCACGATCGTCGCAGGATATCGCGGCGGTCAATTTTCCCCGGTGGAGGTCACGCGTGCCTGCCTCGACAGGATCGCGGCCGCCAATCCGATCATCAACGCATTCTGCCTGGTGGACGAGGAGGGCGCGCTCAGCTCGGCATCGGAATCGGAAGGCCGCTGGCTGAAGGGCGAGCCGCTGAGCCCGATCGACGGTGTCCCGGTCTCCATCAAGGATCTCTTCCTGACCAAGGGCTGGCCGACGCTCTGCGGATCTAAGGTGATCGATCCAAAATCCCGTCCGTGGGATGAGGACAGCGCCAGTGTCGCGCGGCTTCGCGAGGCGGGAACCGTCTTTCTCGGCAAAACGACGACCACCGAATTCGGCCACAAGGGCGTGGGCGATTGTCCGCTGACCGGGATCACCCGCAATCCGTGGAACCTCGAACTCACAACGGGCGGCTCGAGTTGCGGGGCAGGGGCGGCAGGCGCCGCCCGCATGGCGCCGCTCAACCTTGGCAGCGACGGCGGCGGCTCGATCCGCATCCCCGCGAGCTTCTGCGGCCTCGTCGGCTACAAACCCGGCTTCGGCACCGTGCCGGCGCGCCATTCCGTCATCACGGGACCGCTCGTCGCCGAGGGTCCGCTGACGCGAAGCGTCGAGGATGCGGCGCTGATGGGCGACGTGCTTGCTCTTGCCGATACGCTCGACATCAATCCCCTGCCGGTGGCGCGGGAGGCAGGCCTGACTGCAGGCCTCGGCGCATCGATCAAGGGAAAGCGGATCGGCTATCTCGCGACGATCGGCGATGCGCCTGTCGATCCCGACGTCGCAGCCGCGGTCAGGAACGCGCTCGACATCTTCCGGCAGGCCGGCGCCGAGGTGGAAGAAGCCCGACTGGTCTTGCCCGATTCCGAGCGCACCTACATCACGATACTTTCCGCGGGAACCGCGATGTTCCTCAACGAATATTCCGATGAGCAGCGCGCCATGATGGAGCCCGCGCTCCTGACGCTCGGCGAGATCGGGGGCGCCATCAGCGGCGTCGACTATGCGCGCGCCTTCCAGCGGACCCGCATCGCTTACATCCAGGAGTTGCGCGCCCTCTTCGCGCGCTACGACATGCTCGTTCTCCCCACCATGCCGCTGCCGGCTTTTCCGGTCATGCTCGACTATCCGGGCGAGCAGGATGGCGGCTGGCATGCGGCGTGGACACCGTTCACGTTTCCCTTCAACCTCACCAGCCTGCCGGCCTGCTCCGTCCCCTGCGGACTGACTTTGTCCGGCCTGCCCATCGGGCTTCAGGTGGTCGGCCCCTGGGGCGCTGACGCCGCGGTGCTGAATTTCGCGGCGGTGGCCGAGGCGGGTTACGCCCTGCCTGCGCCGCCCCTCGACAACCCGAATACAGGAGTGACCCGCCGATGACGAATGTCTCGATACGCAACGTCTCCAAGTCGTATGGCGGCACCGACGTGCTGCGCAATGTCGATGTGCATGTTGAGCAGGGGGAATTCGTGGTGCTGATCGGCCCCTCCGGTTGCGGCAAGTCGACCCTCCTGCGGTCGATCGCGGGCCTCGAAACGATCGACCGCGGCGAGATCGCGATCAACGGTCGCGTCATCAACGACACGCCGCCGAAGGACCGCAACATCGCGATGGTGTTCCAGAGCTATGCGCTCTATCCGCACATGACGGTCGCTGAAAACATGGGATTCGCGCTCAAGCTGAAGGGCGTCCCGCCGGCCGAGGCCCGCGCCGAAATCCAAAAGGCGGCCGTGATCCTCGGCCTCTCGGAACTCCTGGATCGCTATCCGCGCCAGCTCTCGGGCGGCCAGCGGCAGCGCGTGGCCATGGGCCGCGCCATCGTGCGGCAACCGGACGTCTTCCTCTTCGACGAACCGCTCTCCAATCTCGATTCCAAGCTGCGTGTCCAGATGCGCAGTGAGATCAGGCTGCTGCACCAGCGTCTCAAGTCCACGACGATCTATGTGACGCACGACCAGATCGAGGCGATGACAATGGCGGACCGCATCGTGGTGATGCGTGGCGGCGTCGTCGAGCAGGCGGGCGCACCGCTGGAACTCTTCGACC
>JASGEG010000051.1:0-10109 GCA_047606605.1 Rhizobium sp.
CACCGCCTGCACGTCGCGATCGGCCCAGGTCGAGAGCTTGTAGTGCAGCTCGTTGATGTAGGGAAGCTGGTCGCCCTTCTCGTCGACCTTCCAGTAATAGGGATTGCGGCGCAGGACGATGATGTCGTCGGAGCGGTACTCGACCGGCACCCAGGCGCCCATGACCGGCATGTTCATATATTCCGGCGGGAAGGCGTTCTTGAACTGGTTATAGGTGTTCTTCGAATATTTCGGGTGCTGCGGCTTCAGGATGTGCGCCGGGCCGGGGCAGAAATTCGGATAGGCCATCGTGTAGAGATATTGCTTCGGGAAGGCGTCCTTGAAGGTCCACTCGATGGTGTAGTCGTCGATCTTCTTCAGCGTCGTGCCCTCGCCGAAGGCTTCCGGCGATGCGCCGCCGCCGAGCGGCGAGACGTTCGGGTCGATGACCTCGTCTTCCCAATAGAACATGATGTCGTCGGCGGTGAAGGGCACGCCATCCGACCATTTCGCACCTTCGATCAGATGCATGGTGAGCTTGTGGCCGTCCGGCGACCATTCCCAGCCCTTGGCGAGGTTCGGCAGCGGCTCGGTATCCTTCGCCTCGACCTGGAACAGCGGCGCGGTGCGCGTCAGGCATTCGGACAGGGCGATATCGATGCCGCCCCAGCCCTGGGTCTGGCCGGCGCCATAGTTCCAGCCCTCCGGCCGTCCGCCGATGACATGGCGCAGCGTATCGCCATAGACGCCGATGCCATCAGGCATGTTGCCGGTCTTGTAGACGAGCGGCTCCTTCGGCAGGCGATCCTTGACAGGCGGCAGCTTGCCGGTCTTGACGAATTTCTCGGTGACCCAGTCCGGCTCGTGATATTCGGGCAGCGCCTTGAATTCCAGGATGGAGTCGCGGGCCACATACTTGATCTTGCCTTCGGCCGGGAACACCGGCGGCACCGGCGGTGCGGTCGGTTCGGATGCGCGGGCGCTGATGGCGATGGCCGATGTGGCAATCGTCAAAGCCGCGAGAATGCCGATTTGTCGAATATGTCTCATCTCTTTCTCTCTCCCATTGTCGCGCGCGTCCCCAAGGGCGCGTCGCACTCCTTCTTGAAACGGACCATATCCGGCTGGAAGCGGCGGGGCTCCTCCTGAACGTTCCGCCGCGGCCGGTATCGTCCGCATTGATCCCGCATCAGCCGGCCTGTTTCAGGCCTGCCTTTTCCGCCCTCAGCTCCTCGATCGAGCGGACGTTGCGGCTGGCGGCCCCCTTCCAGTCGCGGGTCTTCACCTTGGCCCGCGACAGGCGCTCCCTGGCGCCGTCGACGGCATGCGCATATTGCGGCAGCCAGCGGGCCTCGGCGACCACCATCTCGTCGACCATCTGCCAGACCTCCTCCGGCGTCGCGACGGCGCCGACCAGCGGATCGTGCAGGACGGCGAGCTTCAGAAGATCGATGTCGCCGCTGATGGCGGCATGGACCGACATGCGCTGGACGTTGATCGAGGAGATGCAGGTGGCGGCGCAGGCCTCCGGCAGCGTGATGCCCGCCACCATGTTGATGCCGAAGCGATCGACGAAGCCGGGCGACTCGATGATGGCATCGGCCGGCAGGTTGGTGATGACGCCGTTGTTCTTGACGTTGAAGTGGCCGCGATAGACGCGGTTGGTTTCCAGCGCTTCGAGAATATGGCTGGCATGCTCGTTGGAGCGGCGGGCAGGATCGATCGGCTGCGAGGCGCTGTCGAGGATCTGCTGGAATTCCGTCTCGAACCAGTTGCGGGTCTCGGTGGAGTGGCGCAGGTAGCCGCCGGTCTCGCCGTGAATCCAGTCGGACATGTCGATCCATTTGTTGATCTCGTCCGGACGCTTGCGATACCAGGGCAGATATTCCGACAGGTGCCCGTTGCTTTCGGTGGAATAGACGCCGAAGCGCTTCAGCACGTCGATGCGCAGCTTCTCCTGCTGTGAGAAGACCGGATGCGCCTCGAAGGCGGCGATCAGCTCGTCCTTGCCGATCTTGCGGCCGTTGAGGCGCAGGTCGACGAACCAGGTCTGATGGTTGATGCCCGAGCAGATATAGTCGAGCTCGCGCTTGTCCTTGGCGCCCAGCACCTCGGCGATCTGTTCGGCGCCGTGCTGCACGCCATGGCAGAGGCCGATCGTGTCGACCTTGCCGTATTCGATCGCCGCCCAGGTGTTCATGGCCATCGGGTTGGCATAGTTGAGGAATTTTGCGCCGGGTTCGGCGACCTCGCGGATGTCCTTGCAGAAATCGAGGATGACGGGGATGTTGCGCTGGCCGTAGAGAATGCCGCCGGCGCAGATCGTGTCACCGACGCATTGGTCGATGCCATATTTCAGGGGGATGCGGATATCCTCGGCATAGGCTTCCAGCCCGCCGACGCGCACGCAGCTGATGATGTAGCGTGCGCCCTCCAGCGCCTTGCGGCGTTCGGTCGTGGCAGTGACGCGCGTCGGCAGCTTGTTCGCCTCGACGATCCGGTCGAGGATCGCCTTGATCATCGTAAGATTGTGCTCGCTGAGATCGGTCAGCGCGAATTCGACGTCCCGGAACTCCGGCACGCAGAGAATGTCGGTGAACAGTTTTTTCGTGAAGCCGACGCTGCCGGCGCCGATGATGGCGATTTTGAAACTCATGATCCTCACCTTGAAGTCGATCGAACAATCAGCAGCAGAGAAGAGAGCGGTGTTTTCGTCCCATGGTCGCGCTCAGCGCGGCGCCGGGCTGCAAAACCAGCATTTCTCCTCCTCCTGCCAGTCCTCATCGGCAGGTACATGCTGTTTTCCGGGCGGATTATGCCTATAATCACGAGGCCGACCAGAGAACTATTATGCTATCAAGGGTAATTTTGTGCTGCAGGATTTGATCGCCAACGGCCAGACGATGCGAACCGTTTCTCTGCCGCGCGGCCGGCATCGGCTACATGCCATGCCGACCAGCGCCGGCTATGAGATCAGGGACAACGAGACCTATGACTGGGACGGCCGCCGGCGCGGCCAGACGCCGTTCACGGTGCTGCAGCATACGATCAGCGGCAGCGGCCGGCTGCGCTATGAAAATCGCAACTACCGTCTCGGCGCCGGCGACACCTTGCTGGTGCTGGTGCCGCACAATCATCGTTACTGGCTGGAGAAGAGCGAGCGCTGGGAATATTTCTGGATATCGATGAATGGCGAGGAGGCGCTGCGCATCCATCAACTGATCCTGGCTGCCGCAGGGCCTCTGCTCAGACTGCAGCCGGCGACCATCGATCATCTCGCCGATTGCAGCCTGCGGCTGGTCAAGGGCGCGGCGACGCCCGCCTCGGCCTCCGCCGTCGCCTATGAGGCGGCCATGGCGCTTTACGACGATGTCTTTGGTTCGCATGCCGTTACAGCCGACCGTTCCGCCATGCAGGTGGTCATCGACCATATCAATGCCAATCTCGACAAGCCGCTGCCGGTCAGCGAACTCGCCAGGGTCAGCGGCCTCAGCCGGGCGCATTTCTCCCGTGTCTTCGCCGACAGCGAGGGCCTGCCGCCGGCCGAGTTCGTGCTGCAGCAACGCATGCAGCGCGCCGCCAAGCTTCTGACCAAGGCGGCCCTCATTCCGGTCAAGGAAGTGGCGATCATGTCGGGCTTCGATGATGCCAATTATTTCTCGAAGGCCTTTCGCCGCATCTACGGCATCAACCCCACCGAATTCCGCACCACCGGCATGTATGCGGCGGTGCGCAGTCCCGGGGACGATGGCAGAGGCGGGAGAGGCAAATAGCCGAATCACTCATCACCGAACCCTGCGGCATGCCGACGCAGCTTGTCGGCCGACGAGCCCTAAAAGCCTAACTTTCCAGACATAACGGCCGCAGAAGTAAGCTCGGCGAAGGCCGGACGAAAACGTTTTCGGCGGAATTGCCGATCCCGCCTCCGATTGCGTTGCGCCATGGCGAGAGGCCTGTATAGATATCGCCCGCCGCGGCCATGGTCGCCTTGCCGCCGTGTCTCTTTGTCTAAGCAACGTCTGTTCGTCCGGGGTGGGACGGGCTCTTTTGATAGGATTGACTATGCGTTCAGTTGTCGCTTTCAACGAATCCTGGACTTTTCGCGAGGGCTTTTCGGCCGCCGACGCCGGCCGGTCTCAGGAAGGGCAGCCGGTCGCATTGCCGCATACGGCGATCGAACTGCCGTTCAACTATTTCGACGAGAAATCCTATCAGCGCGCCTTCACCTATCAGAAGATCCTGCCCTGGAGCGACGATTTTACCGGCCGCGAGGTGTCGCTGGTGTTCGACGCGGCCATGGCCGACGCGGTGGTCTATCTCAACGGCGAGGAAATCGTCGCGCATCAGGATGGCTATACGCCCTTCGAGGCAAGGCTGACGGGTCGCCTGAAGCAGGATGACAACCTGATTACCGTGAAGATCGACGGCAGCGAGAACCCGGAAATCCCGCCCTTCGGCGGCCGCATCGACTATCTGACCTATGCCGGCATCTACCGCGACGTCTGGCTGAAGATCGCCGCACCCGTTTCCATCGCCAATATCAAGGTCGAGACCGGCAAGGTGCTGGAAGACCGCAAATCCGCGAGGGTTCGCTGCGACATCGCCAATCCGCAGGGCCTTGCTTTCGACGGCACGGTGAGCGCGAGCCTGCGCGCGCCGGACGGCAAGGTTCTGGCCTCGGCGGTTGCCGGGATCTCCGGCGGCAGCGCGAGCTTCGCCTTCGACGACCTCACAGGCATCGCGCTGTGGGACCTCGACAATCCCGTGCTTTATACGCTGGAGGCCGAGCTGAAGACCGGGCATGGATCGGATCGGTACGTGACGTCCTTCGGCTTCCGCACTGCCGAATTCACCACCGAAGGCTTCGTCCTCAACGGCCGCAAGCTGAAGCTGCGCGGCCTCAACCGTCACCAGGCCTTTCCCTATGTCGGCTATGCCATGGGCCGCTCCGCGCAGGAGCGCGACGCCGAGATCATGAAGCACGCGTTGAAGTGTAATATCGTGCGCACCTCGCATTACCCGCAGTCGAAGTGGTTCCTCGACCATTGCGACCGCATCGGCCTCTTGGTCTTCGAGGAAATTCCCGGCTGGCAGCATATCGGCGGCAAGGAATGGCAGCAGGAATCGATCCGCAACGTGCGGCGCATGATCGAGCGCGACTGGAACCATCCCTCGATCATCATCTGGGGCGTGCGCATCAATGAATCGCAGGATTCCCACGACTTCTACGTCGAGACCAACCGGCTGGCGCGCGAGCTCGATCCGACCCGCCAGACCGGCGGCGTGCGTTACATCACCGACAGCGAGATGCTCGAGGACGTCTACACGATGAACGACTTCATCCTCGGCAACGAGGAACTGCCCGGCGTCAACCGGCCGCGCACGCCGCTGAGGCCGCAGCAGGAAAATACCGGCCTGTCGAAGAACGTCCCCTATATGATCACCGAATTCGGCGGCCATATGTATCCGACGAAGATCTACGATCAGGAGCAGCGCCAGGCCGAGCATGTGCGCCGGCATCTGGAGGTGCTGAACGCCGCCTATGGCGATCCGTCGATCTCCGGCGCCATCGGCTGGTGCATGTTCGACTACAACACCCATAGCGACTTCGGTTCCGGCGACCGCATCTGCTACCATGGCGTCATGGACATGTTCCGCGAGCCGAAATTCGCCGCTTACGTCTATTCCAGCCAATGCGCGCCTGCCGACGAGGTGATCATGAAGCCGGTGACGATCTGGGCGCGCGGCGAGCGCAATATCGGCGGTGCGCTGCCGTTGATCGTGCTGACCAATTGCGACGAGATCGAGCTGCGCTACGGTTCGCTGACCAAGCGTCTTGGCCCGGACCGCGAGAATTTCCCGCATCTGCCGCATGCGCCCGTTGTCTTCGACCACCGCAATTTCACCCCCGACGAACTCGGCGTCTGGGGCATGGAATGGCAAGACGTGCATTTCACCGGCTTCATCGGCGGCAAGGCGGTCGCAAGTCTGCATATGGTCGCCAATCCGCTGCCGACGACGCTGGAGGTCAAGGCCGACAGTCAGACGCTGCGCGCCGCCGAGCGCGACACCACGCGCGTCATCGTCCGCGCGCTCGATCAGGTGGGTGTGCGCCTGCCCTTCCTCAACGATGTCGCGACCATCAAGGTCAGCGGCCCGGCCAAGCTGATCGGACCGGATGCGGTGGCCTTCCAGGGCGGCACGACCGGCTTCTGGCTGCAGGCGACCGGCGAGGCCGGCGCGGTCACGGTCGAGGTCTCCTCGTCCCGGTTTGCCAGCCAGACCGTGACGCTCAGAGCGCAGTGACGCATCGAAACGGCGGCTGGCGATTGCGGGTATCGTCCCGGATGGCCGGCCGTTCCAGGCTTGTCGGCCCTTTCAGCTCGCCGGCCCGATAGCCTCGCTTGCATTCTGCGGGATCGATTGTAGCAGGGTCTGCCGCGCCGAGGCGAGGTGGGTGCGGCATGCCTTGTCGATCCGCTGCGGCTCGCGCGACTCCAAGGCTTCGATATAGTCGAGATGCTCGATAATCGCGCGTGAATTGCGCTCGCGGGCAAAGGCCTTGTTCCACTGATAGTGATAGTGGAAGACGATGGCGATCGCGTCGTAGAAGTCGGCGATGAAGCGGTTCTTCGAGGCGCGGTGGATGAGAAGATGGAATTTCTCGTCGAGCTGCGAGAAATCGCGGTAGCGCTCGTCGAAATTCTCCAGCAGTGCGTAGTGCTCCCGCTTGATGACGGCCAGATCCGCCCAGGCGGGATGCTCCGCCGGCATGCGCCCGAACTCGGCCGCCGAATGCAGCTCGAACATCTCGCGCACATCGGCGAGCTCCAGCGCGAATTCGCTGGTGAAGCCCTTCAATATCCAATGGCTGTTCGGCCGTTTCTCGATCAGCCCGAACCGGCTGAAACGGATGAGGAATTCGCGCACCACCGAGGTTCCCGTGCCGATTTCGCGCGCCAGTTCCAGCTCGTTGATCTGCATGCCGGGCTGGGCTTCGTCGGAGAGGATGCGCAGCATGAAGCTGCGCTCGATGATGTCGTGCAGCGAATTGGTTTCTTCCTGCGGAAAGAAATCCGCCGCGGTCGGCTGGCGCAACACGATCTTCTGGCGCTTGTTCCACAGGATGATGCCAGCGTCACTGAGCCGCATGAGGATGGCGCGCGCCGTACTGCGGCTGACGCCGAGTTCGGCAGCGATCTCCGGCTCGGTCGGCAGGGCCGTATCCGGTTTCAGCCCGGCCGCGTAGCGATTATACGCATCCTTGAAGAGCGTCTTTTGTCTCGCCATTTCCTCCCCCGCTTATGATTCACCGCTCTTTGCCGGCGGTGATGTCTTTGCCATTCCGAAATGGCGGTCAAGTGCGAGGAGTGCCGTTGCATGCGTCGGATGTTGGTTGAGGCCGGCAGACGATTTCCTCGTTGACACCAAAATGTTTATTGTAGATAAAAAACAAAATCAATCGGCAACAGCCCGAGGAGGGGCATGCCGAAGAACAAGATTGTTCTGGGAGAGGATAGTGAGCAGCCAGCCTTGGGTCCTTTTGTCGGACGGTGACAATGTCGCCGTGGCGACGGCGGCGATCGAGCCCGGTATTGTCGTCGTCAATGGCGTGTTGACGCGGGACAGGATCGATCCCGGCCACAAGTTTGCGATCCGCGACATCGCGCTCGGCACGCCGGTCGTCAAATACGGCCAGGCGATCGGCCGCACGACGGCCGAGGTCAGGGCGGGCGATCATGTCCATAGCCACAATCTGCATTTCGAGAACGATCGCCTGGCCGCGACGGGCAATGCGTCGCCGGAGTCAGCGACCGAAGCCGACAAGGCCCGCACCTTCATGGGCTATCGCCGCGCCGACGGCCGGGCCGCGACCCGCAACTATATCGGCATCATCGCCAGCGTGAACTGTTCCACCACGGTTTGCCGCGCCATCGCGGAAGAGGCGAACCGGACGTTGCTTCCGCATTATGAGGGTATCGACGGCTTCGTGCCGATCGTTCACGATCAGGGCTGCGGCATGAGCTCGACCGGCGACGGCATGCAGACGCTGCACCGCACGCTGGCCGGCTATACGCGCCATGTGAATTTCGGCGGCGTGCTGATGATCGGCCTCGGCTGCGAGGTCAATCAATTGACGCTCTACGGCCAGAGCGGCGCCGGCGCCAGCAAGCGCCATTTCAACATTCAGGACGCCGGCGGCTCGCGCCGCGCCGTGGTGCTCGCCATGGGCGTGCTGAAGGAAATCGCCGAGGAGGTCGGCCAGGCCCGCCGCGAGCCGATGTCGATCAGCGAGATCATTATCGGCCTGCAATGCGGCGGGTCCGACGGCTTTTCCGGCATCACCGCCAATCCGGCGCTGGGTGCGGCCGCCGATCTTCTGGCGGCGGCCGGCGGTACGGCGATCCTGTCGGAAACCTCGGAAATCTATGGCGCCGAACATCTGCTGCGCAGCCGTGCCGTCAGCGAGGCGGTCGCCGCCAAGCTCGATGCGAAGATCGACTGGTGGGAAAAATATGTCGCCATGCACGGCGCCTCGCTCGACAACAACCCGTCGCCCGGCAACAAGCGCGGCGGCCTGACCACCATTCTGGAGAAGTCGCTCGGCGCCGTCGCCAAGGGCGGCCGCTCGCCGCTCACCGCCGTCTACGGTTATGCCGAAAGGGTGACCGAGCACGGGCTCGTCTTCATGGACACGCCGGGCTATGATCCCGTCTCGGCAACCGGCCAGGTGGCCGGCGGCGCCAACATGATCGCTTTTACCACCGGCCGCGGCAGCTGTTTCGGCTCGCGCCCGGCGCCGTCCTTCAAGCTGTCGAGCAATTCGGCGCTCTATCATGCCATGGAGGAGGACATGGATATCGATTGCGGCACCATCGCCACCGGCGAGGCGACGATATCCGGCAAGGGCCGCGAGATCTTCGAACTGATCATCGAGATCGCGTCGGGCAAGAAGACGAAGAGCGAAGCCTTCGGCTATGGCGACAACGAGTTCGTGCCCTGGCATCTCGGAGCGACGCTCTAGGGCAGCTTATGCATGTCCTGCGCCCGGTTCCTGAATACCGGGCATGGGGAACCGACCGACCAGTCATCACCAGGGAGACGTGATGAAGAGGAGAAGAATAGGCAGGACGGATCTGGAGGTCACCGAGATCAGCTTCGGTGCCGCGGCTCTCGGCGGTCTTTACCGCGCCTGCCCACGCGACCAGGCGATGGAAACCCTGCAGGCGGCATGGGAGAGCGGCATCCGCTATTTCGACGTTGCGCCGTGGTACGGCTTCGGGCTCGGCGAACGCCGCGTCGGCGACTTCCTGCGCGATCGGCCGGAAGACAGCTATGTCCTGTCCACCAAGGTTGGCCGCCTCATGCGTCCGGTGCCGACCGACAAGGTGCCGAATTACGGCTATGTCGATCCCCTGCCGTTCGATGCGGATTACGACTATTCCTATGACGGCATCATGCGCTCGGTGGAGTTCAGCTATGCCCGCCTCGGTCTCAACCGCATCGACATTCTCTATGTCCACGATATCGGCGGCTATACCCATGGCAAGGCGCTGAACGACCATTATCTTGGCCAGCTTCTCGGCTCCGGCCTGAAGGCGCTGGAGGCGTTGAAGTCGTCAGGCGCGATCAAGGCCTATGGCCTCGGCGTCAACGAGGTGCCGGTCTGCCTCGATGTGATGCGCGAGGCCGATATCGACTGCATCCTGCTTGCCGGCCGCTATACGCTGCTCGACCGTTCGGCCGTCGCTGAATTGCTGCCGCTCTGTGAGAGGAAGGGAACCTCGCTCGTGGTCGGCGGTGTCTTCAACTCCGGCATCCTCGCGACCGGGCCGGTGCCGGGCGCGCATTTCGATTATCTGCCGGCAACGCCGGACATTCTGGCCAAGGTCGGCGCGATGGAAGAGATCGCCCGTCGCCATGGCCTGCCGCTGGCAGCGCCGGCCCTGCAGTTTCCGCTCCGGCATCCGTCCGTCGCCTCGGTGCTGATCGGCACGGCGAAGCCGGCAAGCTTGATCCGCAACATGCAGCTCGTCGAGCCCGAGCTTCCCGCGAGCCTTTATGCGGAATTCGAAGGATTGACCCTGGTCGCGCCGCCCTTGGGGGAAGAGGCCGTCCGGGTCTGACGG
>JASGEG010000052.1:0-4733 GCA_047606605.1 Rhizobium sp.
AGACCTCGACCAACTCCGTGCGTCAGGCGACGCAGGCGCTGGTGAAGGACATGTGGGCGCAGATCGGCGTCCAGGCGGAACTGCGCAACATCAGCGCCTCGGTCTTTTTCGGCGGCGATCCGGCAAGCCCGGACACGTTCCAGAAATTCTATGCGGACGTCGAAATGTACACCAACAATTTCGACGGCACCGACCCGGAAAAATATCTGGCCGAATGGCTGTGCAACAAGATCCCCGCTCCCGAAAACGGTTGGCAGGGGCAGAACATGCCGCGTTACTGCAATCCGGAATACGACAAGCTCGTCGCGGAATTGTCGAAGACGGCCGATCTCGCCAAACGGGCGGAAATCGCCAAGAAAGCCAATGACATGCTGACGGAGGAGGGGGCGCACATCCCGCTTATCTACCGTGGTCAGGTCTCGGCGCGCGCCGTGACCCTCGAAGGCGTCAGGATAAACGGCTGGGATTCCGAACTCTGGAACGTCGCCGACTGGTCTCGCAAGAAGTAGGACGCGAAAGACGCCGGCCCCTGTGGGTGGGCCGGCGTCTTCTATCGCCTGAAGCTCTGGAGACTTTCCGATGTTTCATTTCACCCTGCGGCGGCTGTTTTTCGCCGTGCCGACATTGCTGGTGATCAGCTTTGTCATTTTCGCGCTTCTCGATCTCGCGCCCAACAATCCCACGGGCGACCTGCCGCTGACGATCCCGCCCGAAGTCCGCGAACAGATCCGCGCGGCACTCGGCCTCGATCAGCCCTTCCTGATCCGCTATATCCGCTGGCTGCATCAGTTCTTCGTCAACGAGCCGCTGAATATCCTCGAGCAACTGACCGGCTGGCTGTTCGGCGATGGCCACAGGATGCGCGTGCTCTCCTGGGCGACGCGCAGTCCGGTGGTCGATCTCGTCGTGCAGCGCCTGCCGCAGACGCTGCTGGTCGTCGGCATGGCCTATCTCTTCGGCATATTGCTGGCGATCCCGATCGGCATTCTCTCGGCCTACAAGCAATATTCGATCTTCGATCAGCTCGGCACCTTCATTTCGATGGTCGGCTATTCCGTGCCCACCTTCTTCACCGGCGTATTGCTGATCGTCATCTTCAGCTCCTATCTGCATTGGTTTCCATCGGTCTACGATACCAATCTGCGGGTGACGGACTGGTCGAGCTTCCTGGCGCAGATCCGGCAGATGTTCCTGCCGGTCATGGTGCTGACGCTCTACAATGTCTCCCATATCAGCCGCTTCGTGCGCGCTTCCGTGCTCGACAATCTGCATCAGGATTATGTGCGCACCGCCCGCGCCAAGGGCGTGAAGGAGCAGGTCGTGCTTTTGGTCCACGTGCTGCGCAACAGCCTGATCCCGGTCGTCACTGTCATCGCGCTCGGCGTGCCGACGATCTTTTCCGGTGCCATCATCACCGAGCAGGTTTTCCGCGTGAACGGCCTTGGTCAGCTGCTGATCACCGCCGTACAGGGCGGCGACATCCCGCTCGTCCAGACGCTGACCTTCATCTTCGCGGTGCTGATCGTTCTCTTCAACCTGATCGCCGATGTGCTTTACGGCATTCTTGACCCGAGGATTCGATATGACTGATGTGTCAGCAATCCCGACAACGCTTTCCACCAGGCCGTCACGTTCGATCATGGCCGATACCTGGCGGCAATTCCGCGCCCATAAGGGCGGTTTTGCCGGGCTGATCGTCTTCCTGTTCATCCTTCTGGTCGTCTATGTCGGCCCGCTCATCCACCGTATCGATCCGAACAAGATCGATATCCGCGCCAAGAACCAGGGACCCTCCGTCGCCCATCCCTTCGGCACCGACAATCTCGGCCACGACATGCTGGCGCAGGTCATGGCGGGTGGGCGCATTTCGCTCGCCGTCGGCTTCACGGCCATGCTGCTTGCGCTTCTTCTCGGAACGCTGGTCGGGGTGACATCCGGCTATTTCCGACGGCTCGACGGCCCTCTCATGCGGTTGACCGACCTGTTTCTGGCTCTGCCGCTGTTGCCGCTGCTGCTGGTCATCATCATGCTGTTCCGCGACACGCTGCGTGCCTATTTCGGACCGGAGACCGGGATTTTCATCCTCATCGTCTTCGTGATCGGGATTACGAGCTGGATGCATACCGCCCGTATCGTGCGCGGCGATGTCCTGGCGGTGAAGCGGCTGGAATATGTCACGGCGGCGAGAAGCAGCGGCATGCGGGAATACCGGATCATCCTGAAGCACGTCCTGCCGAATGTGATAAGCTCGATCATGGTATCGGCGACGCTTGGCATCGCTTCGGCGATCATCACCGAATCCGCGCTGAGCTTTCTGGGTCTCGGTTTTCCTTCCGACTTCCCGACATGGGGGCGTCTGCTGTTCGATGGCGCCAGCTTCCTGCAGCTCACGCCGTCCCGCGTGCTCTGGCCGGGGCTTGCCATCTCGCTGACGGTTTTGAGCATCAATTATCTCGGCGATGCCGTGCGCGACGCGCTCGATCCGCGCATCTTGAAAAGCAGGTAGCGCCGAGCTGCCGCAATCGGCCGCCGCCGGGATCGCCGGCGGCTAGCCATTTGTTTGATTTTAAATTTATCTTTATATTTATATAATGCATATTGAGGATGCGTCGAGACTGGATCGAAAGGGTCCGGGCGCGTCGCGCCGGAGGCTCTCTGGCGACGATTGCGGTGGTGCTATCTCCAAGGGCGGCTATTGCCGCTGCCGCCGGCGATGATAGAAGAACCGGAGGAACGATGAATCGGAAGCCATGGCGAGAAGCAGCCTGACACCGCAGATCAGCGGCAATATCATCGAGTTCGTGAAAGCGAACGGGATGCGTGAGGGCCAGCACCTTCCTCTTCAGATGCTGGCCGATACGTTCCGGGTTTCGCGCGCGCCGATCATGAGCGCGCTCCGGAGCCTGGAGGGCCGGGGCATCGTGCGCGCCGAGCCGAACCGGGGCTATTTCCTCGCCGTCGACGGTGAAAGCCTCGATATGCCCGGAGCGGAAAGCCCGAAGGACAGCGATGGTGACGAGGCCATCTATTTCCGGATCGCCGAGGACCGCTTTTCCGGCAGGCTCGACGAGCGCGTCAGCGAGAGCGAGATGATGCGCCTCTATGATCTGCCGCGAAGCCGGCTGCTGAAGATCCTGCATCGTATTTCCGACGAAGGATGGATCGAACGCCTGCCCGGTAACGGCTGGTCCTTCCGGCAGACCCTGACGTCGCGGCAGAGCTATGAGGACGGCTATGCCTTTCGCGCCGTCATCGAGCAGCAGGCCATGCTGCTGCCGAGTTTCGAGCCGGACCCGGAAGGGTTCAGGCGCGCGCGCCAGATCCAGACGGAACTTGGCCAGGGCGGATATCAGACCTGGTCCCGCGCCGAGATATTCAAGGCGAACAACGAGTTTCACGAAATGCTCGTGGCTTGCTCGCGCAACGAATTCTTCCTCGACGCGATCAGGCGGATAAACCGCCTGCGCCGGCTGATCGAATATCACATCACCATCGACAGGAGCCGGTTGCCGCGGCAGACGAGCGAGCACCTGCATATTCTCGACCTGGTCGAAGACGGGCGCCGCAACGAGGCGGCGGCATTTCTATACACCCACATCATGGGCGCAAGCCGCATCAAGACGCCTCAGGTCTGATCGATATCCTTGAACAGGATGCAGACGGGGCTGCCGACGGGCAGAATGTCCGCTATCGGCGACAAGTGGCCGGTTTGTCTGTCGACGCGGAAAGCTGAGATCGTATCGCTGTCCTCGTTCGCGGCAAGCAGGGCGTCACCTTCGGGAAGGAGCGCAAAGAAGCGCGGCGTTCTGCCCGCCGTCGCCCAGGAGCCGACAGGGGCGATGCGCCCGTCGTTGCCGATGGAGAAGGCGGCAATCGTATCGCTGCCGCGATTGGAGGCATAGACAAAACGGCCGTCGCGAGACACCGCGATCTCGGCGCCGCGGCTGTTGCCGGTGAAGCTGTCGGCAAGTGACGACAGGATCTGGAATGGCGCGATGCTTCCCGTTGCCGGATCGAAACGATACGCCGCCACGGTCGAGTCCAGCTCGTTGATGACATAGGCCAGCCGTCCTTCGGGGTGGAAGGCGATATGGCGCGGGCCGGCGCCTTCGCGCGTCGGGCAGGATGCCACCTCGACCAGCGCGCCGTGGAGGTGATCCAGGCGGTAGACGAGAATCTTGTCCAACCCCTTGTCCGGCACCGCGATCCAGTGTCCCGAAGGGTCGAATTCCACCTGATGCGGCTTGGCGAAAGGCTGTTCGGCCCGATGCGGGCCGGTCTCCCCTTCAATGGCGGTCAGGCTCTCGACCGGACCAAGCCGTCCGTCTTCCAGACGCCGCAGTACGGCGAGAGTGGAGGTCACGTGGTTCGCAACGATCAGGAACCGGTTCGAGGGATCGAATGAGAGGTGAACGGGGTTTCGGCCCTCGGTCGATTGCTCGTTCAGAAAGGTCAGCAGCCCGGATGACGGGTCGATCGAGAAAGCGCTGACGCGATCGGAATCGCCGTGCACCGCATAGAGGAAGCGTCCCGTATGGTCGAAGGCGAGGAAGGAGGGGTTCTCCATGGCAAGCAGCTGCCGATGCTCCCAGCTCAGATCCTTGCCCAGGCGGTAGACGTTCAGGCCGTTGCCGCGGGCGTTGCGGGTCTTGGTCGTGCGGGCGCCGACATAGGCGATCCTCGTCTTTTCTCCGTTCATCCCAAAAATCCTCCCACGAATTGATGTGGTTACC
>JASGEG010000053.1:0-8113 GCA_047606605.1 Rhizobium sp.
CCGGCGATGGCGGTCGATGGAGCCGCGGGGTGATGGCCGCGGGCAACATAGGGGAAGTAGCGCTTGAGGTTGTTCAAAGGCTTCTCGAAAACCAGCCAGGAGAGCGAGGCAAGCACCAATGTCGCTGTGGTTCCGACAACAAAGCGGCCGGCTCCCTGTTCGGAGACGTTGACCGGAATCCAGGGCTGCGCCTTGACGATCAGGGCGAGCACGATCGGATGGAAAAGATAAAGACCGTAGCTGATCCGTCCGACGGCGGTAATCGGCGGCAGCGCGAACAGCCGGCCGATGGGAGATCGAAAGCCCGAGGAAGCGTTGCCGACCAGCACGACGAGCGGCACAAGCGGGAAAATCTCCGAGCCGATCCAGATCACCCAATCGAGGATCGGCGTTGTGGGATCGGGTCTCAGCCATAGCGCCACGGCGACTGCGACCGCGAGCGGCATCCAGCTCAGCCGCATCCATTGCGGCCATGCTTGCGTCCTGCCGCGGTAGGCGGCAAGCAGCGCGCCGGCGGCCAGCGCATCCATCGAGGCCGAAGGTAAGAGGTCGCGCATCAGTGAAGGTGTTCCCGTCAGCGGCCAACAGAGGCGATAGGCAAGCGAACATGCGATGACGGCGATGCAGACGCGTTCGATCAGCCGGCGCGGCGCCAGCAGGATCACCAGTGGCCAGACGATATAGAACTGCTCCTCGATGCTGAGGCTCCAGGTGTGGCACAGGACCCAGGGCGTCCATTCTTCGCGCAGCGCATACCAGTAGTTCGACAGGTAGAGCGCGTGCCATTTCAGGCTGCCGCGGGCGCCTTCCAGATTGACGAGCCAGACGAAGGCCAGCATGGCGAAATAGGGAGGAAATATGCGCAGCGCACGGCGGACATAGAAGGCCGTCAGCGCCGTTGCCGGCTGGAAGCGGGTATCGGAGCGCGCTTCCAGCAACAGCCGCGTGATCAGGAAACCGCTCAAGACAAAAAAGAGACGCACGCCGAGATGGCCCCAGATGGAACCGTCGGCGGCGACGAAATGCGCATATAGCACCATAGTGACGGCAAGAGTTCTCAGGCCGTCCAATTGGCGGTCGCGTGTATTCGACATAGACACCCCTGGCATTCAGCCTTTGTCGGACACTCTCCTTGACGGCGCCAACTCCCCGATACTTTGCCGCTTGCGTCTACTGTTCTTCTTTGCGCCCCGCGCGGACCGATGAACCGTCAAGCAACCCTTCGAGGGTTCGTAAGCGAATCTGGCCAAACTGGGGCATGTGCGGTGCAATTGGCTGATGTTCGATCACGTGTTTGAAACAAATGGCCATGTTTTCGAAAATTCGGAAATATCCATTCTTTCGCATGCAGGACGCTCGGCTTTCACCTGAGGAGCCGCCGTCCCGTAACAGCAATGGATCGGCAGCTCGCAACGCAATGTTGCGGCTGTGCCCGTCATCGTCAACCCTATGCGAGCATTATGCAATTCATGAGGGATATTCGGCAGATGGGCCTACCTATTGGAATGTGCAGGTGCAGCATTTCGCAGCCTTTGTCGCTTTTTTCAATTGCTGGTGGATAGGGCCGCAAGGTTCGCGTTGAGCGGCTTGTTTTTCCGATCGCTTATGGATTGATAAAGGCCGCGTTGCGCTATGTACGTGGTTGAATGCAAGTTTCAGGAGGAAACGACGTGGTTGATGAAAAGCAGCTTATCTCCAAGATCTCTTGGAGGCTTATGCCTTTTCTGGGTGTCCTTTATCTGATCGCTTATATCGATCGTCAGAATGTCAGCTACGCCAAGCTGCAGATGGTGGACGCGCTGGGCATGAGTGAATACGCCTATGGTCTGGGCGCATCGCTTTTCTTCATCGGCTATTTCCTGTTCGAAGTGCCGAGCAATCTGCTTCTCGACAGGTTCGGCGCCAGCAAGTGGTTCGCGCGCATCCTGGTTTCCTGGGGCGCCGTCACGGTCGCCTTGGCCTATACCCAGAACCCGACCATGTTCTATATCCTGCGCTTCCTGCTCGGTGCCTGCGAGGCGGGGTTCTTTCCGGGCGTTCTCTATCTTCTGACGCTTTGGTATCCCCGCGCCTATCGCGGCACCATGGTCGGCCTGTTCATGATCTTCAGCGCATTGGCGAATGCGGTCGGCGCGCCCATCGGCGGCGCGTTGCTGGATCTTGACGGCCTTTATGGCCATGCCGGATGGCAGTGGGTGTTCATCATCACCGGCGTTCCCGCCATTCTCGCCGGCGTCGTGACGTTCTTCTATCTGTCCGACCTGCCGGAAAAGGCCGGCTTTCTTAAGCCGGAGGAAAAGGCCTGGCTCAAGCAGCGCCTCGCCACCGAGAACGAAGGCATGGAACAGCATTCGTCGGACGGCTTCCGGGCGCTGATCAACCCGCGCGTCCTGCTGATGGCTTTGTGCTATGTCGGCTTTCCGCTCGCCGCCTATGGTCTCAGCTACTGGCTTCCGACCATCGTCAAGAGCTTTGGCGTCAGCAACACCACCAACGGCTTCATCAATATCATCCCCTGGGCCCTGGTCGCCATCGCCCTCTACGTGGTGCCGTCCATGGCCGACAAGGCGTCTTCGAAGACGCCCTATATCGTCATTCCCGCATTGGTCGGTGCGGCATGCCTGGTGCTCTCGGCCATCATTCCGGACCACACGATACAGTTCGCCTTCCTCTGCGTGGCCGCCGCCGGCATCTTTGCCGGACAGCCGGTCTTCTGGAGCCTGCCGTCGCGGTTCCTGAAGGGCGCGGGGGCTGCTGCCGGGCTTGCGGCCATCAACTCCATCGGCAATCTCGGCGGCTTCATCGCGCAGAACGTCGTGCCGTGGATCAAGGACAGCACCGGCAGCACGATCGCGCCGATGTTCTTCCTGGCCGCCTGCCTGACGGCTGCCGCGATACTGGTGCTGTTCGTCGGCCGGATCGTCGCCCGCGCGACGGCTGCGCAGGATCTGAACGGCAGGGACCCGGCCCGGGTCTGAGGCAAAAACGGACAAGCCCGCCTCCGGCAATGAAGGCGGGCTTTCTCAGCCTGTCGATGATGACGACCGGTGGCGCCTACGGCGCCCCGGTCTTTGTATGTGAGGCCTCAGCCAAGTGCCGGGCGCGGAATGCCGAGATGATCGCGCAGCGTCGCGCCCTCGTATTCGGTCCGGAAAAGGCCCTTTTCCTGCAGGATCGGCACAACTTCGCGGGTGAAATCCTCAAGGCCGCCCGGGAAGAAGGGCGGCATGACGTTGAAGCCGTCGGCGGCGCCGTTTTCGAACCATTGCTGCATGCGCTCGGCAATCTCGATCGGCGTGCCGAGCACGATATGGTGGCCACGGCCGGCGGCGACGCGCAGGGCAAGCTCGCGGATGGTCAGCTTCTCGCGGCGGGCGAGTTCTGTCAGCAATTCGGCGCGGCTGCGCAGCTGGTCCGAGATCGGCAGATCCGGCAGCGGGCCGTCGAGATCGTAGTCGGCGAGGCTATGGCCGATGCGCTCCTCAAGAAGCGGCATGGCGCTCTTGATGTCCGTCCAGCGGTTCAGAACATCGAGCTTTTCGCGGGCTTCGGCCGCAGTCCTGCCGATGACCGGCAGGAAGCCCGGCATGACCGCGACGCTGTCGGGATCGCGCCCGAAGCCGGCGACGCGGCCCTTCAGGCTCTTGTAGAAGGCCTGCGCCTCTTCAAGACTCTGCTGTGCGGTAAAGACGATATCGGCAGTGCGGGCGGCCAGATCCTGGCCGGGGCCGGACGAACCGGCCTGGATCAGGACCGGATGGCCCTGCGGCGAGCGCGGAATGTTGAGCGGCCCCTTGACGGTGTAATATTTGCCCTGGTGGTCGAGCATATGCACCTTGGAGGGATCGGCATAGACGCCGCTTTCCTTGTCCTTCGGGAAGGCATCGTCGTCCCAGCTATCCCAGAGGCCGCGCACCACATCGACGAATTCTTCGGCGACGGCATAGCGCTCGTCATGTTCCGGATGGCTCTTGGAGAAATTGGCGGCGGTGCGCGCGTAGGAGGTCGTGACGATGTTCCAGGCGGCGCGCCCATGGCTCAGATGGTCGATCGAAGCGAAGGCGCGGGCGAGATGGTAGGGCTCGCCATAGGTGGTCGACGCTGTGGCGGCGAGGCCGATCTTCTCGGTGACCATGGCGAGCGAGGCAAGCAGCGTCAGCGGCTCGAAGCGCGCGATCATGGAGGGATGGGCATCGACGCCGCTCGTCAGGCCGTCGGCCAGGAACAGCATGTCGAACTTGGCCGCTTCCGCGATCTGCGCGACGCGGCGCAGCAGGTCGAAATTCTCGCTGCCGGCTTCCGCGTCCGGATGGCGCCAGCCGGAAACGTGATGGCCGGCTCCCTGCAGGAAAAGGCCGAGATGGATCTTGCGGGTCTTGCTCATGGTTTCATGCCTTGGAATTGCTGGAAAGGATCAGGTCAGACGCTGGCCGAGCACGTCGATGAGGCGATGGAGATCATCCTCGCTCCGCATCGTCCGTGCAAGCTCGGGAACGGCCGAAACCGCCGGATGGTTGCCCGTGGCGTCACGGAATTTGCCGGTGGGGTCGCTGAGGCCGGGCAGTCCCTTGAAGTCACGGGTCAGCCGTTCGCCATCGGCGAGCCGCACATCGGCGATCACGAAGCGCGTCTTCGGATCGTTAGACATACGCGGCGCGGTCTCGTCATGCCGGCGCCGCACGCGGCGGGCGATCGCCATCACATCCTCGCGCACCGGCGTTTCGCCGAAATGGTCGATCCGCAGCATCCCGTCGATCAGGGCGGCCGCGAAGACATATTCGGGGCTGAAGCGCGCGTCGATGCCGGTGGTCGGGTTCGTCACCACCAGCGCGGCATCGCCACCCGGCGGGAAGGTGAAGGTCACGGAGTCGATGGTATCGGCGCGCCGGCCTTCCTGATGCAGTTGCAGGCCGATCATGGCGACCGGGTGGCTTGCCGTGCAGCAGGGAAAAGCCTTGAGCGTCAGCCCGGGCGAGACGATCTGCCAGGGAGACCCCCAGCTCTCAATCGCCGCCTGCGGGCGCTCTTCGCCAAAGGCGAAGGCGGAGAAGAAACCGATGGGATTGTCGAGGAAATCGCTGGCGCCGCCGAGGCCGGCCTTGGCGAGCCTGGCCGAAAGAAGGCCGGCGCGCGCCGCCATGCCGGCATGGTAGGGCTTGGCGTCGTGGCCGAATTGCAGGCGCAATCCGCTGGAATGGGTGGCGGCGAGCCCGAGCGCGACGGCCGTCTCTTCGACCGAATATCGCAGCACATGCGCGACGGCGGCGGCCGCGCCGATCGTGCCGAGCGTCGCTGTGGCATGGAAGCCATTTTCATAATGCTTCATGCCGAGCGACAGCCCGAGGCGGGCCATGGTTTCGAGCCCGACGATATAGCCCGCGATCAGCCGGTCGGCGGATATCCTGACGTCGGAGGCCAGCGCCAGCAGCGCCGGCACGACCACCGTGGTCGGATGGCCGCGGACGCTGGAATGGACATCGTCATAGTCGAGCACATGTCCGGCATGGCCGTTGACCAGCGCGGCCGTCAGGGCATCCGTACGCCGTTCCTGCCCGATGATCACCGCATTGCCGCTGCCGGCGGACAGCGTTTCGAGCAGGATAGGCGTCGTGCGGTCCTGCGCGCCGCCGAAGGCGCAGGCCAGCCAATCGACGATCGCCGTGCGTGCCGCCCGAACGGCGGCTTCGTCCTTCAGAGGTTCGCTGGTGACGATGGCCTCGGCAAAGGCGGTGGTGAGCGGAAAGCGCTTGTCCATGATCGATCCCTTCAGATGCCCTCGCCATCCTCCAGCGCACCACGCCCGCCCGCCAGCCCGTTGACGAAGCGGCGGATGCGCGGATTGGCGGATTTCTGGAAGATGTCCTCCGGCGCGCCCTTGTCGACGATCAGCCCGTTTTCGGTGAAGACGACGGTGTCGCTGATCTCCTCGGCGAAACGCATTTCATGCGTCACGAGAATGCTCGTCATGCCTTCCTTGACGAGATCGCGGATGACGGCGAGCACTTCGCCGACCGTTTCCGGATCGAGCGCGGAGGTCACTTCGTCGAACAGCACGAGGTCCGGTTTCATGGCGAGCGCGCGGGCGATCGCCACGCGCTGCTGCTGGCCGCCCGAAAGCTGGCCCGGGTACATCTGTGCCTTTTCGGACAGGCGTACGCGCGCCAGAAGATCCTTCGCGTGACGCTCCGCCTCCGCCCGGCCGATGCCGAGGATGCGGGTCGGCGCCAGCGTGATGTTGTCGATGACCGTCAGATGCGGGAAGAGATTGTACTGCTGGAAGACGATGCCGATCTTCTGCCGCAGCTTGATCCTCTCGGCTTCGCTGCTCATCTGGTCGACGCGCGCGCCATTGACGGTGATCTGACCGGATTGCGGCGTCACCAGCGCGTTGATGCAGCGCAGGATCGTCGATTTGCCCGATCCGGACGGCCCGATGATGGTGACGGTTTCCCCGCGCGCCACCTGCAGGTTGATCCCCTTCAGGACCTCTGTGGGGCCGAAGGACAGGTGCACGTCTGCCAGTTCGACGATCGGTTTGGTCTGAGCTTGGCTCATGCCGGCTCCTTAGGCTTTCAGGCGGCGCTCGAGGCGGCGCGTCAGGCTGGAAATGGGATAGCAGAGAACGAAGAAGGCCGACATGACAACCACATAGGCAAGCACGGTGAAATCCAGCCGGCGGACGGCGGTGCTGGCGTCGGTGGCGGCATGCAGCAGCTCATGGACGCCCACCAGCGAGGCGAGCGCCGTCCCCATGGTGATGGAGGAGAAGAGGTTCATCCAGGGCGGCAGCGAGCGGCGGGCGCATTGCGGCAGGATGATCCAGCGCAGGGCCTGCAGCCGGGAGAAACCAAGCCCCTTGGCGGCTTCCCATTGCGTGGTGGCGATCGACTGGATGGCGCCGCGCGTGATCTCGGCCACATAGGCGCTGGCGGGGATGGCAAGCCCGATCACCGCCTTCAGCCAGTCGGGGAAGGGCAGGTAATGACCGAACACCACGATCTCGAAGGGAAAGATGTAGGTGGTTGCGAAGATCAGCACGAGATGCGGCGCGTTGCGGAACACCTGCACGTAAAAGACGACCGGATAGCGGACGATCTTCAGCGGCGCGAGTTCGAGAATGCCGAAGATGACGCCCACCAGCGTACCGCCCGTCATGGCGAGCAGGCTGATCAGGATGTTCATCAAAAAGCCGCTGCCGAGATAGGGCAGCCACTCGACCAGCACTTTCAGCAGCGACAGGTCGGCCAGCAGCCAGACGACAATCATGGCGGCCAGCGCGGCGAACAGCCAGGGCAGTCGGTTGTGGACCGAGGCCGGGAGGACCTTTGCGCCGATCATGTTCCCACCCCGAATCCCGGCACGGCCAGCCGCTTTTCGACCCAAAGGCCGATGCGGGCAACGGCCAGGTTGATGGCGCTGAAGAACAGCAGGATGACGATCATCAGTTCCACGACATTGTCGCGCTGCGTCCAGACCATGATCGAGGCATAGGTGATCTCGCTGACCGCGATCGCATTGCCGACGGTGGTCAGCTTCACCAGATTGATCAGGTTGTTGACGATGGCCGGCAGCGAGGCGCGGATGGCCAGCGGCACGGACACGAAGCGCAGGATCTGCAGGCGGTTGAAGCCGATGGCGCGCGCCGCCTCCACCGTCTGGTCCGGTACGGCCTCGATGCCGGCGCGAATGGCGTCGGCATGGAGCGCGGCGACATGCAGGCCGACCACGGCCACGACCCAGAAGAAGGGGGTGAGCGGATTATGTTGCGCTCCGCCCAGAACATTGGAGACGAGCGTGTTCAGCACCAGAAAGCTGAACATGAGCTGCACCAGCGTCGGCGTATTGCGGGTGATCTCGATGAAGGCACGCACGGGCACCGATACCAGCTTGCGGCCGGAGGTCAGCATGGCCGCGAAGATCAGGCCGAACACGAGGCTGACCGGAATCAACAGCACGATGAGATAAAGCGTGGTGATGAAACCACCACGCCAGATCTGTGCCTCATAACCGCTGGCAAGGAATTCGTAATGGAGCCCGATCCTGCCCGTCCAGTCTATGAAGGCCTGAAGAAGAGAGTTCTCCATGGCAAGCCTTGCTTCAAGCGACGCAAAAC
>JASGEG010000054.1:0-14263 GCA_047606605.1 Rhizobium sp.
AATCCCCAGATCGCGAAGGCCTATGGCGACGCCCCGGTTCAGGCCTATATCGCGGCCATGCCGGGCTGGAAAAGCGATGTCGGCCGCCGCCTCGACGCGCTGATCGAGCGCGCCGTCCCCAAGGTGCGCAAGGCGGTCAAATGGAACTCGCCGCTCTACGGCATGGAAGACCAGGGCTGGTTCCTCGGCATCCATTGCTTCGCGAAATACGTCAAGGTAGCCTTCTTCCGCGGCGCATCGTTGCATCCCGTCCCGCCCGGCATCTCCAGGATCGCGCAGACGCGCTATCTGAACATCCGCGAGACGGATCAGCTCGACGAGACCCAGTTCGTCGATTGGGTGCAGCAAGCCAGCCGATTACCGGGCGAACGCATGTAAGAGAGCGAGGAAGGGGATGGCGACCATGACGAAAAGCGGCTCCGAGGACGGGGATGTTTCTCCCTCCCTGCTGATCGATGCTAGGATCAGGGAACTGTGCGACTGGCGGGGCGAGACGCTCGCTCGTGTCCGCGCGCTCATCGCGCAAGCCGACCCGGATGTTGTCGAGGAGTGGAAGTGGCGCGGCGTTCCGGTGTGGTCGCATGCCGGCATCCTCTGCACCGGCGAGACCTATAAGGCCGTGGTGAAATTGACCTTCGCCAAGGGTGCGTCACTGGAGGACCCGTCCGGCCTGTTCAATTCCAGTCTCGAAGGCAATACAAGGCGCGCCATCGATATCCACGAGGGCGACAAGGTCGACGAAGAGGCGTTGAAGGCGCTCATTCGCGCCGCCGTGGCGCTGAATAGGGCACGGCCATCCGCTGCTGCCCGCAAATCCAAAAGCGTCTGATCGCCTTTGCCGGGCCCCGAAACCGCCCCGGTCATCAGAAGGTCGGCGGCGTGCAGGCGCTGATGACTTCGCAAGGGACAGGCCCGACGCAGCGAAACCGGTGCGGCCGCCGGCTCTCGAAATAATAGGCATCGCCCGGCCCCAGAATGCGCCGTTCGTCATCGACCGTGACCTCGAGCCGGCCCGACAGGACGATGCCTCCCTCCTCGCCCTCGTGCACGAGCGGCACCTTGCCGGTGTCGGCGCCGGGCTGGTAGCATTCCCGCAGCATTTGCAGGCTCCGTCCAAACAGGCTTTCGCCGACCTGGCGGTAGGAAATCGCGCCCTTGCCGATCTCCACAAGCTCTTCCGCCGCATAGAAGGCCCGCCTCGGACGCTCGGGCTCGAAGGCGAAGAATTCGGCCAGACCGATGGGGATGCCGTCGAGGATGCGCTTCAGCGCGCCGACCGAGGGATTGGACGAATTCGATTCGATCAGCGAGATCGTCGAATTCGTCACGCCCGCCCGCTTGGCGAGTTCGCGCTGCGAGAGATTGTGCATCATCCGTAGATGACGCAGGCGATTGCCGATATCGATGGTCATGTGATGCGTTTCACCTGTTGCGAATATCGAACAATACAGATTCGCTATGATAAAAATCAATAGGTTGCGAGAGCAAAGAAAAGGACTTGTTGGATTTTGAAAATCCCTGAAACTTCGCGCACGCTCATAAGGAGATATAGCGATGGACCAGATCAACATGTCCAACCGGCCTTCCCTCGAAAATTTCTGGATGCCGTTCACGGCAAACCGGCAATTCAAGGCGGCGCCGCGCCTGCTCGCCTCGGCCGAGGGGATGTATTACACCGATGTCGACGGCAACAAGGTGCTGGACGGAACCTCCGGCCTGTGGTGTGTCAATGCCGGCCACGGCCGCAAGCGCATCGCCGATGCCGTCGCCCATCAGCTGCTGGAGATGGATTTCGCGCCGACCTTCCAGATGGGCCATCCGATCGCCTTCGATTTTGCCGAGAAACTGGCGAAGATCGCCCCCGGCGGGCCGGACGCCAAGCTGGACCGGATCTTCTTCACCGGCTCCGGCTCCGAATCGGTCGATACCGCGCTGAAAATCGCCATCGCCTATCAGCGCGCCATCGGTCAGGGCACGCGCACCCGCATCATCGGCCGCGAGAAGGGCTATCACGGCGTCGGATTCGGCGGCATCTCGGTCGGCGGCCTCGTCAACAATCGCCGCGTCTTTCCGCAGATTCCGGCCGACCATATGCGCCATACGCTCGACATCGAGCATAACGGCTTCTCCAAGGGGCTGCCGCAGCATGGGGTCGAACTCGCCGAGGATCTCGAGCGTCTCGTCGCATTGCATGGCGCCGAGACCATCGCGGCCGTCATCGTCGAACCCATGTCCGGTTCGGCAGGCGTGATCCTGCCGCCGAAGGGCTATCTGGAGCGCCTGCGCGCCATCGCCGACAAATACGGCATCCTGCTGATCTTCGACGAGGTCATCACCGGTTTCGGCCGGCTGGGCACGCCTTTCGCCACCGATTATTTCGGCGTCGTACCCGATCTCGTCACCACCGCGAAGGGCCTGACCAACGGCGCAATCCCGATGGGCGCGGTTTTTGCCAGCCGCAAGGTGTACGACGGGCTGATGACCGGCCCGGAAAACCAGATCGAGCTCTTCCACGGCTATACCTATTCCGGCCATCCTGTCGCGAGCGCCGCCGGCATCGCCACGCTGGAAATCTACGCGGAAGAGGGCCTGCTGACGCGCGGCGCAGCACTTGCCGAAACCTGGCAGGAAGCGCTGCATTCGCTGAAGGGCCTGCCGCATGTGGTCGACATCCGCAACCTCGGACTGGTCGGCGCGATCGAACTTGCGCCGCGCGACGGCGCTCCCGGCACGCGCGCCTACGACGTCTTCGTCGATTGCTTCCGCAAGGGCCTGCTGATCCGCGTCACCGGCGATATCATCGCGCTGTCGCCGCCCTTGATCATCGAGGCCGACGAGATCGGAAAGATCGTGTCGATCCTGGCCGATGCGCTGAAGCGCGCGCAGTAAAAAGGCCGCCGGCCTCGAACATTTCCGGCCGGCGGGCGCGGGCCCTCCGGCCGGAAACATGGCGCGATTTTAACGGCGCTGCCGCACGCTCTCGATCAGCCGCCGAACAACCCCGGACGGTGCCTCGTCGCGATAGGCGAGATGCAGCGGAGCGATGAGGCCCGCCGAGGTCTCGATCCGGACATAGGCGACGCCATCGGCTTCGAGCCGCGCCATGGATTCGGGCAGGATCGAGATTCCCAGGCTTGCAGCCACGAGGCTCAGCGTCGACAGCATGCGCGGCGCCTCCTGGCCGATCCGCGGGCTGAAGCCGGCGGCACGGCAGGCCGCAATGATGCTGTCGTACAAACCCGGGCCGGACGGGCGGCGGTAGAGGATGAAGGTCTCGTTTGCCAGTGCGAGAAGCGGAATGCGGCGCGGCGATATGCCGTGCTTGCGTCGCGCCGCAGTTCCGGTCGCGAGCGGGTGCTGATCGGGCAGCGCCACCAGCATCTCCTCATCGAGAATGGGTTCGATGATCAGTCCCGCCGAGGCATCGACCGGCGAACGGACGAAAGCCACGTCAAGACGTCCGGCCCGCAAGGCCTCGATCAGATCGCCGGTGCTGGCTTCTTCCAGAACGAGCGACACGCCGGGCGCCGATTGCTTGAGGGAGCGGACCATCGAGGACACCAGCGGATGAAACGCCGCCGAACTGGTGAAGCCGACGGCAAGGTTTCCCTGTTCGCCGCGCGCCGAGCGCTGCGTTGCCTCGACCGCCAGATCCACGTCCGCGAGGATAAGGCGCGCTCTTTCCACGAAGATCTGGCCGGCCGCGGTCAATGAGACCCCGCGCGGCAGGCGGTGGAACAACGGCGTGCCGACCATGGCCTCCAGCGCGCGGATCTGCTGGCTGAGCGGCGGTTGCTGGATGCCGAGCTGCGCGGCGGCGCGCGTCATATGCCCCGCATCGGCAACGGCGACGGCATAGCGCAAGTGGCGAAGTTCGATCATACCCATATTCATAGCATATGGATTATGCATCATCCATATATTGGACGTTGATCTCTGCATCGTCTATCCTTCAACCATCATTCAAAGACGAAGAAAGTGCAGGATAGATCATGGCAATTTCTGCTCCGCCCGATGTGGTCGAGCGCGAGGCCCCGACCTCGGCAGAACTGTTCACCGGCTTCCTGTTCCTCGGCCTCATCGGATTTGGCGGCGTCCTGCCGCTGGCCCGGCGCATGGTGGTCGAGGAACGCCGCTGGTTGAGCGGCGAGGAATTCACCGACCTTCTCGGCCTCTGTCAGTTTCTGCCGGGCGGCAACATCATCAATATGTCGGTCGCCATCGGCCTCAAATTTCGCGGCGTCGCCGGCGCCTTCGCGGCTCTTCTCGGGCTGATCGCCGCGCCGACCATCATCGTCATTGCGCTCGGCATGCTCTACGACCACTTTTACGACGATCCGCATGTCCGGCATCTTTTCGCCGGGCTGGCCGCCGCCGCCGCGGGCCTTCTGGTTTCCATGGCGATCAAGATCGCGCTGCCGCTGCGCCGCAAGCCGGTCGCGGTTGCCATCGCCGCGCTTTGCTTCGTCGCCATCGCGGTGCTGCGGCTGCCCTTGTTGCCGACGATGCTCGTGCTGGCACCGCTGAGCATCCTCTTGACCTGGAGGATGCAATCATGATGGCGACGCTTATCGCTCTCACCATAATCTTCACCCAGCTGTCGCTGCTGGCCTTCGGCGGCGGCAATACTATCCTGCCGGAAATGCAGCGGCAGGTCGTCGATATCCATCACTGGATGTCGGCGCAGCAGTTCGGCGCCTTGTTCGCCCTCGCCCAGGCGGCACCCGGCCCGAACATGATGGTCGTTCCGCTGGTCGGCTGGCATGTCGCCGGCGGCGCCGGCGTGCTGGTGACGTCGATCGCGAAATTCGGCCCCTCCTCGCTGCTGACCGGGATCGCCCTGCATCTCTGGGAACGCTTCAAGGACCGCCCCTGGCGCCGCATCGTGCAGGCCGGTCTCACGCCGATGACGGCGGGCCTCGTCATCGCCAGCGCCGCCGTCATCACCGAGGCATCGGCGCAGGAGTGGATATTGGCCGTCATCGTCGCCGTCACCGCGCTGGCAATGACGACGACGCGCATTCACCCGCTGCTGGTCCTGGCTGCCGGTGCGGCGATAGGCCTGAGCGGCATCGGGCAAATATAGGGGCGTCGCCAAGTCATCCTCGAGACCGGCGCGATCCGCCGGCCGGGGCTGCGGCAATTCGGCCTTAGGATGGATTGCAGCGTTGGCGCCATTTGGAATGAATTGCTACGGACGCTGGTTCGATCGCAAACCAGCGTCTTTGCACATAATTTTTATGGATTTAGTATTCTTTCAATGAAACTCGCGGTCATTGGGAATATTATCAATGAAAAACAAATCATTACGCGCAAAAAGATCTTTGCCGAACAATGCGCTCAGAGCGGCATTCCTGGCCGCCCTTCTTCCATTTGCCCTGCAGGCAACAGCCTATGCCAGCGAACAGGTTCTCCTGTCCTATGAGGCAACGCCATCTGCCGGCTTCGAACTGCCCGGGCTGGCAAAGGCCAGCTATGCCGACCGGGCGGAGTTTTCAGCCGAGGTCCTGTCCGACATCGTCCCGAAGATCGTAAAGGCCAACGGCATCGATCCCGCGGCTCTGGAAACCGAGGTCACGCCCGGCGGCTATCTTCTCAAGACCAATGCTTCGCTTCAAACCCAGGGCAAGCTGGACGACGCGACGGCCGACCGCCTGGCGGGCTCCTTCGGCTACATATTCCATCAGGAAAGCGTCCTCGTCTCGCGGCTGGGCGACACCACCGGAAAGACCGGCTTCGTGATCGTGCAGTTTCCGAAGGACAGCCTCAATGCCACGGTCGCCCAGAATTTCTTCGAAAAGGCGGAAGCAACGAAGAAGGGCCTGGGCGGCGGATATACCGCATTTGGCGACGAGCAGATCTTCCTGAATGTGACAAGCGCCGACGGCAAACCCTATAGCGGCCTCGACGATGACGATTTCCTCGACGGCCTGAAGCGCACCGCCTCATCGTTCGAAGCACCGAAACCGGAAGTCTCCACCGCCGGTAAGGCAACGGCGCGTTTCATCGGCAATGAGTGGAAGACGTCGAAGAACGGGGAAGATTATGTTGCCCGTCTCGGCGGAGCCGGCTCCGATCTCGTGAAGACACTGGACACGATCGCCGGCGATTATGCATCCCTCGTCACCAGGACGGCGGATCGCAAGGGCTGGAAATGAGATGACCGGGCGACGGCATTATCGTCGCCCCATCACTTTGCCTGCATCGCGGCTGCAACGGGATGGCCGCCGCTAGGCCGTCTTGCCCTGTGCGGCGGCGACCAGACCGTCCAGCCAGTCCTGATGCCCGTTGATCATCGGATTGGGCTTGGCCCTGGCGAGCTCCAGGGCCGGCTTGCCGTTCTGGGTTTCCTGCGTGAGGATGCGGACCCGCCCGCCGGACAGATCCTCGATCAGCCAGGCATGATGGACATCGAGCCGGGTATCGCCTTCTCCCGCCCAGCCATGCCAGGCCACGCGGCCAGGCTTGCCATCCGCCGGCGGCACGTATTCGACCACCTGCGCCTCCACCGGGAAACCGAAGGTCTCGAAATAAAAACGCGCGCCCCCTTCCAGTTCCGGCCCCCCGCCATTGTGGAAGCGGATATTCGCCGAATTGGCATAATAGCTCGGCCACAGGGGCGCATTGCTCAGGAACGGCCAGACATCGGCGGCGGCGAGCCCGGCGACGATGACCTCGTTGGAGCAGAAATTATCGCTGAAGCCGGGGATATATCCCTCGGGCCAGATGATCTCGTTCATTTGCATATGTCTCCTTGTCGATGACGCCCGAGCCCGCAGCAGCCGGCATTGGTCTTGCCTTTACATCGCGCCTGTGCAGACATAAGGCAAATTAGGATTCTGGATCACAGCCATAAGAATGCGAGATATCAGGGCACTCGATCTCAATCTGCTGAAGGCGCTCGATGCGTTGCTGGACGAACGCAGCGTGACGCGGGCGGCCGAACGGCTCGGCCTGACGCAGCCGGCTGTGAGCGGCATGCTGACGCGGCTGCGCGAAAGCTTCGACGATCCGCTTTTCGTGCGCACGCAGCGCGGCATCGTACCGACGCTCAGGGCCGCGCAATTGGCAGGTCCCGTCAAGCAGATCCTCGGCGATGTGGAGATCCTGCTCCGGCCCGCCGCATTCGATCCGGCGACGGCCGAATTCACGGTATCGCTTGCTGCGACCGACTATGCGCTTCGGGCCGTTGTCGTGCCGTTTCTGGTCGCGCTGCGTGCGCAGGCACCGGGCATTCGGGTTGCCGTGCGCCCGGTCGAGGACGACCGCATTCAGACGCAATTCGAGCGCGGCGATCTCGATCTCGCGCTGATGACACCCGAAACGGCACTGCCGGACCTGCATGCACGCCGGCTCTTCGATGAAAGCTATGTCTGCGCCATGCGCGCCGATCATCCCGATATCGCAGCAGGCGCTCTTTCCGTCGAGCGCTTCTGCGCCCTGGATCACGCGCTTGTCTCCTATGCCGGCGAACGCTTCTGGGGCGTGACGGATGATGCCTTGACGAAGATTGGACGCGAGCGGCGGGTCGTGCTCACCCTTACCAGCTTTCTGGTGCTCGCCGAAGTCCTGCGTACGACCGATCTTATCGCCGTCGTGCCGCGCCGGCTGGTGGCGGACGCCGCCGGCCTTGCCATGTGCGAGCCGCCGGTCGACATTCCCGGCTTCACCAAGCTCGCCGTCTGGCACGAGCGAACCCATCAGGACCCCGGCCATCGCTGGGTCCGCGCACTGATGTCGGAGACCTGCGGCGGCCTGACCGCCTGAAGACAAGCCGGCCCGGCCGGATGCCGCAGCTATGCCGGCAAAATCCGGATGGCTGCGGCGTGCGATGGCCTAAAGCGCGTCGCGATCTTTCAGATTCGCTTCCGGCACTTTAGGTCTTTGATTTTACGCATGTCATTCTCGCAAAACCGCCGCACAGTTTTGCGCGACATGCTCTAAGCGTCCGGCGCCGTCTGCCTGTCCTTGACGAGCCGCGCCGGCAGGCTGACGGTGACGGACAATCCGCCGAGACCCGAGCGGGTCAGCGTCAGCTTACCGTCATAGGCCTCCACCAGGTCCTTGGCGATCGCGAGACCGAAGCCGGTTCCGGCAATGCTCTCGTCCAGCCGCCGTCCACGGCGGATGAAGGCTTTTTCGGTATCTTCCGGCAGGCCGGGTCCATCGTCATCGATGAGCAGCTCCACACCGTCATGTACCGGCGATACCGACAGTCGGACCTTGACCTTTCCCTTCGCCCACTTCCTGGCATTGTCGATCAGATTGCCGGTGATATCGGCGAAATCCGCCTCGTCGATTGCCAGCCACATTTCGGGCGGTGCGATGAGCTTGAACTCGATGTCCCGGTCGGCCGACAGGCGCTGCATGACGGAAATGATCTTCTTGAGATCAGCACTGGCATCCAGGGCACCGACCGTATGAGCGGCCGCGAGGCTGGCGCGGGTTTGCGCCAGCGTGCGCTTGATCTGCGCCTCCATCCGGCCGATCTCGGTTCGGATCGCCGACGCCCGCTCCGACATGCCCTCTTCGGCCAGCGTGCGCGCCGTCGCTTCGAGAGCCGCCAGCGGGGTCTTGAGGCCATGCGCCAGATCGCCGGCACGGGCGCGGGCCTGCGCCAGCTGCGTCTCACGCGACGCCAGCAGGCCATTCAAGTCGTCGACCAGCGGCTGAACTTCATGCGGGAACTGGCCGGTAATCTGCCGCGCGGATCGCTCCTGCACCGCCATCAACGCATTGCGCAGGTCATGCAACGGCCGCAGCCCATAACGCAGGAACACCACGACCGCCCCGATCAGGGCGACCGACAGCACGCCGAGGGACGGCGCCATGGCATAGAAGAAGCGCCAGCGCGCCGGCGCAAGCTCGCTATTGTCGAGCGCCATGACGATATCGACGATCTGGTCGCCGGTTGCCGAGGGGATGGACACCGACCGCTCGACGGCGAGAAGATGGCTGCCGTTCGGACCGGTCATATCCGTTGCCCGCCCCGCATCGCGCGGGCGGGAGCGAAGCCAGGGCAGGTTCTGCTCCCAGAGCGATTGCGAGCGCAATTCCACGGTTCCGTTGCGGCCGACCTGCCAATAAAAGCCGCCATTGGGAACGCCGAAGCGCGGGTCCGTCGGCGTGTCGTCGAGGAAAAGCTGGTTGGACGCGTTGATATCGACAGCGGCCAGAAGCACACGCAATTCCTCGTCGATCTCCGATAGCGCCAAGGCCCGTACCGCAAGCCCGGAAATGGCGTTGATGCCGACGCCGGCGAGGAAGGTGGCAACGACGATCGCCACCGCCGATCCCAGCAACAGCCGCCCCCGCAGCGAGAATGGCGTCATGACGGCGGCGCCTCGCGCGGAATGATGTAGCCCTGGCCGCGGCGGGTCTCGATCACGGTGCCGTCGAACTTGCGCCGCAGCCGCGCGACGACGACTTCGAGGGCGTTCGACAGAAGCTCCGTCTCCTCGTCATAGATGCTGTCGGCGATCTGTGATCGCGACAGGACAGTGCCGGCATTGTGCATGAGATAGGCCAGCAGCCGGTATTCGAGGGCGGTGACCTGCACCGGCTGGCCGCGAAACGAGACCGTGCGCTGGCGGGTGTCGAGTTCCAGCACGCCGTTGGAGAGAATGGGAGAGGACTGGCCGGCCGCGCGCCGCATCAGGGCGCGCACCCGCGCCAGAAGCTCTTCCATGCGGAAGGGCTTGGTGAGGTAATCGTCGGCGCCGGCATCCATGCCGTCCACCTTGTCGCGCCAGCCGTCGCGGGCCGTCAAGATGATCACCGGCATGCTGCGCCGCTCGGCGCGCCAGCGCCGCAGCACCGTCAGCCCATCGAGCTTCGGAAGCCCGAGATCGAGGATCACCAGGTCGAAATGTTCGATGTCGCCGCGATACCAGGCCTCTTCGCCGTCGCTCACGCTGGAGACGATATAGTGCTGGTCCTCAAGGCAGCGGCGCATGTCGGCGACGATGCTGGGCTCGTCCTCGGCAATCAGGATACGCATCGTCAGCGTCTTTCGAGCACGGCAAGCGTCGATCCGTCGAGCACGATGTCGCCGCGCTTGCCATCGGGCTTCAGCACGCGCACGGCATAGGCCGGATGCCCGGCGCGGCGCACCCGCTTGATTCGCAGCACACGCCCCGGCATTTCGCGGGCGACGACGGCGTAGATGTCATGCAGCGGCCGCAGCGGACCTGCATCGTCCACCAGGACAGTGCTGTGTGAACGGGCCGACGCATCCATGCCCAGGCAACTCAGCAAAGCCGTCATCAAGATAACGGACAACCGGCGGGGCCAGTCGGCTCTTTGCCCGAATATGCGCAATGCTGTTCATCCTTCCTTCGAGGCTGCATGCGGGCCTGACCCGCAGCGGCTCAAGCATAGCCGTCCCAACATTACAATTCGCTGACATCGCCCGTAAGAGAGCTGCAAATTGAAAGGTATATAAGCATCGGTAGATCGCGCACCAATTGTGCCACCACCAGATTCGCAGAAGTTACCATGACTATCCAGATGTCGTCGATTGCCTCCAATGCCAGCCTCTCCCTATTCTCCGGCGCCATGCGGCCCGACCTCATCCGCGACGAGACGCTGGTGGACATATTCAAGGCGACGGCCGCCCGCAGCCCCGACAAGACGGCGCTTGCCCTGATCGGAACCGACCAGGCGATGACCTATGCCGAGCTCGACCGGTTGTCCGACGAGGCCGCCCGCGCGCTCAGCCGCCGAGGCATCGGCCCCGGCGACTTCGTCGGCCTCTGGTTTCAACGCTCGCTGGAGCTCCACGTCGCGCTGCTGGCCATCCTCAAGGCGGGCGCGGCCTATGTTCCCTTCGATGCGGCGGCACCCGCCGAGCGCATCGCCACCAGCCTTGCCGATTGCGGCGCGCGGTGGCTGCTGACCCATGGCGAAATAGCGGCGCTCGCCCCTGGCTTCGACGGCCAGACCCTTCTTCTTCCGACGCTGCTTGCGGAAGACAACACGAATACTACCCCGCGTCCTGCGACCCATGCCGACCCCGCCTATGCGATCTACACGTCCGGCTCCACCGGCAAGCCGAAGGGGATTGTGATTTCGCATCGCAACATCTGCCACTATCTGCGGGCGGGCAACGAGGCGATCGGGCTTGACGGCTCGGATGTGGTTCTTCAGCAGGCATCGGTCGCCTTCGACCTGTCGCTCGAGGAAATCTTCGTGCCCTATCTGGTCGGCGCGACCCTCAAGGTGGCGACGGCGTCGGTCATGGCCGAACTCGACCGGCTCGCCGACGTGCTGGAAGCGGAGAAGATCACGGCAATCGACACCGTGCCGACGCTCCTCACCATGCTGGAGCGCGACGTCGAAAGCCTGCGCATCATCATCGTCGGCGGCGAGGCATGCCCGCCGGCGATCGTCAGCCGCTTTGCGCGGCCGGGCCGGCGCCTGATCAACACCTATGGTCCGACGGAAACGACCGTCGTGGCGACCTATGCCGAACTCGACCCGTCGCGGCCGATCACCATCGGCGCTCCGATCGCCAACACCACGGCCTATGTCGTCGACGAGAATCTCGCGCTGGTTGCGCGCGGCGATGCCGGCGAACTGCTGATCGGCGGGCCGGGCGTGGCAGCCGGATACAGGAACCTGCCGCAGCTCACCACCGCCAAGTTCGTCGCCAACCCCTTTGCCTTGCATGGCGACCCGGTGCTTTACCGCAGCGGCGATGCCGTGCTGATGGACGAAGAAGGGCAACTGCATTTCCTTGGCCGCATCGACGATCAGGTCAAGATCCGCGGCTATCGCATCGAGCTGGGCGAGATCGAAACCGTCGTCGGCGAGCTTGCCGAGGTGAAGGCCGCCTCGGTGGTGGTGCATCGCACGCCCGAGGGCGAGGAGATGCTCGTCGCCCATGTCGTCACGGCAGGGAACGCCTTCGACCGTGACAAGGCGCGTGCCGCCATCGCGACCAAGCTGCCGCCCTACATGGTCCCCGCCGCCTGGCAGAGCCATGTGTCGCTGCCGCGGCTCGCCTCCGGCAAGATCGACCGCAAGACGCTTGCCGCGATCCCGCTGGCAAACGATCAGCCGGCCCAGGTCCAGGAGCAGCCCCGCACATGGACCGAGGCCCAGCTGCTGAAAGCGGCAAGCGAAGTGTTCCGCCTGCGTGCCATCGGCTTCGACGCCGATTTCTTCACCGAACTCGGCGGCCATTCCATGCTGGCGGCCCGTTTCGTGTCCGAAGTCCGCAAGATCCCGCTTCTGGCCGGCATCGCCTTGCGCGACGTCTATGCCGGCCGCACCCTGAGGGGCATCGCGGCGATCCTGGAGGCGAATGCCGAGCAAGCCGCCGGGCAGGAGCGCATCGATTTCGAGCCGGTTCCGCTGCGCCGCCGCTTCTTCTGCGGTCTTGCCCAGGCCGTCGTGCTGCCTTTCATCATCGCGCTCGCCACATTGCAATGGATCGGCCTGCTGCTGGCCTCCATCCTGCTCATCGACGACGGCATGCCGATGTGGGATGAGCTGCTCATCCTCGGCGGTATCTATATCGGCCTCAACCTCGGCGAAAAGCTGATGGTCGTCGCGCTGAAATGGCTCGTCATCGGCCGCACCCGCCCCGGCGTCTATCCTCTGTGGGGCACCTATTATTTCCGCATCTGGCTGATGCAGCGCATCGTCCAGCTCACTGCGCCGAAATTCCTCAAGGGTTCGCCGCTGATGCGCGTCTATATGCGCGCATTGGGCGCCAAGGTCGGCAAGGATGCGATGATCGACGAGTTCGAGGAAGGCGCGATCGACCTGGTGCGCATCGGCGCCCGCTCGAGCCTCGGCGTCAAGCTGAAGCTTGCCAATGTCGAGGTCATCGGCAACCAGATCCATGTCGGCACCATCGACATCGGCGACAACGTGCAGATCGGTAATGGCAGCGTCATCGGTCACAACGTCACGATCGGCGACGGCGCCGTCATCGGCGACCTCACGGCGATTGCCGCCGGCACGCATGTCCCGGCCCATACGCGCTGGGACGGCTCGCCGGCCCGCCAGACGGGCGAAGCCGAGCCTGCCGAGGTGCCGGCCCATCCGGAGCTGGGGACCGCCGGACGCGTGTTCCAGTTCGCGAGCTATTTCGCCGCCTACAATCTCAGCCTCGTCGTCGGCCTGCTGCCGATCTTCCCGGCCTTCTTCCTGTTCTCCGCCGTGCAGAAGATGCTGTCGCCGGACAGCGACGAGCCCTTGTCCTGGTGGATGATCTCGGCGCTCTCCTGGCCCGCCGCGCTGGTGCTGATCGTCGTGTCGATGGCCGTCGTCGTCGTGCTGCGCTGGGTGCTGCTGCCCCGCGTCGTACCGGGCCGCTACTCCATCTTCGGCAATCTCTATTTCCGCAAATGGGTCGTCGGCCTGACCACCGAGGCCATGCTGGAAACGCTGAACTCGCTCTACGCCACCGTCTTCATGCGCAACTGGTATCGCCTGATGGGGGCCAAGATCGGCAAGGGCACGGAAATCTCGGCGAACTTCGCCGGCCGCTACGACCTGATCGAGATGGGCCGTGACAATTTCATCGGCGACGAGACCATCTTCGGCGACGAGGAGATCCAGAACGGTTGGATGATCCTCAAGCGCCTGAAGACCGGCGACCGCTGCTTCTTCGGCAATTCCTCGGTGATCTCCCAGGGCGCGGTGATCGAGAACGATGCGCTGGTCGGCATCAAGACGCGCCTGCCCGACAGCCTGCATGTCAAGGCAGGCGAAACCTGGTGCGGCAGTCCGGCCTTCCAGTTTCCGACGCGCGAAAGGCTGGAGGCCGCCGCCACCAGCACCTATGCGCCGCCGCTGCGCATGCGCCTCGTGCGCATCGCCTTCGAGGCCATGCACACCTCGCTGCCGACGGCAATCCTCATCGTCATGGCGCTGGCAACCTCCGACCTCCTGGCAAGCGCGATCGACGACGGCGCCTGGGGCCGGCTGTTCTGGATGCTGATGGCGACTGGGCTGGCGACTTCCGGCATCCTGTATCTCGTGGCCGTCGCCTTCAAATGGACCCTGATCGGCACCTATAAGCCGATGAACCGGCCCATGTGGTCCTGGTGGGCGATGCGCACCGAGGCCGTCGCGGTCTTCTATGGCGGGCTCGCCAGCAAGATGCTGCTCGACTATCTGCGCGGCACGCCCTTCCTGCCCTGGCTGCTGCGCCCCTTCGGCACCAGGATCGGCAGCGGCACCTGGATCAACACGACCGATATATGTGAGTTCGATTGCACCCATATCGGCGACCATGCCGTGCTGAACA
>JASGEG010000055.1:0-2704 GCA_047606605.1 Rhizobium sp.
ACCGGCGATCCAGAGCTTTTCGCCCAATTGCTGCTCGATCATCCCATAGGCGGTGCCCAGCAATGCCTGTGCTTCCGCCACGGATCGAGGATCGTGTTCACCATCCGGCCGCCGTATATCGGCGACGATCGTCTGCATCGGCTCCTGCACATAGTGGTCGAAGAAGCGGTCCCAAAGCCGGACGCAGAGCGCATCGGTCGGATCGGGCGGCAGAAGCGGCGTCGGGCCGGGATAATGCCGGTCGAGATATTCGATGATGATGCTGGTCTCGGGAACCGTGCTGTCGAGCGCCTCGTCGCGCAGGACCGGGAACTTGCCGATCGGCCAGAGGCGCAGCAGCGAGGCGCGCGATTCCTCGTTGCCGAGATCGATGATCCGGCTCTCGAAGGTCGTGCCGTTCTCGTAGAGCGCGATCAGAACCTTATGGCAGAAGGAGGCGAGGGGATGCTGATAGAGGATGAGCGACATGCGGCGACCTTTCCTGCATCGGGGTCAAGTCTCGAAACTTGACGGGATGCTCAAGTAACAGCGCACTCATTTTCAGGCAAGGAACGGCTATCCGGTCGGATAACCGTTACGCCGCATCGTCTCGTCAGTCGGCAAGGCGCCGCGCGATGATCAGATGGCCGGGTGTCGGCTGTCCGTCTTCCATGCGAACATTGATGTCGGTGATTTCAACGAGCTCGAAGCCGGTCGCCGTCAGACGCTCGCGCACATAGGCTTCCGCATGGGCGAAGCGCTGGTGCGGGCCGACCATGTAGGAGCGGCCGGCCAGTGTCGCTTCGGGCAGGGTCTCTGAGGAAAAGATGAAAAGGCCGCCCGGCGTCATGTTTTCGGCGGCGCCGAAGAAAAGCGGCTCCAGCGCGCCGAGATAGGGCAGAACGTCGGTCGCGGTGATCAGGTCGAAGGGCTCTTCGTCATTGTCGTCGAGGAAATCCTCGACTTCGGCGACGAACAGGGTTTCGTAAATGTCCTTCTCATGGGCGACTTCGACCATGTTTTCGGAAATGTCGATGCCGGTGATGTCCTCGACGATATCGCGCAGCGTGCCGCCGGTCAGCCCGGTGCCGCAGCCGAGATCGAGCATGCGCTTGAACGGACCAAGGCCGAGCGCCTGCAGCCGCTGGCGCACGAGAACCGGGACATGATAGCCGAGCTGCTCGACGAGCACGTCCTCGAAAACTTCCGCATGCTGGTCGAACAGCGTCTCGACATAGGCGTCCGGCGCCTTTACCGGCGTCTCGCCGCGGCCCATGGATGCGATGCGCACGGCCGCGCCGCCGTGGTCCTCGGGGTCGATCGCCAGCACTTCCTCATAGGCCTTGACGGCGGCGTCGACATCGCCGGCTTTTTCCAGGGCCAGCGCGCGATTGTAAGCTTCCGCCAGCGCGTCTTCGTCGATCTTCTTCTTTGCCATGAGCCATCAATCCTTCGTTCGTCAGGGAGGCATTACGGTGCTTGAAAGGCTTTTGCAATGGCTGCGTTGAAGGAGCAAAATATTCGCTCTCAGCAGGGGCAGGCCATAAGCCCGTTGCGCGAAAAAAGAAAAAAGGAGGAAAAAACCATGGCCACCGAGCTCACGACATCCCATCTCCTGGGCAGCGCCGCGGATCGGAAGCCGCCGCCCATGCCAGCGACGACGGGGGAGATCACCAATACGTTGAACCACTATTACCGCGGGGAGCTTGGGCGAATGACCAGTTGGCGCGATCGCATCGACCGCACCTCGAACTGGGCGATCACCGTCGTTGCGGCATTGCTTTCCGTCTCGCTGTCGACACCGACGTCGCATCATGGCGTGTTGCTGTTCGGCATGATGCTGATCACGTTGCTGCTGACGATCGAGGCGCGGCGCTATCGTTTCTTCGATGTCTATCGTGCGCGGATACGGCAACTGGAACGCAGCTATTTTGCACAGATTCTGGCACCGGAAGCCGATCTCAATCCCGATTGGGCGGCATCGATCGCCAAAAGCCTTCGCGCGCCGCGGTTTCTGCTCAACTATTTTGACGCGATGCAGCGGCGCCTGCGGCGGAATTATTGCTGGATGTACGCGATCCTGCTGTTGGCCTGGATACTGAAGATCTCGACGCCGAAGCTGCAAACGGAGGGGACGTCGCAGGAGTTGGCGCATTCGTGGAGCTATATTGCCGACAACGCCGCGCTCGGACCGATCCCCGGTTGGCCGGTGATCTTGATAGTGGCCGTGTTCTACGCCGTCATTCTTTATGGCGCGTTACATCGCGGGCCGGATGACGGCGATTTTACCCATGGCGAGGCGCATGTCTGATCCTTCTGCCAAGCCGGACTAATGTAGGATGAACTCTCCCTTCAGAGCCCGCCATTCGGTTGCCGAGATCAGCTTCCGGTGAACATAGCGCACCGAATGCAAGGGGCCATCCAGCTTTTCCTGCCAGAACTTGAGGAAGCCGCGCATCTCCGGGAAGTTCGGGGCGAGATCGTAATCCTGCCAGATATAGGTCTGTAGAAATTGAGGATGATCGGGCAGACGGTAGAAGATCTGCGCCGTGGTCAGCCCATAGCCCTGCAACTGCTTTTGCATGTCGTCGTGCATGAGGTCTCTCTTTCTGTGTCCACTGCTTTCCATGACCGATGGTCACGGAAAAATGGAAACAGCTCAAGGTAAACCTATGCTTTACAAAAGTGTCACGAAAGAAAATTTATTCACAAAAATCAATATGAT
>JASGEG010000056.1:0-35722 GCA_047606605.1 Rhizobium sp.
AATGCAACTGTAATGTTAGGCAGGAAATTGCTCCGCGAAGAGGGTGGCCTGGCAATTTCTTGCCTGATGGCTGATCGCAAGCGAATGCCCGTCTGCCCGCAGATGAAGGATGGCGGTCGTTGCGCTATGTCGAAGATCTCAGATTTTGTCGTAGGTTAGCCGGAAATGAGACGCCAGACATCCGGTTTGTCTCCGTCCTTGCGGCATCTGGCATATCCCTTGCTCCGATATTGCCGATCCGTTGTGGATCGCTGTTTTTGGGAGGAAAACATGAAGAGTTTGAAGCGCCGGCTGCTGCTGGCCGCCGTTGCCATTTTGGCCGCAACATCCGTGAACGCCGCCGACAAGGTCCGCCTCGGCAATCTCAAATTCGCCCATTACGGTGCGATATCCTACATGAAGGAGCTGGCTCCGAAATACAATCTGGAGATCGAGGAGCGCTTCTTCGCCAAGGGCATCGACATCCTGCCGGCCATCGTCGCCGGCGAGGTGGATGTCGCCGCAAGCGCCGTCGATGCCGCCATTGCCGGCCGCGCCAAGGGCGTGCCGATCTATGCCGTCGCCGGTTTCGCCAAGGGCGGCGCCCGCATCGTGGCGGGAACCAAATCCGGCATCACCTCGATCGCCGGCTTCAAGGGCAAGAAGGTCGGCGTTGCCCGCGGCGGCGCCCAGGAGCTGCTGCTTTTGGCCGAACTCGACAAGGCCGGCCTCACCTGGTCGGAAAAGCCCGGCAAGGACGTGCAGATCCTCTACATGGCCTATGCCGATCTCAACCAGGCGCTGATGGCCGGCGATATCGACGCCATGAGCCAGTCGGAGCCGCAGGCAAGCCAGGCGATCAACAAGGCCTTCGGCGTCGAGATCGTCAAGCCCTACGACACGCCGATCGGCATGCCCGTGCGTTCGCTGGTCTTCTCGGAAGAATTCTACAAGAAGGGCGATGTGGCCGAACGCACCATGAAGCTTTTCGTCGAGGCGACCAAGACCTTCATCGACAAGCCGGATCTCGCGGAGAAATACGTCATCAACGACATGTTCAAGGGCCAGATCACGCCGCAGGACTTCAAGGACGCCATCGGCAACTCGCCCTACAGCTATGAGATCACGCCCGAGCATGTGCAGATCACCACCGACCTGATGGTGAAATACGGCGTCGGCAAGCTCACCAATCCGCCCAAGGCAACCGACTGGGTCAAGACCGACCTTCTGGAAAGCGCCCTGAAATGATGAAGCGGCTGTTTCAGAATCTGGCCGTTCCGGTCGTCCTGCTGGTTCTCTGGCAATTGATCTCGATCTTCGGCCTCGTCAGGCCGGAGATCCTGCCGTCCCCGGTCGCGATCCTGGAGCGGCTCTGGCTCTATCTGCTGCCGGAGCAGACGCTTCAGGAGGCGGGCGGCTTCGGCGCCTGGATCATGTCGAGCGAGCTTCTGGGCGACCTGCTGGCAAGCCTCCAGCGCGTGGTCCTCGGCTTTGTCGTCGGCGCGAGCCTGGCGCTGCCGCTGGGGCTGCTGATGGGCACGGACCGCACCATCGAGCGCTATCTGAACCCGGTCATCCAGTTCCTGCGGCCGATCCCGCCGATCGCCTATATTCCGCTGGCGATCCTCTGGTTCGGCCTCGGAAACCCGCCGGCCATCTTCCTGATCGCCATCGGCGCCTTCTTTCCGGTGCTGATCAACACGATCAGCGGCGTGCGCAACGTCGACAGCATCTATGTGCGGGCGGCCACCAATCTGGGCGCGGACAGGCTCACGCTGTTCCGGCGGGTCATCCTGCCCGCCGCCACGCCCTATATTCTCACCGGCATGCGCATCGGCATCGGCACGGCCTTCATCGTCGTCATCGTCGCCGAGATGATCGCGGTCAACAGCGGGCTCGGATACCGGATATTGGAAGCCCGCGAATATATGTGGTCGGACAAGGTGATTGCCGGGATGATCGCCATCGGCCTGCTCGGCCTTGCCATCGATCTCGGCGTCAACCGGCTGAACAGCCATCTCTTGCGCTGGCATCGCGGCATCGAGTCGTAAGGCGGCGCAGTCGTAGCCGATTGTCTTCAATCTGCCGGTCCGCCTGTCCCGATGGATGGAGGGGACATGCGACCGGCGCGATGGCATTGACCCTTCAATGCCCGCGATAGGGGGAACCATATGTCGATCACCTCAGCAAATCTCGCGCCGCTGGCCGGCGCTGCTCCCGCGCCCCAGATTCTGGCGCGTGGCGTCAACAAGATCTTCGGCAAGGAGCCGGCCTCGGTCACCGCGCTGAAGGACATCGATCTTGAAATCAGCGCCGGCGAATTCGTCTGCCTGCTCGGCCCCTCGGGCTGCGGCAAGTCCACCCTGCTCAATGCCATCGCCGGCTTTTCGCTGCCGACGACGGGGACGCTGGAAGTCTCCGGCAAGGCCGTCGCCGCGCCGGGGCCGGATCGCGGCATGGTGTTTCAGGAATATGCGCTGTTTCCGTGGATGACCGTCGAGCGCAACATCGCCTTCGGGCTGGAGATACGTGGCCTGGGCAAGCAGCAGATCGCCGAGACCGTCAACCAGCTTCTCGATCTCCTCGGCCTCAAGGAATTCCGGCAGCGTTTCCCCAAGGATTTGTCCGGCGGCATGCGCCAGCGCGTGGCGATCGCCCGTGTTCTGGCGCTCGATCCGCCGATCATGCTGATGGACGAGCCGTTCGGAGCGCTCGATGCGCTGACCCGGCGCTCGCTGCAGGACGAGCTGCTGCGCATCTGGCAGTCGGTCGGCAAGACCATCGTCTTCGTCACACACTCCATCGAGGAGGCGATCTATCTCGGTTCGCGCGTCGTTATCCTCACCTATCGGCCGGGCACGATCAAAAAGGACATCCGCATCGAGCTGCCCTATCCCAGAGACACCAACTCGGTCGAGTTCAACGAGATCAAGCGGGAGCTGGCGCAGATCGTGCACGCCGAGCAGGACCGCTTTGCGCTCGACGAGCGCAAGGGATTGACCCTGGATTGACAGATCGGGAGGCTGCGTGATTGGAGATGTCCAATGCTCCTTCGTCATGCGGCCCATCCTGTCATGCTGCAGCCATTGAGCATGGGTGGGGAACGCCGTTGCGATGGAAATACCTGATACTGGCCTTTGTACTCGCGATCCTGTGCGTGGGCATGCCGGCGCTCGTTCAGGACATGACGCGCAAATACGGTTTGCGCGAAACGGCGGTTCAGTCGCATGAGCGGCTGAAGCTGATTTCCGCCACCCTGTCGACCCGCATCGAACGGTTCCGCTATCTGCCTGACGTGGTGGCGCGTTCCAGCGAGATCGAGGATCTCTTCCGCTCCAGCATGGCGCAGCCGAAGCGGCCGGACATCAACCGCTTCCTCGCCCGTCTTGCCGACGCTTCCGGGGCGGTGGCGCTCTATGTCACCGATACGACGGGACTGGCGATCGCTTCCAGCAATTACGACACGCCCGACAGCTTCGTCGGCCACGACTATAGCTACCGGCCCTATTTCCGGGATGCCATGGCCAATGGCAATGGCGGCTACTATGCGATCGGCGCGACCACAGGGCAGCCTGGCTATTTCCTCTCGGTGCCGATCAAGGTCGATGACAAGGTGGTCGGTGTCTCCATCGTCAAGATCGACCTGCTGCCGGTCGAAAAGCAGTGGCACGATGCCGGCGAGCAGGTTGCCATGACGGATAGCGAGGGCATCATCTTCCTCTCGTCGCGGCCGGATTGGCGTTACAGCGCGACCGCGCAGATCTCGCCGACGGCACTGGCGCAACTGAAACAGGAGCGCCGCTATGGCGACGCGGCGCTTTCGCTGAAGATCCATGTGGTCCAGGCCTCGGGCTTCGATCTGGCAACCGTCGGAGATGACGACGCGTCGGAGCAGCGCCTGCAGGTGAAGACGCCATTCGGCGAAAAGGGCTGGACGCTGATCTATTTCGCCGATCTCGCCGACATAAGGCGCCAGGACGATATCGTTGCCGTCGCCACGGCGCTGGCCGGCCTGCTCGTGCTCGCCAGCATCATCATCGCCGTGCAGAGGCGGCGCGGCCGGTTGGCGGCAAGACGGGCCTTCGAGCAGCTCGAACATCGCGTTGCCGAGCGCACCCAGCAATTGAAGCTCAGCCATGATTTGCTGGAGCGGGAAATCGCCGAGCGCAAGGAGGCCGAGCGGCAGTTGAGCGTCACGCGCAGCAATCTCTCGCAGGCGGAAAAGCTTGCTTTGATCGGCCAGGCCTTTGCCGGCCTCGCCCATGAGATCAACCAGCCGCTGGCGGCGCTTTCGACCTATATCGCCTCGACGCGGCTGCTGTTGAAGCGCAGGCAGTATGAGCCGATCGAGGAAAATATCGACACGATGAACGAGGTCGTCGGCCGCATTTCCGATCTGACCGGCCAGTTGAAGCGGCTGGCACGCCGCAGCGACGACGAGTTCGTCGATGTCGATCTCGGGGCCATTGTGAAGCGTACGCTGAAATTGCTGAAGTTTCGCTTTTCCGATCTCGGCATCGATGTGTCGCAGGATATCGACGGCCGGCTCAAGGTACATGGCAGTGCCGCGCAATTGGAGCAGGTGGTCCTCAATCTTCTCACCAATGCGGTCGATGCTGTAAGACACAGGAAGGACCCCGCCATTCACGTCGGCGGCCGGACGGACGGGGCATGGTGCATGATTGCCGTCGACGACAATGGTCCGGGGATCGCTGCCGACATGACAACGCAACTGTTCGAACCCTTCTATACCACCAAGCTGCCGGGCGAAGGGCTCGGTCTTGGCCTGGCAACGGCGCATCGCATCGCCAATGATCACGGCGGCTCCTTGTCTTTCGACCGGTCGCCGCTCGGCGGCGCCAGCTTCGTCCTGCGTCTCAGGCAGAACGGCCAGGACATATCGCGACGCGAAGGGAGCGGGGAATGACGCAGGCCCTGCCGGTCATATTGCTGATCGAGGACGATGCGGCACTGCGGCGTTCGCTCGCCCAATGGCTTTCGCTCAACGAACTGGAGGTTATCCAGGCGCCGGATGGCAACGAGGCGCTGGCGATCCTGCGCTCCACCCCGGTCGATCTGGTGATCTCGGATGTGCGCATGCCGGGCATATCCGGCCTGGAACTGCTCGCCATCGTACGGAAGAGCTGGCCGGACCTGCCGGTGATCATTCTCAGCGGCCATGGCGACGTTCCGATGGCGGTCGCGGCCATTCAGGCCGGAGCGTTCAATTTCCTGACCAAGCCCTATGTGCCGGAGCAGTTGATCGGCACGCTGCAGAATGCACTGGAACAGACGCGGCTGCGCCGGCGGTTGGTATCGCTGGAGCAGGGCAACGAGACGCGCGCAAGGATCGAGCGGCAGCTCCTCGGCGCCGACCAGGCGGTTGTCCGGCTGAAGGCCGCCATAGAGCAGCTCGCTACCTATCCCGTCGATGTGCTCATCAAGGGGGAGACCGGTTCGGGCAAGGAGGTCGTCGCCCGGCTGCTGCATGAATGCAGTCCGCGCCACTCCGGCCCCTATGTCGCGATCAATTGCGCGGCGCTGCCGCTGGATATCGTCGAAAGCGAGCTCTTCGGCCACGAGAACGGGGCCTTCACCGGTGCGTCGGGCACACGCATCGGCAAGTTCGAATTCGCCAATGGCGGCACGATCTTGCTGGACGAAATCGAAAGCATGCCGTTGTCGGTGCAGGCGAAGCTGTTGCGCGCGCTGCAGGAACGCAGGATCACCCGGCTGGGCTCGAACAGGGAGATCCCGGTCGACATCAGGGTGCTGTCTGCCACCAAGGAGGATCTGCGCGAGCGCGCCTCTCAAGGGGCGTTTCGCGAGGATCTTTACTATCGGCTGGTGGCGGCCGAGATCGATATTGCGCCCTTGCGCGCGCGCGGCCATGATCCGCTGCTGCTGTTCGAACATTTCGCGCAGTCGATGGCAAAGCGTCTGGAGCGCAGCCTCCAGCCCCTGACCGTGGAAGAAACCGGCTTCCTTCTCGGCTATGCCTGGCCCGGCAATGTGCGGCAACTCAAGCTTCTGGCCGAACGCCGGGCGCTGGGGCTGGATTGGCAGCCGGAGGCCGGCCGGCAGGATCATCCGCCGATGGACGACCGTCCTTTATCCGAGCTGGTCGATCAGTTCGAACTTCAGATCATCGAACAGGCCCTGACTGCGGCCGGCGGCAAAGCGGCACTTGCCGCCGAACGCCTGCAGGTGCCGCATAGAACCTTCAATGAGAAGCTGAAGCGATTGAGCACGAAGCACAAGGACGTCCGCTGACGCCCGAGGCACCGGCGGATAGCCTCAGCTCGCCAGCAGAACCCGCTCCTGTTCATAGTGCTGGCCGAAGCGGCTGCGCAGGAAGAGGTCGAGCTTGATCTCCTCCTGCTTGACGAAGCCCATCGCCGATATCTCGCCCTTGGACAGCAGATCGAGAACCGCGCAGATGCTCGATGCCGTCGTGATCTGGATGGCGCTCATGGTGCGGCCGGCGATCCTGGCGCTATAGACCTTGTTCGCATAGGTTTCCTGCACCAGCTGTCCGTTCCGGCGGCCGCAGACGGTCACGAAGATGATCACGACATCCTGCAGCGTCGAGGGCAGGGCATGCTCGAGAATGTCCTTCAGCACCTCGCGGCGATGGCGCAGGCCGAGGTCGTTCAGAAGGGCCTTCATGATCGCCGCATGCCCGGGATAGCGGATCGTCCGGTAGTTTAGCGTCTTGACCTTGCCTTCCAGCGTTTCGCAGAGCGTGCCGAGGCCGCCGGAGGTGTTGAAGGCCTCGTAGGTGACGCCGTCGAGCGAAAACTCCTCGCGCTCTTCCATCGCCGGCACTTCCGTGATCTGGCCATTCACGATGGCATCGCACGGCTCGATATATTCGTTGATGATGCCGTCCGTGCTCCAGGTGAGATTGTAATTGAGGGCATTGGACGGGAACTGCGGCAGGGCGCCGACGCGCATGCGCACGCTGTCGAGCGTGTCGAAGCGGCTGGTGAGATCGCTGGCGACGATCGAGATGAAGCCAGGCGCCAGGCCGCATTGCGGGATGACGGCGCTTTTTGCCGTCTTGGCGATCGCCTTGACCTGGCGTGTCGACTGAACATCCTCGGTCAGATCGAGATAATGGGCGCCGGCGGCGACCGCCGCGGTGGCGATCGGCACCGTCAGATGGAAGGGGGCGGCGCTCAGAACCGCGAACTTGCCGGCAAGAAGCGAGGCGAGGGCTGTCGCATCGGTGATGTCGATATTGGCGGTCGAAAGCGCGGGGCCGGTTTCGAGCTGGCGCAGCAGCTCCGCGCTGCGGTCCGCGACGGTCACGCGATAGTCGCCCGAATGCACGAGCATGCGCGCGATGGTGGAGCCGATTTTACCTGCGCCGATGACGACGATGTCTCGCATATGAAGTCCCCTATAGCGATCCGAGTTGTTTTTATGGTTTCTTTATCCTGGACGCTTCTGTTAATTCATAGTGGCGGATCGATCGATCCGATAAGCTATTTTAGACAGATCGACGTTAAAGGTGATCAATATGACGTTGGCCGGCAAGGACCGGCAATTGCTGCTGCTGCTCGGTGAGAATGCGCGCATGTCGACCGCCATGCTGGCGCGCAAGCTCGGATTGTCGCGCACCACGGTGCAGACGAAAATCGAGCGTCTGGAACGGGATGGCATCATCACCGGCTATGGCGTCCGGCTGTCGGAAGCCTATGAAAGCGGGCTGGTGAAGGCGCATGTCCTGATCACCCTGAAGCCCAAGATGCTCGGCCGCGTCACCCAGCAATTGCAGGCGATCGAAAATGTCAGCTCGGTTCATTCCGTCAGCGGCAGTTTCGACATGATCGCCATGGTCGCGGCCACATCGATCAGCGAACTTGACCGGGTGATCGACAAGATCGGCGAGATCGACGGCGTGGAAAAGACGTTGTCCTCGATCATATTGTCGACCCGCATCGATCGCTGACCTCTTGCCGGTGCCGATCGGCACGGCGGCGCATCCTGCCTGCCATGGCTCGTGTCCCATGCGTTTTACCGGCACAGCCTGCATCTTGCATTAGAAGGACCTTACAATTGCCGGTTTAGTCAAAGTATTAATGAGTTTTGCCTATGCTAATTTAAGCCGTATCTACCGGGGATATTAATGCTGCGCTTTCTATCGACATCCATCGTGCGTCAGGTCGTTGCGATCACACTCTGTCTGCTCGCCGCCAGTACGGCCGCAATCGTTGCTGTGACCTATTACAATCTCAGCCGCTATGTGATGGACAGCGCGGTTGCCGACGCAAGGGATGCCAGCCGCGCGATGGCGATCCTTTATGCGGGCGGCGATGCGGCGGCGAAGATTACGCTCAAGGATACCGATCTTGCTTCGGTGAACGAAGAGAAGATCCCCGCCTTTGCCGACCATGATCTCGTTGACCGCGTGGCGCAGTCGATTGCCGGTGTTGCGACGATCTTCGAAAAGCAGGACAATGACTATGTTCGCGTTTCGACCAATGTGAAAAAGCAGGACGGCAGCCGCGCGGTCGGCACCAGGCTCGCCGCCGATCATCCCGCCCAGCCCGTTCTTGCCAAGGGCGAGGCCTATTATGGTCCGGCGCAGCTCTTCGGGCGGAACTTCATGACGGGTTATTTCCCGGTCAAGAATGCCGCCGGCGCCAATGTGGGCATTCTGTTCATCGGCATTCCGATGGAGGTCTATTTCGCGCATCTGAACCAGTTGCAGCTCCTCGTCCTGTCGGCCGGCGGCGCGGTGATGGCGCTGGTAGGCCTTCTCGCTTTTGTCGCCATCCGTCGCGCGATCAAGCCGCTGCAGGCCCTGACGAAGACGGTTCACGAGATCTCCGCCGGTAATTTCAATGGCGCCATTCCCTGCCTCGACAAGAGGAACGAGTTCGGCGAGATCGGCCGTGCGCTGGAGGCATTCCGCGACAGCGCCCGTGCGCGCCTGGATCTGGAGACGCGTGCGGCCGAGCAGCGCACGCTTGCCGAAGCCGAACGTAGCCGCAACGACGAGGACAAGCGCATTCTCGACGGACAGATCGAATTTGCCGTCAGCCAGATCGCCGCGGGCCTTGGACGCCTGGCGCAGGGCGATGTTTCGCTGACGATCGAGACGCCCTTCGTCGGACGTCTCGAGCAGCTTCGCATCGACTTCAACGCCTCGCTCATCCGCCTGCAGGATACCTTGACCCATATCCGCGACAGCGCGACCGTGATCCAGCGCAACAGCAGCGCCATGCGCTCTTCGGCCGATGAGCTTTCCAAACGCACCGAGGCGCAGGCCGCCTCTCTGGAGGAAACGGCGGCTGCGGTGGAGGAAATCACGGTGACCGTCCGCTCGTCGGCCGAACGGGCTCGCGAGGCCAATGGCGTCGTGGCGCTGACCAAGAAAACCGCCGATGGTTCCGGCACGGTTGTCGGCGATGCCGTTGCCGCCATGTCGCGCATCGAGCAGGCCTCGCAGCAGATCGAGCAGATCATCGAGGTGATCGACGACATCGCCTTCCAGACGAACCTGCTTGCCCTGAATGCCGGCATCGAGGCCGCCCGCGCCGGGGAAGCCGGCAATGGCTTCGCTGTCGTGGCGCAGGAAGTGCGCGATCTCGCCCAGCGCTCGGCCGGAGCCGCCCGCGAGATCAAGGGGCTGATCGAAAAATCGACCGGGGAGGTGACGGCCGGCTCGGCACTGGTGCAGAAGACCGGCAGCGTGCTTGCCTCGATCAGCGAGGAAATCATCGCGATCAGCAAGCATGTCGAAACCATCGCGACCGCGAGCCAGGACCAGGCCGTCGCGCTGCAGGAGGTCAACGGCTCCGTCAATGCCATGGACCAGATGACCCAGAAGAACGCGTCCATGGTCGAGGAAACGACGCAGGCCAGCCGCGGCCTTGCTGAAGAAGCCGATACCCTGATGAAGCTTTTGCGGCAGTTCCGTATCGATGCGCCTTCACAGCGTCAGGCTGGCCGAAGACAGGCGGCCTGATCCCGACTTGACAGCGGCCTCGATTCGCGGAATGGTTGTCGAACCGCTCCGCGGCAAGATACGGTCGCCTTCTTGCCGCTGGTGTTGCCAGGGATCGGGGGAGAGATGGCGGCCGGCGCGATTTTTATGTTGCCGAGACTAAGCCAGACCCATAAACTTCTGTTTGTATAGCGATAGGGGTATTTCCTGGAGTCCGACGCACGAGAAACCATATGGCCGAAGATCCGTCGCCGAGTGCTTCAATCAGCGCCGACATTGATTTTGGCATTGTGTATTGCCGGGCTCCTGTCGGCCGAGCTGTGGAGAAGTTATAAGGCGGCGCGGCAAGATGCCGAAAGGACCGTTTTCAATCTGGTGCATGTCCTGTCCGAACAAACGGCCAGGACGGTGCAGTCGATCGATCTGAATATCCAGGATATCGTGAAGGAGCTGTCGGACAATCCGTCACTGCCCGTCAACGATGCGGCTTTTCGGGCCGAGCTGCATAACAGGTTGAGCACGCTGCCCTATGTCCGGGCGATCTTCGTGATCGGCCCCGACGGCTTCATCACCCACGATACCGACTATCCAACGACACCGCATGTCAGCCTTGCCGACCGGCAATATTTCAAGGGGCATGTCGAGGATCGCTCGCCGGACCTGCATATCGGCCCGCCGCTGATGAGCCGGTCGGTCAACCGTTGGTTCATAAGCCTGACCCGGCGGATCGAAACGAAAGACGGGCATTTCGCCGGCATCGTCGTTGCGGCAATGGAGCCGCGTTACTTCAAGGATTTCTACCAGAAGCTATGGGTAGGCGGTGGAACGATCGCCCTCCTGCTTGCCGATGGAACATTGCTGACGCGCTCTCCCAGGGATGAAGGGGTCGTGGCCAAGTCCTTTGCGGATGCCGAACCGTTCAAAAGCCTTCTTTCCCAGGGCAATCGCGGCGTCTTGTGGTCCGACAGCCCGATTGACGGGGTGCGGCGCGTGGTCGGCTACCAGCGGCTGGACAGCGCTCCGCTCGTCATGCTTGCGACCCTGAACGAACATGATGTCATGGAGCCCTGGCGCTCGCATGCCCTGATCGAACTTGGCGGTGCCGGGATACTTCTGGTTCTTCTGGCCATGCTGGAGTGGCTGGCCTGGCGGCATCGCCGTCGCGAGGAGCTGGCGCGGCAGCGGCTGGAGCGGACGCAGCGGCTGGAATCGATCGGCCGTTTTGCCGGCGGCGTGGCGCACGATCTCGGAAACCTGCTGAGGGTCATCCGCTCCTCCGTGCTGCTTCTGCGTCCGGCCGTCAGCGACCGGCCGGAGGCGATTGGCGTCCTGGACGAACTCGATACGTCGCTGGCGTCGGGACGCGAGCTGGTCAATCAACTGCTGTCCTATGCCCGCGACAGGCAGTTTCAGGCCGGTGCAACGGATATGGCGCGCCTGATCACCGATGTCCTGCCGATCCTCCGGCAGGCCGCAGGCCCGAGAATATCGATCGTCAAGACCTTTGAGGATGTCACGGCCGTGTGCGTCATCGATGATGCGCAGTTTCGGGCGGCAATGGTCAATCTCGTTTTGAACGCCCGCGATGCGATGCCTTCGGGCGGTGTTATCTTCATCGATCTTCGTTTGGTTGGCGAAGGCAAGGCGGGTAATATGCCCCGCTGGGCCGAGGTCGCCATTCGCGACGAGGGAACGGGGATGAGTGAACATGTGCGCAAGCAGGCATTCGATCCATTCTTCACGACAAAAGGACCCAGTTCGGGCAACGGGCTGGGGCTCAATCAGGTCGCGGATTTCATTGAGAGATGCGGCGGGCAGATCGAACTCGTCAGCGAGGAGGGCAAAGGCACGACCGTAAAACTTCGTCTCCCGGTAAGCGAAGCTGGCGACCCGTCGGATGCCGAGGGCTGAAGACTGGGCCTAGCCGCCCGGGGATGATCCCGTAGGGCGCATTGAAATGTTGCTGAAAGTCGAAAATATGACTGGGCATGTGCCGAAAATCATCATCGCGGACGATCATCCGATCGTCCGAGCCGGCATACGGGCCACTCTGGCGCACCGGCCGGACTGGAGCGTTTGCGCCGAGGCCGATGACGGGGAGGCCGCCATTCGCCTTTCTCTCGAGCACGGCGCCGACATCATCATTCTCGATCATTGCCTGCCGGTGGTCAGTGGGCTGGAGGCAACCCGACGGCTCTCCCAGAAGATGCCGAAGCTCGGCGTTCTGGTCTATACGATGTATGAGGATCATGGGCTGGTACGGGATATCCTGAAGGCGGGCGCGCGCGGCTATGTGCTCAAGACCGAGGACGATGCCAGCCTTCTTGCCGGCGTCGAGGCGTTGATAGGCGGCAGGAGCTATATTTCCCGACAGGTGCGGGACAGTCTCGCCGAGAGCGAGGGGAGCGGAGAGCGGCTCGATCGCCCCGATTCCCTGACGCCGCGGGAGCGCGAAGTCGTGCAGTTCGTCGCGGAGGGAAAATCCAACAAGAATATTGCCGAGCTCCTGGGCGTCAGCATCAAGACCGTCGACTCCCACCGGACCTCCTCGATGAGAAAGTTGAAATTGCGCACGGCGGTCGAGCTGGCGCGATATGCGATACGCAACAAATTGATCAAGCTTTAAGGTGGCCGGAGTGCGGTTCCGACGCCGCCAGATCTGCGCGTGCGAAGGGCGCAAACGACGGGTAGTCGTGGCCGATTATCCAGCCGGTGATCATACGCCAGGATATCCTTGTAAGGTCTACACCTGATGGTTCCCCCGCTGGCGGCATGCTATCGAGGTGCCTGCTTCTTTGATCGGCCGGGAGGGCGGCCGCATGGTCGGGGGGCGGAAGCCGTTGCTGTCCGCGACGGCCCCAGCATCATCGAAAGCGGCGCATGGTCCGGAACCGAAAATTTTCATATCGTCGCAATCTCGTCACGGCTTGCCTGATCGCCCTTCGGGCCCGGCGGCGTGAACTGCCGACACGGCAAGTCCCCGCATGGCAGGTTTGATGAACATTCGTTTCATGCTGTCCTTTCCATTCATCCTTTCTTTCTCCTTCTTCCCATCGATTTCCACAGCAAGAATGCGCCATCCCTATCGCGATGCGCCTGCACATATGAGCCGTGGAGCGGTGGAGCAAAGGCGCCGGGCATGACAAAAGATATCGACGTCGCGGGCCGTGTGCGCGCGATCCGCAAGCAGTTGAACATGACACAGAGCGAGCTTGGCGATCTGGCCGGCCTCAGCCTTGCAATCATCGGCAAGATCGAGCGCGGCGAGATCAGCCCGACGATTGCCGCCCTTCAGAAAATCGCCGTTTGCCTGCGCGTCCCCCTGGCGGCCCTGATCGACGATGCGACGGACGGGCCGAAGCGGATATTCTTCGCGCGCAAGGATCTGACGGTTGCGTCCTTCGGCAAGCGTACGGTCCGCCAGGTGGGTCGGAGCCTCAATCGCCATGCGCTGCAGATGACCGAGGATACCTATGAGGTCGGTGCCGACACCGGCGAGTTGATGCAGAGCCATTCCGGCGAGGAGGCGGGCTTTGTCCTTCGCGGCAAGCTCGAAGTTGTCGTCGGGTATCAGTCGCGGATTCTCGGTCCGGGCGAAGCCTATTTCTTCGAAAGCCGGCTTCCCCACCGCTTCCGCAACGCGGGAAACGAACTCTGCGTGGTCGTTACCGCAACGACGCCGCCGGGCTGAGGCCGCGTCCTGCCGCCGCGCCGTCTTGCGCACCTATATCACGGCAATTCATCTGTCGGTTTTCCTCGATATCCGGACGGCGTATGCTCGCATGCGACGCCTGAGGCCCAATCCGGCAGGGGAAATCTTTTGCTGCCTGTGGGCTGGTCGTGATGCATTTGGATAATGTCGCAGAAAAGCTCCGATGTCGCAGTTGCTCGGGGTAATGTCTCGGCAAATCCAAAGCGTGGAGTCGCAAGCAATGGCAGAGTTTCCCCAGAAGGCCAAGGTCGTCATCATCGGCCTCGGTGGTATCGTTGGCGCATCGATCGCGCATCATCTGATCGAGCGCGGATGGGACGATATCGTCGGTATCGACAAGTCCGGTATCCCAACGGATATCGGCTCGACGGCGCATGCCTCCGACTTCTGTTACACCACCAGCCACGATTATCTCTCGGTCTGGACGACCCAGTATTCGATCGATTTCTTCGAGAAGATGGGACACTACGCCCGCATCGGTGGCCTCGAGGTTGCGCGGACGGGTGACGACACCTGGATGGAAGAGATCAAGCGCAAGGTTTCCTCGGGCAAGGCTTTCGGCACCAATGTCCGCCTCGTCACGCCTGCCGAGATCAAGGAAATGTTCCCGCTGATCGAAGAGGATCAGGTGCAGGGCGGCATGTTCGATCCGGATGCCGGCCTCGTCGTCCCGCGCTCGCAGACGGTTGCTGGCAAGCTGGTGGACGCGGCCGAAAAGTCCGGCAAGCTGCAGGTATACGGCAATACGCCGGCGCAGTCGCTGATCGTCGAGGGTGGCCGCATCAAGGGCGTGGTCACGCATCGCGGCACGATCATGGCCGACCAGGTCATCGTCTGCGCCGGCATCTGGGGCCGCCTGATCGCCGAGATGGTCGGCGAGGACCTGCCGGTCATGCCGGTCGATCATCCGCTCACCTTCTTCGGCCCCTATAATGAGTTCGAGGGCACCGGTAAGGACATCGGCTTCCCGCTGCTGAGAGACCAGGGCAATTCCGCCTATATGCGCGACACCGGCGATCCGAAGACGACGGAAGGCGGTCAGATCGAGTGGGGCTATTACGAGACCACCAATCCGCGCCTCTGCCATCCGCGCGACATCCTTGAAAAGCATGAGGCTCGCCTCTCGCCGTCGCAGCGCGACCTCGAGATGGAGCAGATCATCGAGCCGCTCGAGCGCGCCATGGAGCTGACGCCGATCCTCGGCGAACTCGGCTATAATGAGGGCCATTCCTTCAACGGCCTGCTGCAGGTTTCCGCCGCCGGCGGCCCCTCCTGCGGCGAAAGCCAGAAGGTGCGCGGTCTCTGGTATTGCGTCGCCATCTGGGTGAAGGATGGCCCGGGCTACGGCAAGCTCATCGCCGACTGGATGACCGACGGTCGCACCGAGATCGATCACAACAGCATTGATTATGCGCGTTTCTATCCGCACCAGCTGAAGGAAGAATTCATCGAGGGCCGCTGCTTCGAAGCCGCCCAGAAGATCTACTTCCCCGCCGTGCATACGCGCGAACCCTATGCCTCGGGCCGCAACGTCAAGCGCTCGCCGTTCTACGAGCGCGAGAAGGAGCTGGGCGGCTATTTCATGGAGCTCGGCGGCTGGGAGCGTGCCCATGGCTATGCCGCAAACGAGCATCTCTTGGAAAAATACGGCGATCGCGTGCCGGTGCGCGAGAACGAGTGGGACAGCCGCCACTTCTGGCGCGTCTCCAATGCCGAGCATCTCGCCATGAGCGAGGATTGCGGCATCGTCAATCTCTCGCATTTCCACATGGTCGATCTCGAAGGGCCTGATCATGTCGAGCTGCTGGAGTGGCTGTGTGCGGCAAAGATCGGCGGCGACGGCAATATCGGCAAGGGCATCTACACCCACTTCCTCGACGACGAGGGCATGGTGCGTGCCGACTTCACCGTCATCCGCATGGCCGACCGCTGCCGGCTGATCAATGGCGCCGATGCCGGCCCGCGCGACTTCCACTATATGCGTCGCGTCGCCCAGGACCGCGGTCTCGACGTCACCATTACCGATGTCACCGAGAAGTTCATCACCATCGGCATCTGGGGTCCGAACGCCCGCGAGACGCTGAAGAAGGTCGTGGCCGATCCGGCCGGGCTCGATGCGGCAAACTTCCCCTTCGCGGCGATCAAGCAGATCGAGATCGGCGGCAAGCCGGTGACCGCCTTCCGCATCTCCTATGTCGGCGAGCAGGGCTGGGAGCTGCACATGAAATACGAGGACGGTCTTGCCGTATGGGATGCGTTGCGCTCCACCGGCGTGATGGCCTTCGGCGTCGAAACCTATGCGAATTCCCGCCGCATGGAGAAGAGCCTGCGCCTGCAGAATGCCGACCTTCTGACCCAGTACAACCTGATCGAGGCGGATCTGGCCCGTCCGAAGGTCAAGGAAGCCGATTTCCGCGGCAAGGCAAAGCATCTGGAATACAAGGCCCGCGACCATCAGCCCGCCATGCTCTGCACGCTGGTCATGACCGAGAATACCGATGCACAAGGCGTCAAGCGCTATCCGCTCGGCAATCTGCCCGTTATCGATCCGGAAACCGGCAAGGTGCTGATCGATGAGCTCGGCCGCCGCTCCTACACGACCTCCATCGCCTATGGCCCGACGATCGGCAAGAATATCGCGCTCGCCTATCTGCCCTGGGAATATTGCCAGGAAGGTCGCAAGCTGCAGATCGAATATTTCAACGAGGCCTATCCGGTGGAAGTCGCCGGCATCGGCTACAAGCCGCTCTATGACGCGGAGAACCTGAAGCCGAGAAGCTAAGCGGAGGCTTCAGCGCGAATAAAAACGCGGCCCGGATGAAGATGTCCAGGCGGCGTTTGCTTTTGCTGTTTTGGCGGCGTCAGCCCGATTCCGATACTTCGCTCGGATTGGCAAGTGGCAGCATGCCGCGATAGATGCCGGGCACCGAGCCTTCGATGGGGATAGCACCGACGCTGCGACGGTAGAATTCCATCGGACCGGCGCCGCCGATGACGCCGTAGGCATAGCCCTGGGCGTGCATGTCCAGAAGCGTGGTCAGCAGCAGGGCATGGCCGACGCCCTTGCCGCGCATGGCCGGATCGACGCCAGTCGGGCCGAAGAAACCCTTGGAAGTCGCCTCATGGCAGGCAAAGCCGACCAGCCTATCGTCCTTCACCGCGATGAAGCAGGAAGGCGGCTGGCGCATGGTGGCCACTGTGGCCTCCGCCGCCCAGCCGGCGCCGAACAGCGGCTCGATCCAGGCGGTCAGCGCCTTGAGTTCGGGCGCCAGAACCCGGCGGATGACCATGCCCTGGCCGTCCATGCGCTTTTGCAGCGCCGGGTCCGGCTTCAGGTCATAAAGTCTTACAAGCATGTCCATGGATATGTCCTTGTCTCGTCATCCCTTCACCGCGCCCGCCGTCAGGCCGGCGACGATCCGTCTCTGGAAGAGAAGAACCACGAGGATGAGCGGCAGCGTCACGGTGATGGATGCGGCCATGATTTGCCCGAAAGGATATTCGTAGCGGCTGTTGCCGGCAATCAGGCCGATGGCGACCGGGACGGTGCGGTTCTCGTCGGTGAGGATGAAGGTGAGCGCGAAGAGAAATTCGTTCCAGGCCAGGATGAAGGCGAGGATGCCGGTGCTGGCCAGCGACGGCCCCATCAGCGGCAGGAGGATTTTCATCAGGATGCGGAAATGCGAGCAGCCGTCGATGATCGCCGCTTCCTCGAGTTCGCGCGGAAACTCACGGATGAAGGTCGTGAGAATCCAGGTGGTGAACGGCACGGTCGACAGGAGATAGGTAAGGACCAGCGCGCTCGGGCGGTTGAAGAGCCCCATCCAGTTGATCAGCTCGAACATGCCCGACAGCACGACGACCTGCGGAAAGATCGACACCATCAGCACGATCATCAGCACCGCCCGCCGCTGCGGGAAGTCGATGCGGCCGAGCGCATAGGCGGCGCTGAGCCCGATGACGAGCGACAGCAGTGTCGTAGCCGTGGCGACATAGGCGGAGTTCAAAAGCGAGCCCATGAACACCGGATTGTCGAGCAATTGCCGGTAATAGGTGAAATCGAAAGCCGGCAGCAGCGCCGAGCGATAAAGCGCGGCTCCCTGTTTCGTCGAGGAGACAAAGGCCCAGTAATAGGGAAAGAGCGTATAGGCGAGCACCAGCAGAAGTGCGCCGACCTGCAGGCCCTGGACGAGCCGCCGCCCGAGCCGATAGTAGGATGCCGATTTGCGTCTGGGTCTCTGGATGATTGCGTCTGCCATCGGCGTCAATGCCCCGCTGCCCGGTCGAGGCGAAGCACCCCGATGATGATGATTGCGACGAGCGCGACCAGCAGGAAAACCCAGGTCGAAGCGGCCGAGCCGATGCCGAGTTCCTGGAAGCTGATCAGCCGGTCGCGGGCGTAGATCGATACCGTCATGACGTTCTCGTTGCTGGCGGCCATGACATAGGCGAGGTCGAACATGCGAAGCGCGTCGAGCACGCGGAACAGCACGGCCACGCCGATCGCCGGCCGCAGCATCGGCAGGGTGATCGACCAGAAGCGTTTCCATGCCGGGATGCCGTCCACTTCGGCGGCCTCGAAGATTTCCGCCGAGATCAGCTGCAGGCCGGCAAGGATCAGCAGCACCATGAAAGGCGTGGTCATCCAAACGTCGACGAAGATGACGACGCCCATGATGAGCGAGCTGTTTGCTGTCCAGGCGACGCCATGGTCGATGAGGCCGAGCTCGATCAGGATCTTGTTGATCACCCCGAACTGATCGTTGAGCATCCATTCCCAGATCTTGGTGGAGACGACGACGGGAATGGCCCAGGGAACGAGAATGGCGGCGCGGGCAAGACCCCGGCCGGGGATTGCCTGGTTGACGAGCAGCGCGATCGCCAGGCCGAGAATGGTTTCGATCGCGACCGAAATCACCGTGAAGATGAGGGTATTCTTGACCGCAACCCACCAGCCGGGGTCCTGGATGACCTCGATGAAATTATCGATGCCGATCAGGGAATAGGCGGTGGGATTGTCGAGATAGGCGTCGGTGAAGGCGAAGAAGAAGGTACGGGCGAGCGGCCACAGCGCAACGGCCAGCATCACTGCGATGATGGGGACGAGAAAAAGCCATGCGGCCCTGTGATCCCGGCGGGCAAGCCGCGCGCTCATCGATCCGTCCCCTCGCTTGCCTTGACGAGGGACGGGCGGTCCACCGTCAGGCGCTTGCCATTGGCATCGAAGACGAAGACGGCGGCTTCCGAAAAGTCCAGGCCCACACGCGTGCCGATGAGCTCGTGCTCCGGCGCCGTCGCAAGCCGGATCACCCAGATCACGTCGTCGGCGATGCGGCAGTAGCCGAAATGCTCGTGACCGAGATCCTCGACCCGCTCCAGCGTGCAGGCAATGCGGCCCTTGTCCGCGTCCACCAGACGCAGCGCCTCCGGGCGAATGCCGATCTCGGCGACGGGATCGGACGTGGTCTGCGTCGCGGCACTCAAGGATAGGCCGCCTGGGCCTTCGATGCGGCCGGCGCCGGCGGCCTGGCGCATGGTGACGGGCACGAAATTCATGCGCGGGCTGCCGATGAAGCCTGCGACGAAGCGATTGTCGGGTGCGTGATAGAGCTGCTTCGGCGTGCCAACCTGTTCGATGCGCCCATGATTGAGGACGACGATTCGGTCGGCAAGCGTCATGGCCTCCGACTGATCGTGCGTCACGTAGATCATGGTGGTCTTGAGATCGTCGTGCAGCTTGGCGATCTCCATGCGCATCTCCATCCTAAGATCCGAATCGAGGTTGGACAGCGGCTCGTCGAACAGGAAGATCTCCGGCTGGCGCACCAGCGCCCGGCCGATCGCCACGCGCTGGCGCTGGCCGCCGGACAATTCCCTGGGGCGGCGCTCGAGCAGGTGGTCGACCTTGAGCATGCGGGCGACGGCCGAGACCTTCTGGGTGATCGCCTCGCGTTTCAGCCCCAGCGTTTCGAGCGCAAAGCCGATGTTGCGCGCCACGCTCATATGCGGATAGAGCGCATAGGATTGGAAGACGAAGGCGACCCCTCGTTGCGAGGCCGGCACATCGGTGACATCGTCGCCTCCGATGCTGACCACGCCTTTGGAAGCGGAGATCAGACCGGCGACGATACGCAGAAGCGTCGACTTGCCGCAGCCGGAAGGGCCGACGAAGACGACGAATTCGCCGTCGTTGATCTGAAGATTGACGTCTTGAATGACGGTATGCGTACCAAAGCTTTTCGAAACGGATTCAAGCGAAACCGATGCCATTTTACACCCAGGCCTAGAGCAATTCCAGCAAAAGTGCGAAGCGGTTTTCCGTCCGGAACTGCGTAAAAACAAAAGTTAGAGCGTTTCCATGAAGCGTTGAAACGCTCTAGCACGACGGGAGGCTCGCCGCCTCTTTTGAACGGCGGCGAGACAGCGGCGCGGGCCGGCGGGAGAGGCTCCCGCCGGCGTTCAAGGCCTCGTCAGCGGCTCTCCTTGAGCTTTTCCAGCCGTCCGGCAAGCGAGGCGAGGCTCGACTTGATGTCGGCGCCGCCCGAGAGCATGTCGTGGGCCGAGCGATAGAAGGCCTGCGAGACGCGGTTGTAGCTGGTGCCGGTATAGCCGGAGGGGCGCACGGCGCTGTCGGCGAAGGCCTGCTGGTTGTCCTTCAGGAAGGGGATCTTGGCCAGGATCTCCGGATCGCTATAGAGCGCGGGGATGGACGGATTGACCGCTGCCTGGATCGCCCGCATCTTCTGCATCTCCGGTCCGGTGATGAAGTTGACGAAATCGGCGGCGACCTGCGGCTTGGCGCTGTATTTCGACACGCCGTAATACATCGGCCCCAGGCAGCCGCTCGACTTCTGTCCGTCCTTGCCGACCGGCAGCGGCATGACGCCGACCTTGTCGACGATGGCGCTGCCCGTCTGGTGCGAGGTTCCCCAGACATAGGGCCAGTTGCGGTGGAAGACGGCATTGCCGGACTCGAAGATCGCCCGCGAGGCCTCCTCGTCATAGTTCAGCACGCCCTCGGGGCTGATCGAGCCGATCCAGCCCTTGGCCTTGCCGATCGCTTCGGCGGCTTGCGGGTTGTTGATGGTGACCTTGCCGTCGTCGGAAATGATCGTGCCGCCGCCATTGGAGGCGACGAGCTCGATCGCGTCGCAGGTCAGGCCCTCATAGCTCTTCGCCTGCCAGACATAGCCCCACATGTCGCCCTTGCCGGCGGCGCGTTCCTTGTCCTGGATGTCCTTGGCGGTCGCCGCCAGTTCGTCCCAGGTCTTGGGCGGCTGCTTGCCGTATTTCTCCAGCAGATCCTTGCGATAGAACATCAACCCGACGTCCATATAGGCGGGCATGGCGATGAGATTGCCGTTGAGCTTGGCGGCATTGAGCGTCGAGGCGAAGTGCTTGTCCTGATCTGCCTGCGGGATCAGCGTCTTGAGATCGAGCAGGTTGCTCTTGAACATGCCAAGCCAGATGACGTCGAGAAACAGGACGTCGATGTCCTTCGATTTCGCAGCCAGCAGCTGCTGGTAAAGCGGGATCGCATCGTCCAGCAGCGCCGGCATCTTGTTGATCTTCGCCTCGTTGCCTGTCTTTTCCTTCCAGGCATTGGCGACGTTGGTGCACAGTTCGAACTCCGTCGGCGCGCAGAAGACGGAAATCGTCTCGGCATGGGCCGAGACCGTCCAGAGACCGACCAGGAGCGAGAAGGCGGCAATCGTTTGCTTAAACATGAAGTGTTCCCTTGATTGTGATAGTGCTTCGGCATCGGACGGAACTCTTCGGTTCCTTGAGGACAATAGGACTGGTTATGACCAGTCATGTCAACATGGACTTTCAAGAGATTTGCGTCAAAGATGGTGAAGACCCGGATGAGGTCGTGAGGGAAGCGGCAGTTGAATACGCACCAGAGCAGGGACACGTTGATTGAAACACAGGCAATGGTTGATCGGGGCGATCCGCGCCCACTGCACAAGCAAGTCTATGAAGCCTTGCTGGCCTCCATCCGCGACGGCAAGCTTCCGCTGCGCGGCAAGCTGCCATCCGAGCGGGAACTCGTCGACCTCTATGATGTCAGCCGTATCACCGTTCGTCATGCGATCCGCGAGCTGATCCAGCAGGGCGTCGTCCAGAGCCAGCCGGGCAAGGGGCTCTACGTCACCGAGCGCGGCAGCGGTTTCGAACTGCAGGTCCTGAAGAGTTTCACCAGCACCGCCTTGGCCAACGGCCGCAATCCCGGCCACCGGCTGATCGAGGCCAATATCGTGCGCGCGCCGCTCGATATCAGCCGGCCGCTGTTTCTTGCGCCCGGCGCCGAGGTCATCGTGCTCTCCAGACTTCGCCTGCTCGACAACATACCGGCGGTCATCCAGACGGACTGGATTCCGGCCGCCCGTGTCGCCGGGCTTCTCGACCTCGACTGGGGTGTCGCCAACCGTTCGCTTTATGAGGAATTGCGCGAGCGCTACGGCATCTATCCCAAGCGCGGCCAGACGACGCTCAGCGCCCGTATCGCCACCGACGAAGAGGCTGAAATCCTGGAGCTTTCGTCACCGGCCGCCGTCCTGACCGTCGATCAGATCGCCTTCGACGACCGCAACCGGCCGGTCAACATGACGGCACTCGTTCATCATCCGGCTCGTTATCCGCTGACACTGCTGCAGTCGGAAACGGGGGATTTCACGCAATATTAGGGGTGTCGCTTATTCCAGTCTTCGATGTCGAGACGCCGCTCGATGTCAGGTGAGATCGTCCAAGCTGAGCATCAGAACGCTAGCGACAGCCTTCAGAGCTTCGATCGAGCCTGATTTCTTACCGGTCTCGATCTCGGATAGATAAGGCTGGGACAAGCCGGTTTTTTCGGCAAGTTCCGCCATCGTCAAACCGCGATGCTTGCGGAAAATGCGAACGGGATTTTCTCCGGCAACCAATGCGTTGACGACATCGGTCGGCCAGGTTTCCTCGCCGGCATCGATGCGAGCCCTTACGGCGCGGGCATCCGCAATGTCCAGCAGGTCTTCATAGTCGGCTTCAGGAATAAGCACGTAATCCTTGCCGTCGATGGTGATACGATTGATTTCACCCATGACGGCCTCCTACGCCGTATAAATGTCGCCGCGTGGACCGGCCTTGATGACCAGGACCGACATGGTCTGATCGTCGATAATGACGCGATCCTGACCGACGCGGATACGAAAGAATTCACTGCCCGGCAGCTTTTTCAGGTCGACCGCCTCACCACGCGCAAAAGCCTCGACCTTCGCGATGATTGCGGCCGCGCGTTTCGGCTGCATCTTGCGAAGCGCTTTGACAGCGTCTTTGCTATAAGCGATCTTCTTCATGTAAATTTATAGCGAATAGCGATATTTTGCAAGCGGGAGATCGCGGAGGAATACAATCCGACCATGCGAGATGTCACCATCGGCAATCGCGCCCCACTCAGTTCGATGCGACCCAATCATGCCATTCATTCTCGCTGCCGTGGAAGGCATTGAGATCGATGCGGCCTTCCACGCCCTGCGACAGGCCGGACCCGGAATATTGCCAGAAGAGCCACTTGCGTCCTGGGTAGACCTTCATCGGATGCTCGGCCACGGCGCGGAGCCAGAAGTGATAGTTGAGGAACTCGCCCCTCAGATTGTCGCGATAGAAATCCGGCGCGGTGTAGATGATCGGACGCTGGCCGTAGTGACGTTCCAACTTGTCCATGAAAGCCTGCATCTTTTCGAGGACGCGCGCGCGCGCGACACGCTGTTTGCAGCTGGATTCCCCGTTCCATTCGACATCGATGACCGGCGGCAGCGCGCCGGCCTCCTTCGGAACGTTGCGGATGAACCAGTCGGCCTGCTCGGCACCCGTCCTGCACCAGTAGAAGAAGTGATAGGCGCCGTGCTTCAGCCCGGCCTCCTTGGCACCGCGCCAGTTCTGCTTGAACATCGGGTCGAGATGATCGCCGCCATCGGTCGCCTTGATATAGACGAAGTTGGCACCCTGGGTGCGCAGCGTCTGCCAGTCGATATCGCCCTGCCAGCGTGAAACGTCGACGCCGTGAACGGCGAGATTTCGGGGCGAAGAGGCACGGCCGAAATTGATCGGCTTGGCGTCGCGGAAGCGTCGGCTGTAAATCTGCGAACGCGTTTGCGGCATGGCGCCGACGCCGGGGGTGGTCGGCATCAGCATGGCGACCGGCCGCTCGCTCGGCAGCGGCATGCCGGCTGTCTTGGTGATGGGTACGAAGGCTTGCGGCCGGGGCGCCGTGGTGACCGACATATCCTGCTGTCGTTCCGCCTGGGCGATCACCTCGCCGATGCTGGCGGCGGGCACGGGGCCATTGGAAATGGAGCTGGTCGTCTCGCGCGACGGCAGCCCACTGGCGATCTCGTCGGCACCGGAACTGGTGCTGCAACCCGAGAGGAGCAGGGAGGCGAGAAGAGTTGCTGATATAGCCGATAGACGCATAGGAGCCCGCACGCAAAACAAGAATCGACAGCGTTCCATGCCGCTGAAATTTCACCAGCTTGAATTGCTAACGGACAATTACCAAAAAAGACTAAATGCAATCTTTACGGCTTTATCTTGCGAGGATGAGGTTGGGGAGCTCAACTCCCCTCATACTTGACGGCCGCAGGTTCAAATCCTGCCCCCGCAACCAGTTCCTGCATAAATCACTCGTTGTTCAAGTATAACAACAGCTTGCAGCTATACCAGACAAACACACAAAGCCCCGGACGCACACAGCGTCGGGGCTCTCATCGTTTCATCAGGACTGGTTCGAATCTCTCTCCTTCCAGCAATCGTTACCCATGTGCCGGGCCACGACCGATAGTGATGATCACTACGTTTACGCTATAGCCCTCGCTTGAACGCCGAATGCGTAAGTGCGTGCCCAAGCTTACGCCGCTGCGCCAGAAAAACTCAGGCGATGTTTTCTATATGCTCCATGTTCATGAGAGGCTGTGCAACCGAGGGCGCACGGAAACTCTCGGGATGTTGCTCGCACTCCTCCCGCACCCGATTGAGCCAAGTTTCATACCAGCACCACGTTTTCCCGACAGCGATAGCACCGTATCCCTTCGCAGGATTCTTCGCGTCGAGCTTCTTCCATAGCTTTGTATGGCTATCCATCGTGAAACGGTCCCAACCCTCGGCCTTCATTTGACGCACGATCTCGTTTGGCAGATATTTCTTCTTCTCGACCTCTTTCAGCGCGATGTTGAACTTCTCCGAGATTTCGGAGCCGGGCGGTACGATCTCGACCGCCAGATCGGCACTAGGCGCGCGGTTGGCCGTTTTGTGGACCATGAACACGCGGTAGGCATAGCGTGGGTCGGCCTGTTGTTCGGGCGTCAAATGGCGCTCGAAACCTTCCATCATAGTCTCGATATTACGCGGCAGCCCACCAGCCTTTTTCAGGATAGAACGCTGATCCGGGCTAAAGGTCACGAACTGTAGAGCAATCGGCAGGCGGCGTTCCAGAGCGTATTGCGCCCCGAATAGTGTTTTGATGGCATCGTTAAAGTTAATACAGCAGGCTTGGAGTTTCGCGCTAACGGCATCGTCAATGCGATTAGTTGAGCGGTGCTCGATCTCGTGACGCAACTCCAACAGGAACGTCAGATTATCCTTGGTTCCTTGTTCGACGGGGCAACGCGCATGCTTCAGGCATTGGCCCAACTCCCAGAATTTCTCGGCTCCGCTGGGGGTTTTGATGACGGCTTTCTGCCCGTTCTGGCTTTTTGTGTGGCGATAATCGATGCCCTCGCGCTTGAACCATGCATGCACCAAGTAGGTCCACGCGATGATCGCAGTAACGATGAACAATTCTGTGCGGAACGTCAGGCCACCGCTGTTGAAGGTGTGAACCGCCGCGATCATAGCCTCGCGCGCTTTGATGAGCAGTTCATCGCCGCGCAAAGAAAGACCGGTTTCCGCATCGACCTCCGGCCAAGAGCTGATAAAGCCTTCCAGATCATTGGTAGCGGCCGCTTTGACGGCGGCGTGCTTCTTGCCGGTACGAATTTCGGCAATAGCGCGGTGGTTAATCGAACGGGTCGGGCGCGTGAAATAAGCAAGAATATCCTGATCGTTAGGCCAACGGCCACCGGCGATCATCGCCTTGATAAGAGCGATTTCCCACCGTTCGAGCTTGTTTCCTCGCCTACGTACCCTCATCCATCTACCCCAACCGGCCGCAATTTTCTTTTCGTCATCGTCATTCCTTAGCCACCACAGTATCGTAAAGCCCGTAATGGGTCAGTCCCTTGTGGCTCTCGATACCTGTGTAACGTAGAGAGGCATCCTCATAGCGGCGGAACGCGAAGACGGCTTCGTTCATCCGCTCGGTGTTGAAAACCTTGAGTCGCACCAGCAGGTGGAAGTCGGCCACGGTCAAGCCGGTTACGGCAAGAAACAGGTCTGGTTCCAGCTTGGTGATAACATCCTGTAGTGTGTTCTCGCGGAAATCAGTGAGATACATGAAGGCCGGAATGCGCGTTGCGAACTTAATGAGCTTTTCTTGAACGAGCTTGCGCTTGGATTTGTATTCTCGTTCTTCGTCCGTTAGCTCTCTCTTTTCCTTCGGCGTTAAGTCGCCATCTTTCGCTTTGTTCTTGAGTTCTTTTACTTTGTCACTTTTGTTGATAATCGTCTCGATAATGTTGTCGCCTAGCGCGCGCCAGCCCTCGATGCGTTCGACGGCTGCCATTGCCTCGGGATTGTCGATGATGCGGCGCAGCGTGTCATTGTCCACATTCACAAGCAGCGTGGATTCCCACTTGCGGGCCAGCAGAGTCGCCGATGTTCCCGCCATTGCAATGTCCAAGATCCCGCCCGCGTCGATCTGGGTCATGTTCGCGCCGTCGTAGGCGAGGACGGGCAGGAACGAGACAAGCTCCCGCACGGCATTTTCTGGGTTGGCCTCGCCGGGTGACAGACCGATGCCGTATTCGGACAACTGCCGCAGCGCGCGCGTGGGCGCGAAGTCGAACACAAAGCAGACAGGTTTGAGGATTTCTTCCTCGTTCGGATTGTCGCCATTGGGGTTCTTGATCGACCACGGCGACTGCACCCGGAATGCGGCTTGAAAATAGGTTTCTGGGGATTTCAGGTTGCGCAGCATCAGAATGGACGACCATTGCGCCACGGTGACGCCGGTGGTCAGCTTGCCGCATGACAGGGTAATAGTTTTAGTATCGAAGCCGCTGCCGACCGCCTGCCGGACGGGCGGCAAGGCGTCCAGGCCAATGCCCGCCGTTGCCCCTGCCGACACGACCACGGTGTAATCGTGCCAGAACACGTTGTGCTTCTCGGCCAGCAAATTTGCCATTGCGTGACAGGCGGAAACATTGGGCAGGAACCAGAAGGAATGTTGCAGGTAGGGCAATAGCCGAACATCGGAATAGGGGAACGGCGGACGGGAGCCGGTTTTCAGGCTCTCGACCGCTTGCGTGGTATAGCCGCCCCGAATGATATCCAGCCATTTTTGAACATCGGTCTTATATTTGAACGTGGCTGCGCCGCCGGTGCCGGTTGCGGTGAAAAAGGCGTTCAGGTCGAACTCGTCAAACTCCCCGGCGCTGGCGATCGCCAGCAACTCGTCGGGCATCTGGTAGGTCAGAAGCCGCATTTGCGGCAGTGCGCCGTAGGGATTGCGCTTGTCGGGGTGCTTCGCGGTGAACTCGGCCTTGGCGCGTTGTTCGTCGGTATAGGTCCAGTTGAATATCTGTTCCTCAATGAACTCGCCGGTAGCGAGCGCCTTAAACGGGGTGCCGGACAGATAGAGATAAGCCCGCGTGGTGATCGGCAGAAACTCGGTCTCGCTTTCCGACAGAACGCCCAAATCCTCGTTCACGTCCTCAAGGTCGGCGGTATATTCAATGCTGGCCTCTTTCTTGGCGACGGCGGCATCTTCTCCCTCGAAAAGCTCCTTGGCTGTCTCACGCCACGCGCCGAAATGGTATTCATCGAACACGACCAAATCCCAATTTGTTGTGTGGACCCATTCGTGCCGGGCTTTGATGTTCCCCGCCTTGTCGCGGCCTAGCAGGTCTTGGAATGACCCAAAAAAGACCACAGGCTTGTCGCGGTCGATCTGGCTGGGATCGCGCCCGGATTTGCGTGACAGATATTGCCAGCCGTCAAAATCAACGTGGGATTCAAGGTCGGTCTGCCATGCGTCCTCGACAGCGGGCTTGAAGGTCAAGACAAGGACACGCTTGGCGTCCAGCTTCTTTGCAAGTTGGTAGCTGGTGAAGGTTTTGCCGAACCGCATTTTCGCGTTCCAGAGGAAGCGCGGGACGGCGTTGGCGTCCTCCTGCCAGCGGGATTGATAATAGGCGTAGGTTTGTTCCACCGCGCGCACTTGCTCGTCGCGCGGCGGGAAATCCTCGTGATGGGTGCCGGTAAATTTCTGGCCGATACGCAGTTCGGCCAACACTGTTCTTACGTCAGCAACGGTGCATTGCATCCATTCAAGCTGCGGATTAGCGAAGCCCTTGCGCTTCAACGCTTCGCGCACGGCATGGTCGGTTATGATCCCGCCGTCATCGCGCTCCCCGCTTTCGTCCAACTTGATAGCGTAATTGGTGATTGCGGCGGTTCTAAGCTGTTCGGCCACGCGCTGCTTTACATTGCGCGTGGTCTGGCCGACTTTCAGCAGCCCGTCATGCGTATCGGCAGCGATGGCATAGGCGTAGATGCGTGGCCGCGCTTCGGGCTTCGGGGAGAGGATTTCCTCGATAGTGGGCTTATTCATCGCCACCCGCCATAGGGCGAATCATGCTTTCGATGAACGCAACCTCCTCATCGGTAAGTCCATATTTCTTATATAGTTTTTCATCGGTCCACTTCCCGTCCCAAGACTGTTGAGGAACAAAGGCGTAAACCCCGCGAGGGGCGTCTTGGCTAATCTTCCTCAGCGAAACTAAGAAGCGGGCGAACTTTGTTCTGAGGTATGAATGCACACTGTCGGCTTCCTCCTTAGAGGCAAGTGGCCCGGCCACAACATAAGTGAGTGTGCAAACAGACCCAGGCGCGGCAACAAGTGGCGGACCTAAAACAAGGTCCACGCCGCTTTTCTCGCGCTCACGTCCCGAACCAGCTTTGGGAATTAGCACCTTCCAAACGTCAACTAGATGGTCGCTTTTTGTGACGTAGTGCGGGGAGACCCAAGCCGTCTCTCGCTTAGTCCCGATGTTGAGGTGGATTTGCAGGTCACCTTCGTTTGGCTTTGACCGATAATCCTTAAAGTTTGAACTTAAAGCTGGACCAAATGGGTCCCTCGGCGAAACAATTACGGAGAAAGCAGGTTCGGCGAATGCAAGCACCTTCCGCAAAACATCGACTGCGCGAATGTCACGAATGAATACGTCATATTCATTGAGATTTCGCCAGTGAGGCCCAAACTCAACGCCCCCGCGAACTGTCGTTACGGCGCAGTCGCCATTATGCTCGGAATCCCACAGAAAATAGCTAATTCCGCCGTTTATACCGACCGATGGGAACATCTCTGCGGCGTTGTGGTAATCAACCAACGCTGACAGGTGACGATCATTGAGCATTGCCGCACGAAAATCATCTAGATATTTCCCGCCAGCCATCCAGCGCGACGGCGTGACCATAGAAATAAACCGTGGTTGGAGGTTTTTAGCCTGTTCAACGAATAGGTTATAAATCGGCATGACATTCTGCCCGGCCTCGTCGGCAGAAAGTTGATAAGGTGGATTTCCGATAATGACATCGAACTGCATGGCGGCTCCGAATAGCTCGCCGATGCGAGCCTTTATGTCGTTAGTATGGATGAAGGCGTAGGCGTGATTTTCAAGCCTTGGGCCGCGATCAAAGATCGTGCGAGGTGCCCCGCAAAACAGGCACTTTCCATTCTGCCACGAATGCTCGGTGCGTTCGAACCAGATATTGCCCTCATCTTTGGTAAAACTCTTGGCCACCGAATGTTCGCCAGTGGCGTGCTTCGAACAATAGAGGCTTCGCCGCGCCAACAAGGTTGTCAGCGTTGTGATGCCGATGCCAAACACTTGCCGGGCGAGGACATGGTCCACCCGCGTTTGCAGGTCGGGGATTTCCTCCGCCAGCCCAGAGATTAGGCGCGTGGTAATCTCGCGCAGGAACACACCGGACTTAGTAAAAGGATCAAGGAACGTGACCGTGCTGTCCGCCCAGATATTCGCGCCGTCATTCCGCGCTGCCCACGCCTCCGCCAGCGTATCCAGCATCCGGCTGGCGAACTCTGGCGGCGTGAACACCTCATCGTTGGATAGATTAGCGATGCAGGTCAAGACATCGGGGTTTCGCCCCCGCAGCATAAATCCCGCCCGTTCGTTCATGCAGCATCCCCCGTCTCACCGCTGGAAAATCCTGCCAGATCACACGGTGTCATCGGCGGATATACTTTGGTGGGGGTAAAAATCTCATGCCTGCCGAGCTGGGAGAACAATGAATCTTCGGCGCTGAAACTCGCCGCGCCGGTAAGCACATCGAGCCGGAAATCCCGCCGCTGAAACTTGCCTTTGCCGAGATAGCCCCACTCCACGACGCTGATCGGCGCGCCGTTCATGTCGCGCATGGTCATGGCGTCGCCGTGAACGAGATTGAGGGACAGCACAAAGAACGCGGCGCGATACGTCTCATCCGCATCGTCCGTCAGATTGAGATACTCGGCAAACACTTCCAGCATGTTCGCGCGGCACTCGGCGATGTTATCCGGCAGCAATTCGATGCCGTAGCAGCACATCAGTGCCAGCAGCGCGTAGTGCCGTTTCTCAAAGGCGGATTTGCCGAATTTAGTCTCAACGGCGGCCAACTTGCGTTGCAGGACCGGGACCAGAAAATTTCCGCTGCCACAGGCAGGTTCCAGAAAACGCGCGTCGATCCGCTCGGTTTCGCCCTTGAGAAGATCGAGCATTTTTTCAACCAACCAAGGCGGCGTGAACACCTCCCCATGATCAGCAACGCGCTTTTTTGACTTTATCAAATTCATAAATGTTGGCCTGTTGTTTCGGCCAGCACCCTGCAAAGTTCGGTGCCGCTTGCACGGCGCAGTCGCCGCGCGATCTTCGCAGGCTGGTCAATCTCGACGTGCGAGAGCAGTTTTTCAGGCACGTTTTGATACCTCCATGACCTTCCTCTTGTCCTTAGTCGAACCATCCGCCAACAAGGACAGCCGCTCATACTCTTCCACCGACATGACGATGACGACGCCACGCCCATGCTTTTCAATCAGCACAGGCGCTGCGCGCGCGGTGTCAATCATCAGGCCGAAACCGTTCTTGGCCTCGCGTGCAGACATGGTTTTCATTGTCGAATCCCGCGACATACGATTGCGCCATTTAGGGCGAAATGGCTCTTTTTGCCAAGGGCAGCGCGGACAGAAAAATCCGTGATTGCGCGGCAAGCCGCGCGATGGCGGGCAGCGCTGCGATATGTGGGTCTCCGCGCCGCCCGCCATCGGTCACGCCCCGGCCTGCTATGGTTGGATTCCGTGATGCACGCCTGTCGAGCGTTCCGCCCCGAACGCCTCTTTTCCCTTTCCGGCCCACAGTTCCCGCACGCGTTCGCCGTCCTCGCTGTTGAACTTTTCGGCGATCCAGATCATTGCGCCGTAAATCACGGCGCGATCATCGCCGGTGAGTTCGACAATGCCTGCCTTTACGACGAGGCCGCCGAGTTCGATCAGATGCCGCGTTCTCTTGCGACGTTCGACCTGCCACATCCGCATATCATGCCGCGCCCGTGCCGCCTGATGCCGGTTGCGTGCCGCCCGATTGCGTTGCAGCGCCGCCAGCGTTGCGGTCAGGCGCTGATGGAGATCGCCGCGACCGGCCTTGAAAGAACGCAGCGCCGCGCTTGGCCCACGCCTCCCTCTTTCCAGTATCCTTGGTTTCGGCCAGCGCGACGAGCGCACCGGCTAGTTCCTCGGCGGTGAGCGCATCGGCTCCGGTGGCGATCACCAGTTCGCCGAGTTGCTGCACCTTGCGCGTTTTTAGTTCTCGCGCCTTGTCTTCCAGCGCCTTCAATTCCGCGTCGTAGTCCCTTGGCTTACGCATTGTGGCCTCCATCGTTCCTGCAAGCTGTTAACGCAGCGATGATAGTTGCGCGGAAAGCAGAACGCAGTAATGTTGCCGGGACGGTGTGGTACGGCCCGGTCCATCCCGAGATTTTTTCGAGGGAGGGCGCGCTTATACGTCGTTCCGACGTGCGCTTGGCCGTGCCTATGATTGCCGCCATGGCGATCTATCATCTTCACGTCAAGGTCATTGGCCGCAAGGCAGGCTCAAGTGCGGTGGCGTCCGCCGCCTACCGCTCGGCCTCACGGCTGCGCGACGAGCGCATCGACCGCGTGCAGGACTTCTCCGGCAAACGCGGCGTCGTCCATTCCGAGGTGCTGTTGCCAGAGAACGCCCCCGAACAATGGAGCGACCGCGAACGGCTCTGGAACGATGTCGAGGCGTTCGAGGTTCGCAAGGACGCGCAGCTTGCCCGCGAAGTGGAATTCGCCATTCCGCGTGAACTTTCGCAGGCACAGGGCATCGAGCTTGCCCGCGATTTCGTGAGCCAACAGTTTGTCGATCAGGGCATGATCGCCGACCTGAATGTGCATTGGGATTTTGCCGAGGACGGAAGCCCCAAACCGCACGCACATGTCATGCTGACCATGCGCTCCGTTGACGAGAACGGTTTCGGCCCAAAAGTGCGCGACTGGAACCGAACGGAAATGGTGGAGCGCTGGCGCGAGCGGTGGGCCGATCATGTCAACGAACGGCTGGCCGAACTCGACATTGACGCCCGCATCGACCATCGCAGCCTTGAGGCGCAGGGCATCGAACTGGAACCGCAAAGCCAGATCGGGGCGCCAGCGCAGCGGATCGAGCGGGAAGGCATGGAGGCGGATGCAGGTATCGCAGATTCCGTGGCGGATCGTGCCGAGATGCACCGTGAGATCGCCCGCAACAACGGCGAGCGGATTATTGCCGATCCTTCCGTTGCATTGGACGCGATCACGCATCAGCAATCGACTTTTACGCGCCGCGACATGGCGATGTTCGCGCACCGTCATAGCGACGGGCTGGAGCAGTTCAACGCGGTCATGGGCGCGATGGGCAATGCGCCCGAACTGGTCGAATTGGGCAAGGACAGTTTCGGCAACGACCGCTTCACCACCCGCGAGATGATCGAGACGGAACAGCGCCTGCACCGCGCCGCCGAACTGATGGCCGATAAAGAACGCCACGAGGTCAGCGAGAGGGAACGGGAAGCAGCATTGGCCCGCGCCGAACAGCGCGGCCTTGTCCTGTCTGGTGAACAGGCCGACGCGCTTTCGCATATCATGGACGGGCGCGACCTTGGCATCGTCGTCGGCTATGCAGGAACAGGAAAGAGCGCCATGCTTGGCGTTGCGCGGGAGGTTTGGGAAGCGGCAGGTTACGAGGTGCGCGGCGTTGCCCTGTCCGGTATCGCGGCGGAAAATCTTGAAGGCGGATCGGGCATCGCATCGCGCACCATCGCCAGCATGGAACACGGCTGGAGACAAGGCCGCGACATGCTCACGTCCCGCGATGTGCTTGTCATCGACGAGGCGGGCATGGTCGGCACGCGGCAGATGGAACGGGTTCTGTCACATGCGGCGGAAGCAGGTGCAAAGGTGGTGCTGGTTGGCGATCCGCAGCAATTGCAGGCCATAGAGGCGGGTGCGGCGTTCCGGTCGATCCATGACCGGCACGGCGGCGTGGAAATCAGCGAGGTTCGCCGCCAGCACGAGGACTGGCAGCGGGACGCGACCCGCGACCTGGCGACCGGCAGGACCAGCGAGGCGATCCATGCCTATGAGCGGAACGACATGGTACATGCAGCCGAAACCCGCGAGCAGGCCCGCAACGATTTGATCGACCGTTGGGACCGAGACCGGCAGGCAACACCTGACAGCAGCCGCATCATCCTCACCCATACAAACGCAGAGGTGCGGCAACTCAACGAGGCGGCGCGGGAAAAAATGCGGGAGGCTGGCGATCTCGGTGAGGATGTGCGCGTCACAGTCGAAACCCGCGACGATCAACGCCATGAACGTTCCTTCGCCGCCGGGGATCGTGTGATGTTCTTGGCTAACGAGCGCGGGCTTGGTGGCGATGGATTGGGTGTGAAGAATGGAACGCTTGGCATTATCGAGGACGTCAGCACCCGGAGCATGACGGTGCGCACCGACGATGGCCGTAATATCTCGTTCGACCTGAAGGATTACGACCGGATCGACCACGGCTATGCGGCGACCATCCACAAGGCGCAAGGCATGACGGTGGACCGCACCCATGTTCTGGCGACCCCGGGCATGGACGCCCACGGCAGCTATGTTTCCCTGTCGCGTCACCGCGACGGCATGGACCTGCATTATGGCGGCGACGATTTTTCCAGCCGGGACAAGCTGGTGAACGCCCTGTCCCGCGACCGCTCGAAGGACATGGCGTCCGACTACGAGCAGCGCGACCCTGTACAGGGCTATGCCGAACGGCGCGGCATCATAGCGCCTGAAAAAACACATATCATCGAAATGGATCATCGGCCCGAGCCGAACGGGCCGCGCATCCACATCAGTCGTGACAGTCTGCCCGGACACGGTGCGCTTGACCGGGAGACTGCAACGCCAGCCAATGACCGCGACATTGCCGACCCGGAAGCGGAATTGCGCAAGGCCCGCACGGAAGCGCTCAAGCGCCATGCCCGCGCCGTCGATGCCATATTCAGCGCCGACGATGCGGGCCGCAAGGCCAGTCCGGAACAGTGGAAGGAACTGACGGAAGCCCGCAAGGCGTTCGATCAGGTGCGGCCCCACGGCTGGCAGGATGCGGAAGCTGCCTATGCCAAGGATGCCGACCTTGCCCATGAAGCGGGTTCCGGGCGGATCAACCGCAGCATTCGGGCGCTCCAGCTCGAAACGGAAATCCGCACCGACCCGGAACGCCGGGCCGACCGTTTCGTGGAACGCTGGAAGAAGCTCGACCACGCCAGCCAGCGCCAGTACAGCGAAGGCGATATGTCCGGCTACAAGGCCACGCGGTCGATGATGGGCGATATGGCGAAAAGCCTCGAACGCGATCCACAGCTTGAATCCATCCTTGCCAATCGCAAGGCCGATCTTGGCATCAGCATGGAATCAGGCCGCAGTTTCGGCAAGGAACTCGCCTTCTCCCATGGCATCGACATTGGCACAGGGCGGGGGATCGGCATTTGAAACCATCCTTTTTACCGCCCTTTGTACGCCACGGTACGACCCGGCGAAAAAATCCCTTGCGCGCCGGTCCATGCCGGTTCTCACTGTCCCGGCGGCAATCAGGAACAACCAGCAGGAGGCAGCGCCGTCATGTCCATGCCAGACCGTATCATTCGCCTGAACACCGTGCTTGACCGCACCGGCCTGTCTCGGTCTACCATCTACCGCAAGATCGCGGACGGCACATTCCCGGCGCAGGTCAGGATCAGCATCAACGGCGCGGGTTGGCATGAATCGGAAGTCAACCGCTGGATTGCCGATCCTGTCAGATGGCGACCGGGAGACAAGGCGGACAATGACAACGAGCGATGAACCAAACGCGGCCAGGTTGCCGGTCGAGCGGTTCTTTTCTTGCCTGTCTTCCTGTTTCTCGTGGTCTTTTCGAACCGGAAGGTTCGGAACAATCCTTGAGAGCTTCCTTGCAGCCTGCCGGGCCTGAATCTGTCTGTCAAGGATGGCGCGGAACGCGCCACCGCTTCGCGGCTTGCGTCCTTGACAGACAGATTCAGGTCCGGCCTCATGTAGGGAAGCCCTTAAGGATAGGTGGGAGCGCAGGCGCTCCACCTCTCACGGCGGAGCAAGCGGCGGCGGGACTTGCGGTCATTCACGGACCAGCGCGAATGACCAAATCAGGCTTATCGTCTGGTATCGGTCACGCCTCTGAGGCCGCTCGGCAAGCCTTGTGGACGATGTATTGGCCTACGCCAAAACCGCAACGCGCAAGTATTTACCGCCGATAGCACTACGACACGAATTTTGTACTTCCCAATGGGTATTTTCCTGCATTTTGTATCAGGTCGATCCG
>JASGEG010000057.1:0-17998 GCA_047606605.1 Rhizobium sp.
CGACCAGCAGCATGCCGAGCCAGAATTGCCAGTATTGCGGCGTCAGCGACGACAGCCCGTCCTGGATCAGTTCGTAGACCAGGGCGCCGAGGAGGCCGCCGTAAAGATAGCCCGTGCCGCCGATGACCAGCACCATCAGCCCGTCCGCCGATTTCTGAAAGGAGAGCGCGTCCAGCGAAATGAACTGCTGCGTCTGGGTGAAGAGCGCGCCGGCGATCCCGGCATAGGCGCCGGAGAGCGTATAGATGGCCACGAGCCGCGCATTGACGGGAACGCCGACGGCGGAGGCGCGCAGCGGATTGTCGCGGATCGCCTTCAGCGAATAGCCGAAGGGTGAGGAGACGACGAGGCGGGCAATGAGGAACAGGACGAACAGGACGGCAAGGCTGTAGGCGTAGCCGGTGTGCCCGTAGATATCGAAATCGAAGAGACCGAAGAGCGGCTTGATGGTGATCCCCTGCAGACCGTCGGCGCCGCCGGTCAGCCAGCTGGCCTGATTGGCGATTTCGGCAAAGACGGCGGCAACGCCGAGCGTCACCATCAGCCGTGTCAGGTCGCCGCCGCGCAGCAGCAGGAAACTGGTGAGGAAGGCGACGACCGCGCCGGAGAGTGCGCCGACGACCAGTCCGGTCAACGGCTCGCCGGTGACGTGGATCGAGAAGAGGCCGCTCGCATAGGCGCCGACGCCATACATGGCGGCCTGGCCGAGGGAAACGATGCCGGCATAGCCGAGGATCAGGTCGATCGAGAGCGCAAGGATGGCAAAGCCGACGATCTCGGTCAGGATCAGATGCTGGTTCGGGAAAAGGAACCAGGAGGCGATCGCGAGAGCCCAGAACGCCAGTTCGAGGACGCTCCAGCGAGCCGACTTCCTCATGACGTCCGATACCCGCTGTTTCAGGACGGGAGGCGTGGGACGGGGCGTCTGCATCAGCTGGCCCTCGCAAAGAGGCCCTGGGGCCGGACGACCAGCACCGCGACGAGCACGATATAGATGATGAAGCCGCCGAGCGAAGGGACGTAATATTTGCCGAGAACGTCGGCGATCCCGAGCAGCAGCGAAGCACAGAGAGGGCCGTACATGCTCGACGTTCCGCCGACGGAGACGACGATCAGGAAATAGACCATGAATTTCAGCGGAAATGTCGGATCGAGACCCAATATCTCGGCCCCGAGCGCGCCGCCGAGGCCGGCGAGCCCCGAACCGACGGCGAAGGTGGCGGCAAAGATCGTGTTGACATGGATGCCGACGCCGCGGGCGACGCGCCGGTCATCCACGGATGCGCGCAGCCGGCTGCCGAAGCGCGTGCAGGCAAGGACCAATTGCAGCACAACCGCAAGCGCACCGCAGACAAGGATGAGGAAGGCGCGATAGACGCCGATGCCCACGCCCAGCACATCGACGCGGCCGCGCAGGAAATCGGGCAGGTTCAGGATCTGCTGCTGCGATCCCATGACGTAGTCGATCCCCGCAACCGCCATGAAGACGATACCGATCGAAAACAGCACCTGATCCAGTGGTGTCTTGTCATAGAGGCGGGCATAGAGCGTTTTTTCGAGGACGATCCCGGCAAGGGCCGTGGCAAGGAAGGCGATCGGCAGCGTCAGCAGAAAGGGGACGCCCCATCTGTTGGTCAGGATGACGGTGACATAGCCGCCTGCCATCGCGAATGCGCCATGCGCCAGATTGATGAAATTCATCAATCCGAGCGTGACCGCCAGTCCGCAGGAGAGCACGAACAGCAGCATGCCATAGGCAAGGCCGTCAAATAAAAGGGTCAGCATTGTTCCTCCCTGTCCCGCTCGCCGCTGTCGCGAGGCAATCGGCTTGGCCGCCTCTGCCGGATGCATGTTCGGCGGGACCTGTTGGGTCTTGAATGGTGACTAGCCATGACGGGAAGCGGGGCGCTTGCCCATTTCAAAATGGTCGCCGCCCTATAAGAAAAAGCTATAGGTATCCTGCCTGGATGCTTCCCCGAGTGACGGCGCTATAGCCAAAACTTATCGAAGAGGCATCAAATCCAAATTGGCAAAGCGGGCTCTCCGGCGTGAAATCACGCGCAATTCGGAAGGAGATCCCATGTCGGAACAAAAGACTGCACTTGTCATCAGCGCCCATGCCGCTGACTTCGTATGGCGCTGCGGCGGCGCGATCGCGCTGCATGCCGAGCTTGGCTATAAGGTGACCGTCGTTTGCCTGTCCTTCGGCGAACGCGGCGAATCCGCCAAGCTGTGGAAGCAGCCGGGCATGACGCTTGAGCGCGTCAAGGCGGCGCGGCGGGCGGAGTCGGAACGGGCGGCGCAGGCGCTTGGCGTCCACGATCTCGTCAGCTTCGATCTTGGCGATTATCCGCTGCGCCTGACGGACGAGGACAAGTACCGGCTGGTCGACGTGATCCGGCGCGTGCAGCCGGCCTTCATGCTGAGCCATTCGCAGTACGACCCTTACAATACCGACCATATGTACGCGACGCAGGTCGCGCTCGAGACCCGGATGATCGCGCAGGCCTGGGGGCACGAGCCGGGCCAGAAGGTGCTCGGCGCGCCGCAGCTCTATCTGTTCGAGCCGCATCAGACCGAACAGATGGGATGGAAGCCGGATGTCTTCCTCGACATCACCTCCGTCTGGGACAAGAAGCGCGCCGCCATCGAATGCATGGAAGGGCAGGAGCATCTTTGGGAGTTCTACACCCGCGTCGCCCAGAACCGCGCCAATCATTTCCAGCGCAATTCCGGCGGCCAGTCGGGCGGACGCGCTGCGCAATATGCGGAAGGGTTCCAGTCCGTCTTCCCACGCACGGTCGATGAGCTCTAAGAAGCTCTCGGGAGGAGCATGAGATGGAACCCTGTTTCGATATCGCCCATCTGGCGCATGTGGAAATCTATTCCGACAAGTTCGAGGAAAGCCTGGATTTCTTCGTGAACGTCTATGGGCTGACGGTGACCGCTCAGGATGAGCGGTCGGCCTATCTGCGGGCATGGGACGACTATGAGTTCCATACGCTGAAACTCACCCGCCATCACACCACGGGTGTCGGGCATATCGCTTACCGGACCTCGTCGGCGGCGGCCCTGGAAAGGCGTGTCAAGGCGATCGAGGCGAGCGGCTACAAGGTCCTCGGCTGGGTCGACGGTGATCCCGGCCATGGCCGCGCCTTTCGCTTCGAGGACCCGTTCGGCCATGTGTTCGAGATCTATTGGGACACGGTGCGCTATACGCCGCCCGAGCAGGAAAAGCCGGCGCTGAAGAATCTCGCGCAGCGATATCACGCGCGCGGCTGCCATCCGCGCCGTCTCGACCATCTCAACCTGCTGGCCTCGGATGTCGCCGAATTCCGGCGCTTCATGGAGACATGTCTCGGCTCCCGCGTGACGGAGATGATCCAGCTCGACAACGGTCGGCTCGGCGGCTGCTGGTTCACCGTCAACAACAAGACCTATGATCTCGCCTGCACCGAGGAGCATGGCGGCGGAGACGGACGTCTCCACCACGTGACCTATGCCACCGACAGCCGCGAAGAGATCCTGCGCGCCGCCGACATCTTTCTGGAAAACGGCGTGCATATCGAAACCGGCCCGCACAAGCATGCGATCCAGGGCACCTTCTTTCTCTATGTCTGGGAGCCTGCCGGCAACCGGGTGGAACTCGCCAATTCCGGCGCCCGCCTGATCCTGGCACCGGACTGGCAGCCCGTCGTCTGGACCGAAGCGGAGCGCAGGAAGGGGCAGGCCTGGGGGCTGAAGACGATCGAGACCTTCCACACGCACGGTACGCCGCCGGTGGAAAAGAAAGGAGTTTGATGATGGCTATCGTTGTGCAGGAGATTGGCCGGGTTCGCCAGGAGGTGATCGACCGTCTGGCCGAGGCCGGGGTCGCGACCGTGCATGAGGCGCAGGGGCGCAAGGGCATGCTCGCCAGCTACATGCGGCCGATCTATGTCGGCGCGCAGGTTGCCGGTTCGGCGATCACCATCTCGGCCCCTCCCGGTGACAACTGGATGCTCCATGTGGCGATCGAGCAGTTGAGGCCGGGCGATATCCTCGTTCTCGCGCCGACCTCGCCCTGCGACAACGGCTATTTCGGCGACCTGCTGGCAACCTCGGCCATGGCGCGGGGATGCCGGGGCCTCGTCATCGATGCCGGCGTGCGTGACGTCCGCGATCTCACGCAGATGGGCTTCCCGGTCTGGTCCAAGGCGATCTCCGCGCAAGGGACGGTCAAGGAGACGCTCGGTTCGGTCAATGTGCCGGTGGTCTGTGCCGGCGCCTATGTGGAGGCCGGCGATGTCATCGTCGCGGATGATGACGGCGTCTGCGTCGTCAAGCGCGAGGAGGCGGAGGCTGTCCTGATCGCCGCCGAGAAGCGTCTGGCCAATGAGGATGCCAAGCGCAAGCGCCTCGCCGCCGGGGAGCTGGGGTTGGATATCTACGAGATGCGCCCGACCCTTCTCGCCAAGGGACTGAAATATGTATGAGGAGGGCATTGCCTGCCTGTGGATGCGGGGCGGCACCTCGAAGGGCGCGTATTTCCTCGCCGACCATCTTCCGGCCGAGCCCGCCGCAAGGGATACGCTGCTGCTGAAGATCATGGGATCGCCCGATCCCAGGCAGATCGACGGGATCGGCGGTGCCGATCCTCTGACATCCAAGGTGGCGGTACTGTCGGCATCGAGCCGTCCCGATGCCGATGTGGACTATCTGTTCCTCCAGGTTTTTGTCGATCAGGCTGTCGTCAGCGACGCTCAAGGGTGCGGCAACATTCTCGCCGGTGTCGGCCCGGCGGCGATCGAGCGCGGCCTCGTCGCGGCGAGTGACGGTGTGACCGAAGTCCGTATCCACATGCTGAATTCCGGCGAGGTGGCGGTCGCACGCGTCGAGACGCCGGGCGGCCGCGTCAATTACGCCGGCACGACCGAGATCGCCGGCGTTCCCGGCGCCCATGCCGCCATTCCGCTGCTGTTCGCGAACATCGCCGGCTCTATGTGCGGTGCGCTGCTGCCGACGGGCCGCGAAGTCGACGTCATCGACGGGATCGAGGCGACCTTGATCGACAACGGCATGCCTTGCGTCATCATGCGCGCGGCCGATTTCGGGCTGACGGGGGAGGAGAGCCGCGAGGCGCTGGAAGCCGATGCCGCGTTGAAGGCACGGCTGGAAGCCATCCGCCTGAAGGCGGGGCCGATGATGAAGCTGGGCGATGTGCAAGCCGCTTCCGTTCCGAAAATGACGCTGGTGTCGCCGCCGAGGCATGGCGGTGCGATCTCGACGCGGAGCTTCATTCCGCACCGCGTCCATGCCTCCGTCGGCGTTCTGGCCGCAGTCACCGTCGCGACCGCAACCCGCCTTGCCGGAAGTCCTGCCGCGGAGGTGGCGAGCGCCCCGTCGGACGGGCGCTATCTGATCGAGCATCCCACCGGCTCGATGGAGGTTTTTCTCGATATCGGCGAGGACGGCTCGATCCGGGGGGCGGGAACGGTGAGGACCGCGCGAAAACTCTTCGACGGCCGGGTGTTCGCCGCATAAGGCTGCAAGCTGCCGAGCGATCTCCGCTTTTCCCGTTTCGCTTGCTGGCATTCCTCGCCGTTCGGAATAGTCTTCGCGTCAAACGATGGAAGGAGACCGGCGATGGATATCGGCGTGATTGGAGCCGGCGCGATGGGAAGCGCCATTGCGCGGCGATTGGTCGAGGGCGGCGCCGGGGTGCCGACCTATCTCGAAGGCCGTTCGGCGGCGACCGTCGAGCGTGCGAAGGCGGCCGGCATGACGCCTGTGGAGCTGGATAGGCTGGTCGAGGCCGATATCATTCTCTCCATCGTCCCGCCCGCCGAGGCGGTCGGCGTGGCGGAACTGATTTCCTCGGCTTTGCGCCGCCGCTCCAGGGTGACCACATTCATGGACTGCAACGCCATCTCGCCCGGAACGATGCAGCAGGTGGCCGCCGTTTTCGGCCGCGATTGCGGGGAGATCCTCGACGGGTCGATCATCGGCGCTCCGCCGAAGCCCGGTCAGGCCGGGCCGAGGCTCTATGTCAGCGGCGATGCCGATGACCGGAGCGGGGTGCTTGCCGATCACGGGCTGCTGGTGCGCCGGATCGACGGAGGCATCGGCGCCGCATCGGCCTTGAAGATGTGCTATGCCGGCATCAACAAGGGCGTCACCGGCCTCGGCACCGCCATGCTGCTGGCCGCGATCCGGTCCGGCGCGGATCAGGGGCTGAAGCGGGAGCTGCGTGAAAGCCTGCCCGATCTCGACCGCAAGTTTGTCCAGGGCATTCCCGACATGTATCCGAAGGCCTATCGCTGGGTCGCGGAAATGGAGGAGATCGCCGAATTTCTGGGCGACGACGATCCGGCAGCCTTGATCTTCAAGGGCATGGCCGGCCTCTACCGCAAAATGGCCGAGGATCGCGCCGGCGGCGGCGAACTGGCAAGCGCGCTCGATGCGCTCAACCGCGAGGCCTGACGACCGGCCACGCGGCGTCCGCCCCCAGCTTTTCGACGATATGATCTTGCAAGGGGAGACCGCCGGCAGGCATATGAATGCGTCGATTGCCGTGTGAGGGGAGCAGCATGTCCGGATCAATCCAAACTCCAACGAAAACCCCGACCAAGACCATTGTCGTCGCGGTATCGCGCAACGGCATCATCGGCCGGGACGGCGACATGCCGTGGCGACTGTCGTCCGATCTCAAGCGCTTCAAGGCCCTGACGCTCGGCAAGCCGGTGATCATGGGGCGCAAGACCTTCCAATCGATCGGCAAGCCGCTGCCGGGACGGCCCAATGTGGTGATCACCCGCGACACCGGCTTTTCGGCCGACGGTATAACGGTCGCGCACAATCTGGATGAGGCCATCGCGCTTGCGGAGCACCTGGCCGCGAAGAGCGGCGTGGACGAAATCTGTATTCTCGGCGGCGGCGAGATCTATAGGCAGGCGATCGGTCTTGCCGACCGGTTGCTGATCACGCATGTCGAGGCTGAGGTCGAGGGGGATACCGCCTTCCCGGCGATCGATCCGGCCCTGTGGCAGGTCGACGACGAGCTTGCCGTGCCGGCGGGCGAGAAGGATAATTATCCGACCCGCTTCGTCAGTTATGTCAGGCGCAAATTTTAAATCTCACTCGCGGAATTCAACTATTTTCCAATAAATCCGCCGAACTTCCTGAAGTTGCGTTGAAAGCAGGTGCGTCGATACCTATAACGGGGACAATCGCCGCCATCCGCGAATTCGCGCAGCGAATGTGAAGGTTTGGCGCGATCACTGGGAGTCAACAAACAAAGAGGTTTTGATGCCTTGGAGCAATCAGAATGGCGGCGGCGGTGGCCCTTGGGGCGGCGGCGGTGGCGGCGGGAATAATCAGGGACCCTGGGGGCAGGGACCGAACCGGCCGCGCGGAAGCGGCAGCGGCGGCCCACCGGATCTCGAAGACATCATCCGTCGCGGCCAGGACCGGCTGAAGGGCTTCGTTCCCGGCGGCTTCAATGGCGGCGCCTTTCTCATCATTGCCGCCGTCATCGGCGTTTTCTGGCTCATTCAATGCGTCTACACGGTGCAGCCGGACGAGCGTGGCGTCGAGCTGCGGTTCGGCAAGCCGCGTGCCGAAGTCTCCATGCCCGGCCTGCATTTCCATTTCTGGCCGATGGATCGCGTCGAAATCGCCAAGGTCACCGAACAGCAGCGCAATATCGGCGGGCGTTCCGGCTCCGGCTCCGGCTCCAATGCCGGCCTGATGCTGACGGGCGATCAGAATATCGTCAACGTCCAGTTCTCGGTGCTTTATACCGTCACCAATCCGCAAGCCTATCTCTTCGAGGTCGAAAGCCCCGACGAGACGCTGCAGCAGGTCGCCGAAAGCGCCATGCGCGAAGTGGTCGGCCGCCGTCCCGCGCAGGATATCTACCGTGACAATCGCCAGCAGGTCGCGGTCGAGGTAAGAAACATCATTCAGGACACGATGGATCGCTATAGCGCCGGCATTTCGATCAATGCCGTACCGATCGAAGATGTGTCGCCGCCGCGCGAAGTGGCCGATGCCTTCGACGAGGTGCAGCGCGCCGAACAGAACGAAGACCAGCAGGTGCAGGAGGCGAACCAATACGCCAACCAGAAGCTGGGTCAGGCGCGTGGCCGCGCGGCGCAGATCCGCGAAGACGCCGCCGCCTACAAGGACCGCGTCGTCAAGGAAGCCCAGGGCGAGGCGCAGCGCTTCATTTCCATCTATGACGAATACGTCAAGGCGCCGGAGGTAACCCGCAAGCGGTTGTTCCTCGAAACCATGGAGTCCGTCATCGGCAATTCCAACAGCATCATCATCGACGACAAGCAGAGCGTCTTGCCCTACCTGCCGCTGAATGATCTCGGCAAGCCCACGACGCAGACGGGCACAGCACCCGCAGCCGCAACTCAGCCGGAGGCCAAATAATGACGTCCAGCCGTTTGCCAGCCATTCTCATCGCGCTCGCGGTGCTGCTGCTGATCGTTTATTCCTCGGTTTTCGTGGTCAATGCCCGTGAACAGGCGATTGTCCTGCGCTTCGGCCAGATTCGCGACGTCAAGACCGAGCCGGGCCTCTATTTCAAGCTGCCCTTCGCCTTCATGGATGCCGATCGCGTGCAATATGTCCAGGACCAGGAGCTGCGCTTCGATCTCGACAATATCCGCGTGCAGGTTTCGGGCGGCAAGTTCTACGAGGTCGACGCTTTCGTGGTCTACAAGATCACCGATGCGCGCAAGTTCCGCGAAACGGTCTCGGGTGATCGCGATGCGGCGGAATCGCGCCTCAGAACCCGCCTCGACGCGTCGCTGCGCCGGGTCTACGGTCTGCGCGGTTTCGAAGCCGCTCTCTCCGAAGAGCGCGCATCGATGATGACGGAAGTGCGCGACGATCTGCATCGTGACGCCGAAACGCTCGGCCTCAACATCGAGGACGTCCGCATCCGCCGCACGGACCTGACCCAGGAAGTCTCGCAGCAGACCTACGACCGCATGAAGGCCGAGCGTCTGGCGGAAGCCGAGCTGATCCGCGCTCGCGGTAACGAAGAGGGCCAGCGCCGCCGCGCCATCGCCGACCGTCAGGTCGTCGAGATCGTCGCGGACGCGCAGAAGGATTCGGAAATCCTGCGCGGTCAGGGCGAAGCCGAGCGCAACGGCATCTTCGCCGATGCATCGCAACGCGATCCGAGCTTCTACGAGTTCTATCGCTCGATGGCCGCCTATCGCGCATCGTTCGGCGCGGGCGGCAAGACGCTCGTGCTGCCGCCGAACCAGTCGGAATTCTTCAAGTATTTCGACAGTTCGGTCGGCTCCGCTGCCGCGCCGGCGGCGGCCAAGCCCGCGAAGTGACGCGCGGAAACATTTGGAAATTCGAGGGGCTGCCTGTTGGCGGCCCCTTGCTTTTGAAGGCACGCCCGTCAATTTTACCATGATTTCAAAGGCGGAACGGGCACACGGGGATTTCGCAAAAAGGTGATTTCACGCTTCATCATTCCGCCTTATGTTGATGCTTATACAAGACTTCCCTTTATCGATGAGGATGCCTGATGGCCTTGACCAATCGCCTGCCTTTCAGACGTTCGTTCGCTCTTCTGGCCAGTGTCGCGCTGATCGCCGGCCCTGTCCTGGGCAGTGTCGGACAGGCACGCGCGCAGACGGCGCAGACACCCTCGGCCTCCGGCAATCAGGCACCCGCCGCGGCGACCAATCCGGCTCAGGCTCCGGCCGTCAGCCCGCCGGTCACAGATCCGGGCGCGGCGCCGACGACGATGCCGGCGGCCCCCGGCAATCCGAAGGCAAACGCCGGCCCGGCGTCGGTTGCGGATCTGGCATCGGGACTGCTCGATGCGGTGGTCAATATTTCGACCTCCCAGAAGGTGAAGAACGAGGGCGATGGTCCGGCGACACCCAAGGTGCCCGACAATTCGCCGTTCCAGGATTTCTTCAACGATTTCTTCAAGAACCGGAACAATGACAACAGCAACCGCAAGGTCAGCTCGCTCGGTTCCGGTTTCGTCATCGACCCCTCGGGCTACATCGTCACCAACAACCACGTCATCGAAGGCGCCGACGATATCGAGGTGATCTTCCCGAACGGCACCAAGCTGAAGGCGAAGCTGATCGGCACGGATACGAAGACCGATCTTTCGGTGCTGAAGGTCGAACCCAAGCATCCGCTGGTGGCGGTGAAGTTCGGCGATTCCTCGAAGATGCGGATCGGCGATTGGGTGATGGCCATCGGCAACCCCTTCGGCCTTGGCGGCTCAGTGACCGTCGGTATCGTTTCGGCCCGCGGGCGCAACATCAATGCCGGTCCTTACGACAATTTCATCCAGACGGATGCGGCCATCAACAAGGGCAATTCCGGCGGCCCGCTCTTCAACATGAAGGGCGAGGTGATCGGCATCAACACGGCCATCATTTCACCGAGCGGCGGCTCCATCGGCATCGGCTTCGCCGTTCCGTCGGAACTGGCCGAGGGCGTCGTCAAGCAGCTCATGGATTTCGGCGAGACCCGCCGTGGCTGGCTTGGCGTGCGCATCCAGCCCGTCACCGACGATGTCGCCAACAGCCTGGGCCTCGACAGCGCCAAGGGCGCTCTGGTGGCCGGCGTCATCAAGGGCGGTCCGGTCGACAACGGCACGATCAAGGCCGGCGACGTCATTCTGAAATTCGACGGCAAGGATGTGGACGAGATGCGCGACCTGCCGCGTGTCGTGGCCGAAAGCCCCGTCGGCAAGGAAGTCGATGTCGTCATCCTGCGCGACGGCAAGCAACAGACCATCAAGGTCACGCTCGGTCGCCTGGAGGATGGCGATCAGGCGGCGGCCGCGACCGGCGACAAGGGCGGCGACGGCGACAAGAGCAAGCCGCCGCAGCTCGCGCCGGATGGCAATGGCGGTGGCGGCAATGATGGCGTCATCAATCCCGACGAGGGTGAGGATGGCGACGACGGCATGGACGGTCAGGACCAGGGCGACGATCAGCAGCAGACGCCTTCGCAGCCTCAGGCGACCCAGACCGTGCTCGGCATGAAGCTTGCGACGCTGAACGCCGAGAACCGCAAGAGCTTCGGCATTGCCGACAGCGTCGACGGCGTCGTCATTACCGAGGTTGCGCCGGGGTCTGCCGCGGCGGAGAAGGGGCTGAAGCCGGGTGACGTCGTCGTGGAAGTGGCGCAGGAATTCGTTCAGACGCCGACGGCCGCTTCGGAGAAAGTCGCCTCGCTGAAGCGGGAAGGGCGGCGCAATGCCCAGATGATGATCGCATCTCCGGCCGGTGACCTGCGCTTCATCGCCGTGCCGCTGGAATAGGCGTCAGGCGTGCGGCGTGCGAGTTGACCGCCATTCGGCGGCGGTCAGCCGGTAGAGAACATGGCGCTGCAGATGAGGATGGGTGTCGGGAACGTTGGGGTGATCGAAGTCGCCGTTCTCGACACGATGCATGCCGATCCGCTCCATGACGGCGGTCGATCTGACATTGTTATGCACGGCGAAGGAAACGATGTGATCCAGGCCGAGCTTTCCGAAGCCGTGAGCAAGAAGCGCGCGCGCCGCTTCGGTGACCAGCCCCTTGCCCCATTGTCCTGCTACGAGCCGCCAGCCGATCTCGATCGTTCCGGTAGGGACGAACGGTTCCAGATGATCCGTTCGCATCAGCAAGCAATAGCCGATCGCTTCGCCGCTTTCCTTCAGCTCCAGCACGTAGGGGCCGAGCCCGGTTTCCGCGATCATCGACTGAACGCGGTCGAAGAAAGCGTCCGCTTCCGCGCGATCGCGGCGGAACGGAAAGAACTCCATGACGGCCTCGTCGGAATTGATCTCATAGGCCAGATCGCGATCCGCCTCGTGCCAATTGCGGATGATGAGACGGTCGGTTTCGGTGATGATCATCTGTATCCTCCGATATCAGCGACTTGCGCGGCTCTATAGTTTGACGAAGTCCGTCTTCCGGTAGCCCTGGATGTAGAGCAGGGCGGTCAGGTCGCCGTGGTCGATGCGCATCTTGGCTTGGGCGGAGACCGTTGGCTTGGCGTGCAGGGCGACGCCGGAGCCGGCGAGCTGCAGCATGCCGAGATCGTTGGCGCCGTCGCCGACGGCCAGCGCCTCATCAACGGAAATGCCGAGCTCTTCGGCGATTTCGTTGAGCGCATCGACCTTGGCCTGCTTGCCGAGAATGGGTTCCGCGACGAGGCCGGTCAGCACGCCGTTGTCCTCCAGCAGGATATTGGCGCGGTTCTGATCGAAGCCCAGCGTCGCCGCGATTCGGTTCGTGAAGACGGTGAAACCGCCGGAAACCAGGGCGGAATAATAGCCTTTCGCCTTCATCGTGGCGATAAGCTCGGCGCCGCCCGGCGTCAGCGTGATCCGCTTGGCAATCACATCGTCGACAACAGAGATCGGCAGGCCCTTCAGCAGAGCGACCCGCTCGCGCAGGGCCGGCTCGAAGGCGATCTCGCCGTTCATGGCGCGAGCCGTGATGTCGGCCACCTTCTCCTTGAGGCCGACTTCGGCGGCTAGTTCGTCGATGCATTCCTGACCGATCATGGTGGAGTCCATGTCGGCGATCAGCAGCTTCTTGCGGCGGGTATCTGCTTGCTGAATCACCAGATCGATCGGCGCGCTGCCGATCGCGGCCAGGAGATCGGCCTCCGCGGCCTGCGGGTCCGTATCGTCGCGCAGCACGATATCGCAGGCAATGCCGTCGGCCAGCCAATAAAGCCCGGACGCCTTGACGGCATCTGCCGCCTTTTCTGCGATGGCCGGAACAAGAACGGGGTTTGACGGATTGGCAATAAGCGTGGCAACGAAGGCCATGAGCAGAAACCCTATGAGCAATATCGACGCGATCCTGATAACCGGGCCGACCGCCAGCGGCAAGTCCGCGCTGGCGGTAGAATTGGCGCGTTCGCACAATGGCGTCGTCATCAATGCCGACAGCATGCAGGTCTATGACACGCTGCGCGTGCTGACCGCGCGGCCGGACGAGGCCGATATGGACGGCATTCCGCACCATCTTTACGGCCATGTCCCGGCGGATCGGGCCTATTCGACCGGGGTCTGGCTGCGTGAGGCGGCGGCCCTGTTGCAGCGCTTGCGTGGTGAAGGACGCATGCCGGTCTTCGTCGGCGGCACGGGGCTTTATTTCAAGGCGCTGACCGGCGGTCTCTCGGACATGCCTGAGATTCCACCGGAGATCCGCAACCGCCTGCGGGAGCGGCTGTTGGCCGAGGGGGCGGAAGCGTTGCATCGTGAGCTTGCCGGCCGCGATCCCGGCATGGCCGAGAGCCTCAAGCCGCAGGACGGCCATCGCATCGTGCGGGCGCTGGAAGTGATCGAAGCGACGGGGCAGTCCATCGCCACGCTGCAGGGCCGTACCGGGCCTGTCATCATCGATCCCGCGCGCGCGCGGAAAATCGTGGTACTGCCGGATCGCGCGGTTCTGCATCAGCGTATCAACGGCCGTTTCGAAAAAATGCTCGCCATGGGCGCGGAAGAAGAGGTGCGCGCCCTGCTGGCTCTGGACCTGCCACCGGAAAAGCCGGTGATGAAGGCGATCGGCGTGTCGCAGATTGCCGCGATGTTGCGGGGCGAGATGTCGCGTGCTGAAGTTATCGAGACCGGCGCCGCCGCGACCCGTCAATATGCCAAACGGCAAATGACCTGGTTTCGCAACCAGATGGACGAGAGCTGGGAGCGCCTCAGCCCTTAGGCGTATAGTCCCGGACTGCTGCTTTCTTCGCGATCGCCGGCGCCGGACGAACACCCCGCGCCATCGTCGAGTAGCGCAAGGGTTGTCTTTCATCACCGAAATCGTCCCGTTCCTCTATGGCAGGGACCTCGCGGCAGGCAATCAGATGGGCTGCTGCCGCCAGACGCGGTTCAATTCCGGGGATTTTTCCCTCGAATTGCAAATCGTCTGGTGGTTGTCGTCGGCCCATTTCACCAGAGTGCTCATCGGCTCCATGAAAGATCGTCCAAGGCCGGTCAGAGAATACTCCACACGTGGCGGCACCTCCGCATAAACGGTTCGCTGAATGAAACCATCGTGCTCGAGCCGCCTCAGCGTCCGCGAGAGCATTTGACGGGAGATATCGCCGATTTCGCGGTTTAGCTCGTTAAAACGCATGGTCCGTATGCCGAGCGCTTCGAGAACGAGCAAACTCCATTGATCTCCGATCCTGTCGAGCACATCGCGGATTGGGCAAGGTTCCAGAATGGGTGCCTGTTTCTTGGGCTCCGTCACCGGTTGCTCCTTTTTCATTGGTCATTCCCGAGTGACTATGGCTCTCCAAGATGACTCCTTGTGCGGGCCGCATCGATACCATACGCGTTCACGGACGGTCTATAAAATAGATCGCCACTTCGCGCGTCGTATAGGAGAACAGCGTATGAAGATCACTCGAAGAAGCGCGCTCGTTCTGGCGGCTTCCGCCTCGATCGCCGCCGCCGCCAACCCAGTTCTCGCCCAATCAGGGCCTGGCGTCGAGACCCGGAGCCTGGAGGAACTTCACAAGGACGCCGTTGCCGAGGGTGGGCGTGTCATCGTCTATGCCGGCGGCGATACCGCGGGCCAGCAAGATGGCATAAAGAAAGCCTTCGAAGAGCGTTTTCCGGGCGTGACGCTCGATGTCATCGTGGACTATTCCAAGTTTCATGAAGCCCGCATAGACAACCAGATCGCCACGAACAGCCTTGTCGCCGACATCATCCAGATCCAGACCCTGCAGAATTTCCCGCGATGGAAGAAAGAGGGTGTCCTGGAGCCTTACAAGCCGCTCGGATGGGACAAGGTCTATGACGACTTCAAGGACCCGGACGGCGCCTATACCGGCGTCTTCGTGGATGCGTTCTCCAATGTCGTGAACACGAAGCTTCTGGCGGACAGGAATGCGTGGCCGACGGAAGCGAAGGACTATCTGCGTCCCGAGTTCAAGGGCAAGATCGTGCTTACCTATCCCACCGATGACGATGCCGTTCTCTTCTGGTTCAAGCAGGTCGTCGACAAATACGGCTGGGATTTCGTGGCCGCACTGGCGAAGCAGCAACCGATCTACGTTCGCGGTACGCAAGCGCCGGCGGACCTGGTGGAGAGCGGAGAGGCAACGGTTACCTTCTCGACGGATGGCATGCTGACACCGCCTGAAGGAGCGGCGTCGCGTTTCGTGCTGCCGAAGCAAGACCCGTTCGTTGCATGGCCACAGCAGGCGGCGATCCTGAAAGGCGCCAAGCATCCTGAAGCCGCCAGGCTTTATCTGAGCTGGCTGCTGGACACGGAGACCCAGAAGAACGTCTGGTATATGTGGTCGGTCCGTACCGATGTCGCTCCGCCCGCCGGCTATAAGCCGATCTGGGAATATGCGAACGGCGACCCTCTGGCCTTCGGCAAGTTTCTCTCGGATCGTGGCGCTGTCGAGCGGTTCCGCTCGCAGGTTGGCCTCTATCTCGGCGAGACGAAGGGCGAACCTTCCCCCGGTCATCCTGGCCTTCATCCCGAAAAGGCACTGCCGCACTGATAGCGCGCATGCCTGATAATACGACGGTGCGGAACAGCTCCGCACCGTCCCTTATCCCGGCCGGCTGTGCAAGCCGTCCTCAATCCTTATTGTAGAGGCTGCTCAGCGGCTTCTTCAGGATGCTGTCGCGCAGCGACAGGCCCGGCTCCCGCCTCAAGGACGGCGCGGAGTCCCTGCTCGGGGCCGGCGGGTTGCCGGCATTGTCATCGCCGCGATAGTTGCGCCGCAGTTCCGCCAGGCGGCCGTCGATCGATGTCTGGGGCGCTGCAGTCGAAGATGAAGGCACCGCCGGACGAGGCAGCATGTCGGGCCGGTAGGGTTCGACGGGGGGCGCGACATCAGCCGAAGGCTGCGCCGCCGCTGTCCGCACCTCGACAAGATCGTCATCCAGATCATCGATCGCCTCGTGCAAGGAAGCCCCGTAGCTCTGCTGGAATGCGGAGATATCCGGGCCCGCGACCGAACGCATGCGGCTGATAATGGTGCGCAGATCGACGGTATCGGGCGTTTCTTCGCTCGTTCTCGCGACGCTGCCATTCGCCTTCGGCAGCAGATGATCCTCGACGCGGGAGAAGCGCATGCGCATCGGCACGGCGATGGCCTCGCCGAAGGCGATGGCCTCGCCATTACCGATGGAGGAGAGGAAGCTGGTGGTCGAGATCGAGGAATTCGGAATGGCGGAGCGGATGATGTCCTGGTCGCGATCGTTGGCGAGGCGCATGGCAAACACTGTCGAGCATTGCGACAGGATCGTCTGGTCGAGTTCGCCCGGCCGCTGCGTGACGATGCCGAGTGATACGCCGTATTTGCGGCCTTCCTTGGCGATGCGGGAGATTGCCTGCCGGGTCGGAAAGAAGCCGAGTGTCGGATCGGCGGGAATATAACGATGCGCCTCCTCGCAGACGACAAGCATATGGATCGCGCCATCGCTCCACAACGCCAGTTCGAACGCCATGCGGCAGAGGACGGAGGCGACGGAGTTGACGACCTCGGAGGGGATGCCGGCAAGCTGGAAGGTGCAGATCGGCTTGTCGTCGCCGGGAATGCGGAAGATCTGCGCGATCGTCTCCATGATCGTGTCGCTGATCGTATTGTTGGAGAACATGAAGTGATAGCGCGGATCGTTGATCGCCGAGATGACGCGCATCTTCAGGGAGCGCAGGTGCGGCTTTTCCTGGCGGCCCTCGAGACGGCCGATGCGTTCGTCGATGAGGGCGAGCAGGTCTGCCATGCGATAGGGAACCGGCGTGTCGGCGGTCACCGAACTCTTCTCCGTCTGGCGGCGCATCAACGAGGAGTCGCCGCCGCGAAACGCGCGCTTGGCCTCCGGAATGACGTCGCGCAGAATGTCGAGCTCGTCGGGAATGGGGGCGCGGCCGCGGAAGACGACCTCGGCAAATTCGTCGAGCCGCATCAGCCAGAAGGGCAGGTCGAGCGTCTCTGTGTCGATGACGACGGAATGCTTGGGGAAGGCGGCCGCGAATTCATTGTGCGGATCGAGGATGAGGACGCGCAATTTCGGATCGGCAACGATCGCCTTGTGAAGGAGCAGCGAGACGGCGGTGGATTTGCCGACGCCGGTGGAGCCGACCACGGCGAAATGCTTCGCCAGCATGGAGGGAATATGAATGGCGGCGTCGATGCTCTCGTCCTGCGTCAGCTTGCCGATGACGCAGCTGCTGTCCTTGCCGGCATCGAAGATGCGCATCAGGTCGGCCGCGCGGATGCGGTGCGCGATGGCGCCGAGATAGGGGTAGGCGGAAATGCCGCTCGAGAATTCTTCGCGCCCGGTCAGCCCGACGCGGACTTCGCCGAGCAACTCCACCTCGATGCGGAACAGATTGTCCTGGCCTTCGCCCCAGCCGGTGTTGCCGGTGTTCATCGAATAGACGAGGGCGGCGACGCGGTTGTTGCCGACGCTGATGGAGATCAGCTTGCCGACGGACCAGAGCTCGGTGAGGTCGGTTCCGCCGTCTTCCGCGACCGCGGCAATGGTGGCTCTGGAACCGCTGCATGCGACGACGCGGCCGAGAAAACGATTTCCCGGCTTGAGCTTGTCACGGCGATCGAGATCGCCGGCTGCGCCTGACGTCTGCAGGTCGTTGTTGAGCAAAAGGTCACTCCCAGCGTTAAGCTCTGGAGCATAGGCAGGGCCGCTTAATAAAACCCTTTCGGCCCCTCGCGCTTTTTACCTGGATCGGCGGGCACCGCGATTTTTTATTGCGGAATGCGTTGACGCTTGGAAATTTTCTGTCTATCACTCCAGCCCATGAAAAACTCGATGGCTCTTATTGTGGTGGGACAGCGCATGGGCAGGATGGTGTAACCATCCGGCGACAGCCACCCATGCGCTAGACGACAGGCTCCCCAAGGAGCCTTTTTTTATGCCCGAAAACGAGATTTCATTTTTCCAGACCTCCAGCAGATAGCGGAACAAACGTATGACCGGCACAGATAATCAGGCGAACGGCAATCAGATGACAGGCGCGGA
>JASGEG010000058.1:0-16643 GCA_047606605.1 Rhizobium sp.
AACCTCGTTCAAGGCGCCGATCTGCTCGGCAAGCGGCACGGCGTCGTTCGGCCAATGAAGGAGGAGCAGGTCGACATAGTCGGTCTTCAGCTTTTTCAGGCTTTCATCGACCGATGCGACGAAGGCCGCATGCTTATAGTGCTCGACCCAGACCTTGGTGGTCAGGAAGAGATCGGCGCGGGCAAGGCCGGAGCGTCGGATACCCTCGCCGACGGCCGCTTCGTTGCCGTAGACCTGGGCTGTGTCGATATGACGATAGCCGTTGTCCAGCACATGCGAGACCATGCGTTCGGTATCGGGACCCGGCATGCGGAAGGTGCCGAAGCCGAGGGCGGGAATGGAGGCGCCGTTGGCGCTGACGAATTGCATGGGATTTCCTTTCGATTGCAGAATGATCAGGCGGCGCAGGAAGCGGTCTGGCCCGCCGGAGCCAAGCGGCGGTCGAGCGCGCCGCTCCACAGGGTCAGCACCAGGGCGCCGACGACCAGGAGCGAGCCGACCCAGGGGGTGGCGCCGAGGCCAAGCGAGGATTCGACCACCAGCCCGCCGATCCAGGCACCGGCGGCGATGCCGAGATTGAAGGCGGCGATGTTGAGCGCCGAGGCGACATCGACGGCGGCGGGGCGAACCTGCCGGGCAAGCTGGACGACATAGAGCTGCAGGCCGGGCACGTTGGCGAAGGACAGGAAGCCGAGGACGGCAAGCGTCGGGATCGCCAGCCAGGGCGAAACGGCGGTGACGCTGAAGAGCGCAAGCACGATCGCCTGGGCAACGAACAGCCAGGTCAGCGCCTTCACAGGATTGGCATTGGCGAGACGCCCGCCGACCACATTGCCGATGGCGATGGCAACGCCGTAGAGCACGAGGATCAGGCTGACGGCGGAGGCGGCAAAGCCGGTGACGTCCTGCAGGATGGAGGCGAGGAAGGTGAAGGCGACGAAGGTGCCGCCGTAACCGAGCGCCGTCATGGCGAAGACGATCAGCAGGCGGCCGCTGCCGAGCACACGGATCTGCTCACCGATGCCGGCCGGCGGTGCCTTCTTCAGGCTGGACGGCAGAAGCAGCGCAATTCCGGCAAAGGCGATGACGCCGAGTGCTGCAACGGCGGCGAAGGTGGCGCGCCAGCCGAAGGTCTGGCCGATGAAGGTGCCGAGCGGCACGCCGGTGACGATGGCGACCGTCAGGCCCATGAACATCATGGCGATCGCCGACGCCCGGCGGTTTTCCGGCACGAGATCGGCCGCAATCGTCGAGCCGACGGAGAAGAAGACGCCATGGGCGAAGGCCGACAGCACGCGGGCGACGAGCAGCGGCGCATAGCCGGGGCTCAGCGCCGCCATGCCGTTGCCGACGATGAAGAGCGCCATCAGCCCGAGCAGCAGCGGCTTGCGCTCGATGCGGCCGGTCAGCGCCGTCAGGATCGGCGCGCCGAAGGTGACGCCGAGGGCATAGACGCTGACGATGAGGCCGGCGAGCGGCAGGGTGATGTGGAGATCGCTCGCCACCGTCGGCAGCAGGCCGACAATGACGAATTCGGTGGTGCCGATCGCATAGGCCGCGATCGTCAGGGCAAAAAGAGCGAGTGGCATGGGATGACCCGTTCGAAAAAGGCAGCCGGACGATGGGCTGCGCTGGTTCTTGTTCGGGCAGAATATGGGGCCAAGACATTCATTCGATAATCATCTATATAAAATCAACACTTGTGAATTGAATTCAAAGCAGCGAGGCGGGCGGATGGACAATCGCGCCGGTGAGATGGATGTTTTCGTCCGCGTGGCGGAGCTGCGCAGCTTTTCCGCTGCGGGTCGGAAATTGCGTCTGTCGCCCTCCGCCGTCAGCAAGCTCGTCACCCGCCTGGAGGACCGGCTCGGCACCCGCCTGCTTGTTCGCACGACGCGCTCGCTGCAATTGACGCCGGAAGGCGAGGTCTATCTCGAACGGGCGCAGGCGATCCTCGCCGATATCCAGGAGACCGAGCGCATGGTTGCCGCCGGCAGCGCGGCGGTGCCGCGCGGCCGGCTGCGCGTCAGCGCCTCCGTCGCCTTTGGGGTGCGCTGTCTCGTGCCGCTCATGCCCGATTTCCTGACGCGCTATCCCGAGATCGAGCTCGATATCTCGCTCACCGACAGCGTCATCGACATCGTCGGCGAGCGCGCCGATGTCGCCATTCGCGTGGGCTCGCTGCGCGACAGTTCGCTCAAGGCCCGCAAGCTGCTGGACAGCCGCCGCATCATTGTCGCCTCGCCCGCCTATATCGAAAGGAAGGGCCTGCCGGCGACGCCGGAGGAGCTCGACCATCACAATTGCCTGACCTTCAATTTCCGGCCGACCGCGGAAGGCTGGCCGTTTCGCGACCCAGGGACCGGCTTCGAATTCGTCAAGCCCGTCTATGGCAACCTGCAGGCCAATAACGGGCCGACGGTGCGCAGCCTCTGCCTCGAAGGCGTTGGGCTTGCCCGTGTCGGCCGGTTTCACGTGCAGCCCGATATCGATGCCGGCCGGCTGGTGCCGGTGCTCGAAGACTTCAATGCCGGGGATATCGAGCATATCCATGCCGTCTATGCCGGTCACGACCATCTCGCCACCCGCATTCGCGCCTTTATCGACTTCCTGGTGGCGCGAATCGGGTAGAAGGTCCCTGGAACCGCCAACCCGAGAACAAGATTTGGAAACCGCGCTTTACTTGCCCATCAAGACCTTCCTGGAGGCGGCCGGCTATGCCGTGAAAGGGGAGATCAGCGGCTGCGATCTCGTCGGGCTCAGCGATGGCGAGCCGCCCGTCGTCGTCATTTGCGAGCTCAAGCTCACCTTCAATCTCGAACTCATCCTGCAGGCGGTCGACCGGGCACAGGCAAGCGACGAAGTCTGGATCGCCGCCCGCGTCTCGGCAAAGGGCAAGGGGCGGGAAAGCGACCGCCGTTTCCGCGATCTCTGTCGCAGGCTCGGCTTCGGCATGCTGGCGGTTTCCGACAGCGGCGTGGTCGATGTCATCGTCAGCCCCGTCGCGCCGATGCCGCGCAAGAACCTTCGCAAACGCGTCCGCCTTGTCGACGAACACCGGCGGCGCAAGGGCGACCCGGCGCTCGGCGGCAGCACGCGCGCGCCGATCATGACCGCCTATCGCCAGCAGGCGCTCGTCTGCGCCGCCGCCATCCTCAACGGCCAGCAGCGTCCAAAGGAGATGCGCGCACAGGCGCCCAAGGCGCCGCAGATTCTCAGGGACAATGTCTATGGATGGTTCGAGCGCCTCGATCGTGGCATTTATGGCCTGACCGAAGTCGGGGCGGAAGCCTTGAGAAGATGGCCGCTGCCTGAACAGTAAATATGGAAAAATTCCGACGAATTACCATTAAATTTCGGTAATATTCTTAAATTTCCGCAATAAAAACATGATCAATATTTAATTTGTAAAAATCGATTGGCAGATCATATTAACAACCAGCGCCAATCGATATTTATACTTTGCATCCACAGCAGAGGCTGGAAGCAAAGCTCCCGCAGCGAGTTGGCGCCCATTCATTCGACGCCTGTCCCGGAGATGGACAAGACGCCATAACGCCAACGATCTCGCAAGGGACTTTTGCCATGTCATCTCTTCTTCGCAACCATCGCACCGCAGCCATCGTCGGAGCGGCCATTGTCGTCGGCGCCGGCACGCTGCCTTTCGCCTTCAATACGCCCGCGGCCGTCGCCTCGGCTGCCGAGCCGGCCGGCATCGTCGCGCCCGGCGGCTCCTTCGCCCCCATCGTCGATGCCGACAAGCCGGCGGTCGTCACCGTCACCACCACCATGAAGGCCACCGACACCGGCGCGGACGCCGGCGACTCCCCGATGGACGAGCAGTTCCGCCAGTTCTTCGAAAACCAGGGCATCCCCTTCCCGCGCCAAGCGCCGCAGCATCGTGACAGCCAGCGGGCCATGGCGCTCGGCTCCGGCTTCATCATCAGCCCGGATGGCGTCATCGTCACCAACAATCACGTCATCCAGAACGCCACCGACATCAAGGTCACGCTCGACGACGGCACCGAACTGCCGGCCAAGCTTCTGGGTGCCGACGCCAAATCCGACCTCGCCGTCCTGAAGATCAAGGCGCCGAAGCCGCTGGCGACCATCGCCTGGGGCGATTCCGACAAGCTGAAGCTCGGCGACCAGATTCTGGCGATCGGCAATCCCTTCGGCATCGGCACGACGGTCACCGCCGGCATCGTCTCGGCCCGCGGCCGCGACCTGCACAGCGGTCCCTATGACGACTTCATCCAGATCGACGCGCCGATCAACCACGGCAATTCCGGCGGCCCGCTGGTCGACCGCGAGGGCAATGTGGTCGGCATCAACACCGCCATCTATTCGCCGAACGGCGGCAGCGTCGGCGTCGGTTTCGCCATCCCCTCGGATCAGGCCAAGGAAATCGTCGCCAAGCTCGAGAAGAACGGCTCGATCGACCACGGCTATCTCGGCGTCGCCATCCAGCCGGTCACCGCCGATGTCGCCAATGCCATGGGCCTTGCGCAGCCGCAGGGCGCGCTCGTCGCCAATGTCAACGACGACACGCCGGCCGCCCGCGCCGGCATCAGGACCGGCGACGTCGTCACCGCCGTCGGCAACGAGACCGTCAAGACGCCGAAGGACCTGTCGCGCCTGGTCGCCGATCTCTCACCGGGCGACAAGCGCTCGCTCACCGTCTGGCGCGACGGCAAGAGCATCGACGTCAACGTCACCATCGGCGGCAATGACGACGGCAAGCAGGCCGCAAACGAGACCGGCGACGGCAAGGTCGAGCCCTCCAGCCAGCCGAGCCTCGGTGTCGGCCTCGCCAATCTGACGCCGGATCTGCGCCAGCAATTGAACCTGCCGCGCGGCGCCGAGGGCGCAGTCGTCGCCAGCGTCAACCCGGACAAACCGGCGGCCGCCGCCGGCATCCAGACCGGCGACATCATCGTCTCGGTCAACGACCAGCCGGTCCACAATGCCCATGACGTCCAGAACGCCGTGGCGCAGGCCGGCAAGGCGGGCCGCAAGTCCGTGCTGCTGCTGATCGAACGCGGCGGCGACAAAACCTTCGTCGCCGTCCCCTTCTCAGCCGCCTGAGGTCGGGCTGATCACTGACAGCCCCGCTTCCGGCACCGGAAGCGGGGCCAACTATTTTCCAACACCTCCTCGCCCCGCTTCAAAACCTTCCATTTCCACAGAAGACACGTTTCCGCCTTCATGGTGATCTTTTTGTCCAAACTCTGCCGCGGTGATGATAAAGAAGGAAGGCGGCGGCGGATGCGAACCGTCCGCCCGGCGGGCCGAGGCCCCGCCGATCATGGAAACGACAGGGCTTCAGGACTTTGGACGGGGCTGAGCGGCAGCAGGAGTTGGAGTGACCGATCCATACGACATTCTCGGCATCAGGCGCGATGCGAGCGACGAGCAGATCAAGGCGGCCTATCGCAAGCGGGCGAAGGCGGCCCATCCCGATTCCGGGGGCGATACCGAAGCTTTCGGACGGCTGCAGAAAGCCTACGAGCTGCTGCTCGACCCGGTGCGCCGCAAGCTCTTCGACGATACCGGCTATGATGTCGAACTGACCGACGCCGTCGACCTGCAGGCGCTGGTCGCCATCGAGAAACTCATCACCGACATGGTCCTGGACGAACGCGAACCCGGAACCTTCGATCCGGTCGCCCATATGCGCGCCAGCCTGGCCGAGGAGATCCGCAAGGCGAATTTCAGCAAGAGCGAGCTGGAGCGCCATTCCGATCGCATCCGCCTGCATCTCGACCGCCTGGGAGAACGTCCGAGCAAGGATGTGGTCGGTCATATGCTGCGCGCCCGCATCAAGGCGATCGCCACCGCGATCAGTGAAACGGAAGCCAAGATCGACGCGACGGAACGCGCCTGCGACATGCTCAACGGATACCTCTATGTCGTGGATGCGGAGGAAGACTCCGACGCGGAGGAGCTCGAATGGAACGAGGCGGCCGGGGTCCGCACTGCCGCCCAGTAACTCCCGCCAGACAGCTTGATCCGACGCCGGAACTTTCCACCGGCAATCGGGTTGTCCTTCCGCCACAATGTCGAAATCCGGGGGCCTCGTTCGATCACTATCGGCCCGCGGAACGATCAGGGAGGATATCATGATCAACGAAGACGGTTATGTGCCGGCCGCCGAGCTGGCGCAACGCAACGGCGCACGCTTTCCCAACGAGAGTGTCGAATACAGGCAGGCGCGGGACGCCCTGCTGGCCGAGGAGATCGAGCTTCGCCGCCATATCGAGCGCGTTGCCGTCATGCGCCGCGCGCTGCCGCCGGGCGGCAAGATCAAGAAGAATTACCAGTTCATCAGCCCCGACGGCCCGGTCGATTTCGCCGATCTGTTCGACGACAAGGAAAGCCTGCTGATCTACAGCTACATGTTCGGCCCGGAACGGCCGAGGCCCTGCCCGATGTGCACATGCCTGCTCTCGGCGCTGGACGGAGAAGTGCTCGACATCGAGCAGCGCATGGCCGTCGCCATCGTCGCACGCTCGCCGATCGAACGGCTGATGGATTTCCAGCGCGAGCGCGGCTGGCGCAACCTGCCGCTCTATTCCGATCCGACGGGCGAGTTCAGCCGCGACCATCGCGCCTTGGGGCCGGGCGGCAGCGACGATGCGGCCATCAATGTCTTCACCCGCAGGGATGGCACCATCCGGCATTTCTGGGGCGAGGAGATGGGACCCGTGACCGCCGATCCCGGCCAGGACCCACGCGGCGCGCCCGACCTGATGCCGCTCTGGACCATCCTCGACATGACACCGGAAGGACGCACAAGGGACTGGTATCCGAAGCTCGCCTACGGGCGGAACTGACGGCGCAGACAGCCTAGCGCAAGGAAAGACCGATCATGGCGCCCGCGACGGCGATCATGAACGAGACCGGTCGGATTGCCGCGTCTTTCCGCGGCGCCTGCGGGGATGACAGCAACCTGCTCGTCAGCTATAAGGGCCCTGCGACTTTTGAGGGAGGTTCGTCAGATGAGATATTTCGGCACCCATCAACGCTGAGCAGCGCTGCCGATGCGGGCTGCTTCGGCCCATCCTTGTCTGATCACGACTTCTTTCATGCCCACGGAGGGCATTCATGTTACGTCGCTTCTTTTCCTATTATGCCCATTATAAAACGCTGTTTTTCCTCGATTTCGGCTGCGCGGTCTTTGCCGGCCTGCTGGAGCTGGGCTTTCCTCTGGCGGTCAAGCTCTTCGTCGACCAATTGCTGCCGAGCCGCGACTGGGGGCTGATCGCCGCCACCGCAGCGCTGCTGCTTGCTGTCTATGCGCTGACGACCGGCCTGACGGCGATCGTCAACTATTGGGGCCATGCGCTCGGCATCTCCATCGAAACCGACATGCGGCGTCAGGCTTTCGAGCATATCCAGAAACTCTCCTTCCGCTATTTCGACAACAACAGGACAGGGCACCTGATCACCCATGTCACCAAGGACCTGGAGGAAGTGGGCGAGATCGCCCATCACGGTCCCGAAGACCTGTTCATCGCCATCATGACCTTCATCGGCGCCTTCCTGCTGATGTTTTCGGTGCATTGGAAACTGGCGCTGCTGACGACGACCATCGTGCCCTTCATGACCTGGCTGGTCAGCCGCTACGGCGCCAGAATGACGCTGAATTCGCGCAGCCTGTTCGGCAAGGTCGGCGATTTCAACACGCGTATGCAGGAAACCGTCGGCGGTATCCGCGTGGTCAAGGCTTTCGCCAACGAAAAATACGAAAACCAGCTCTTTGCCAACCACAACGAGGATTACAAGGCCACCAAGCTCGACGGTTACGCCTACATGACCGCGAGCATAGCCTTGAGCTATTTCAGCACGCGCCTGGTACAGCTCCTCGTCATGATGGCTGGAACCTGGTTCGTCATATCGGGCGAATTGAGCTATGGCGGTTTCGTCAGCTTCCTGCTTCTGATCAATGTCTTCTTCCGCCCGATCGACAAGATCACGTCGGTGATCGAGACTTATCCCAAAGGGATTGCCGGCTTTAAACGCTTCCTGTCGCTGATCGATACGCAGCCCGACCTTGCCGACCGCCCGAACGCGATCACCGTCGATCGTCTTAAAGGCGATATCGTCTATAAGGACGTCAGTTTCGGCTATTCCGATCAAGACAATATCTTCGAAGATCTGAACCTGACGATATCCGCCGGTGAAACGGTAGCCTTCGTCGGCGCTTCGGGAACGGGCAAGACGACCATCTGCTCGTTGCTCCCGCGCTTCTACGACGTGACCGCCGGCAACATCAGCATCGACGGCATCGACGTCTGCAACATGACGCAGGCTTCGTTGCGCAGCCAGATCGGCATCGTGCAGCAGGACGTCTTCCTGTTCGGGTCGACCATTCGCGAGAACATCGCCTACGGCCGGCTCGGGGCATCCGATCAGGAGATCATGGAATCCTTGCGACGCGCCTCGCTCGACGAATTCGTCTCGTCCCTGCCCGATGGTCTCGACACGCCCACGGGCGAGCGCGGTGTCAAATTATCCGGCGGACAGAAGCAACGTCTCGCCATCGCCCGCATCTTCCTCAAGAACCCACCCATCCTCATTCTTGACGAAGCGACATCGGCGCTGGACACTGCGACGGAATACGCCATCCAGCAAGCTTTGGCCGATCTGTCGAAGGGACGGACGACCCTGGTGGTGGCGCACCGGCTGACCACGATCCGAAATGCCGACCGGATCATCGTCATGGGCGCGAACGGCATTGTCGAGCAAGGCACCCATGCCGAGCTCTTGGCCCGCGGCGGCGCCTATGCCAGGCTGCACAACGCCCAGTTCAGCGCCCTCGCATGATGCGGTGCCGAGGCTGGCAGGGATATGACGAGTACCCCGAATGTCTGCCGGCTCGCCAGGAGGTGCCGATAGCGTTATGCCGGGAGCGCATCATGGCGCCGATTTTCGATGATACCTCAACGATCGCCGTTTCGGACAACGGAGAGGGGAAATGAAGAGAGTTGCATCCTGTTCTTGCGGCGCGCTTTCGATCACGGCGCATGGAGAGCCTGCCAAAATCGCCGTATGCCATTGCCTGTCCTGCCAGCGCAGGACGGGCTCCAGCTTCGGCGCCGCGGTGTTCTATCCGATCGACAAGGCCGAACCTTCCGGCGCATCAAGCCTCTACGAGCGGCTCGGCGACAGCGGCAAGCCGCTCGCCTTCCATTTCTGCCCGAACTGCGGCTCCACCGTTTTCTGGTTTCCGGCCTTTCGCCCCGGCCTCGTCGCGATCGCACTGGGGACCTTCAAGGACAAGCAGGGACTGACGCCCTCTCTCAGCGTCTACGAGGACCATCGCAGCCCCTGGGTCGCCATCGAGATCGACCGGGAGTGAGCCCGGCTCCGCCAGGTCAGGACGGCTGCAATGACCGATTGAGCGACAGGAGCAATTGCCGTTTGGCGGCCTCGAACGAGGTGGCTGCCCGATCGCGCTTTCTCGGCAGATCGATCGTGATCTCGTCGAGGATACGGCCCGGCCAGGGCCGCATGACGACGATCCGGTCCGCCAGCACCAGCGCCTCGTCGATATCATGCGTCACCAGCACCAGCGTCGGGCGCGTCTCCGACCAGATGTCGAGCAGGTGATCCTGCAGATCGGCGCGCGTGAAGGCATCGAGGGCGGAGAAGGGCTCGTCCAGCAGCAGCACCTCGGGCCGGGTGACCAGCGCGCGGGCGATCGCCACCCGCTGGGCCTGGCCACCCGACAGTTCCTTCGGCCAGCGGCCGCCGAATTTTCCGAGGCCGACCTTTTCCAAGGCGGCCTCGACCCGCTGCCGGCGATCATCGCCATCGAGTTCGGCCAGGCCGAAGCCGACATTGTTGGCAACGCTCAGCCAGGGAAGCAGGCGCGGCTCCTGAAAAATGAGATTGATCAGCGGATGCGGCTTGGTGACCGGCTCGCCGTCGAGTTCGACCGTTCCATGCGTCGGCGTTTCCAGGCCGCTGATCAGCCGCAGCAGCGTGCTCTTGCCGCAGCCCGATCCACCGATCACGGCGACGATCTCGCCCGGCGCGAGGCCGAGCGAAAAGCCCTCCAGCGCGCGCACGCCATTGGCATAGGTCTTTCCGAGATTTCGCAGCGTCAGCATCGGCTCATCCCTCGCGCCTGTAACTGTCCTGCCAGGTCAGGAAAGGAGTTGTTGCCGCGAGCAGCAGGCTGTCCGTCAGCTTGCCGATGACGGCAAAGGTGATGATGGCGGCCATGATCTGGTCCGGCTTGCCCAATTGCTGGCCATCGACAAGGAGATAGCCGAGCCCTTCCGAAGCCCCCATGAATTCCGCGGCCACGACGAACATCCAGCCAAGGCCGAGACCGGACCTGAGCGCGGTCACATAGGCGGGAAAGACGGCCGGCAGCATGACCCGCCGCACCAGCGCGAAGCCGGACAGGCGGAAGATGCGCCCGACCTCGACGATCTTGCGATCGACCGACAGGATGGCGCCGGACACGCCGAGATAGACCGGAAAGAAGACGCCGACCGCGATCAGCGCCACTTTCGAGGCCTCGAAAATCCCGAACCAGAGAATGAAGAGCGGCACCCAGGCGATCGACGGGATGGAGCGAAGCGCCTGCAGCGACGGATCGACCAGCCGTCGCGCGAGCCCGAAATAGCCGGTCACGGCACCGGCAATCGTCGCCGTGCCGGCGCCGATGACAAAGCCGAGGAAGACCCGCAGGCCGGTGATGGCGATATGATTGGGCAGTTCTCCGGATTTCCAGAGCGTCCATAGGGTCGCCGCGACCCTGGATGGCGGCGGCATGAGGCGGCCGGAGAACCAGCCCGCCGCGACGGCGATTTCCCAGAACAGCAGTCCAATGGCCGGCAGCAGGATGGCCACCGCCGCTCTGCCGCCCACTCCATAAAAGGTCGACGCCGCGAGCGAGCGCGGCGTTCCCGTTTCCGTCTTGATGCCGGTCTCGGCCAAATCCGTCATGGCGACGACACGTGTTCTCTTATTGCGTTTTGCCAACCGCGAAACGATCGTCGATCAGCTCGTTGGTGACCTTCCGGATATCGACATCGGCGGGCAGGACACCGGCGCTCTGCAGCGCAAGGCCCGCTTTCGAAATCGTGTCGCGCTGCTGGTCGCCGATGGTGGGTTGCGAGATATCGGTGCGCTCGAGCTGCTTGGCGATGACATCGTCCGGCAGCTTGGCCGCTTCCACCAGCGCCGCCTTCAGCGCAGCGGGATTGGCGATCGCGTCGGCGCGCGCCTGCTCATAGGCGGCGATGACGCGCTTGACGATGTCGGGATGCTCGGCGGCGAAGGCCTCGGTGGTGTTGAGCACGCCCCATGTGTTGTTTTCCGGCTTGCGGTAGAAGAGCTTCGCCTTGTCTTCCACCTCGGCGGCCGCCATCAGCGGGTCGAGCCCGGCCCAGGCATCGACATCGCCGCGCAGAAGCGCCAGCTTGCCGTCGGCGTGCTGTAAGAGAACCAGCTTCACATCCGACTGCTTCAGCCCAGCATCGGCCAGGGCGCGGACGAGAAAGATGTGCGGATCGGTGCCGCGCGTGACGGCGATCGTCTTGCCCTTCAGATCCTGGACGGTGGAAATCGGGCTGTCGGCGCGGGTGACCAGAGCCGTCCATTCCGGGCGTGAGTAAACATAGATCGACTTGACCGGATTGCCGTTGACCCGCGCGATCAGCGCCGCAGCGCCCGCAGTCGAACCGAAATCGATCGAGCCGGCGTTCAGGAATTCCAGCGCCTTGTTCGAGCCGGCGGACTGGACCCAGCGGATGCTGATCTTGTCCTTGGCGAATTCCTTTTCCAAGAGGCCTTCCTTCTTCAGAAGAAGGCCGACCGGATTATAGGTCGCCCAATCGATCCGGATCTCGGAAAGATCGGCCGCCTGAGCCGAGGCCAGCCCTAGCCCCAAGACAACCGCGACACCCATCATCGCCGAACGAAACAAGCCCATATCGATCCCCAACTCTCTGGCAGTGCCAATTGACATAGACGAACAGCCTAGGGACCGGGCGCTGACGCGTGAAAGCTATAATGTCTATTTCTATGGAATTTGTAGAAATATTTTTCTCAATCCGCGTGCGACAGCCCTCTGGCGAAGATCAGATGCACCATCTCGGCATTCTTCAAGCGAGCGATCGCGCGCTTGCGCCATAAATGCGGTAATATTTTTCGGGATCGATAGTGCCGGACCAAGGGCCGAGGTCCCATGTCATATGCACATCACGGGAAGCTGCATATTGTCTCGCGTTTCCTCCTCCTCGCTTTCACAGGCCCCCATGTCCGATACCTTCCCCACCGGCTATCTCTCCCCCTCCGCCTCCTCCCGGCTGCGCGTCCTTGCCGAAGCCGCTCTCGAAGGCGGCCGTCTTGCGCGCGAGGGCATCCGGCGCCGCAAGGATGGCGACCTCGTCGCGAAGGCGCCGCGCGATTACCAGACGGAAATGGATGTGGCCGTCGAACGGACCATCGTCGCAAAACTTACCGAAGCCTTCCCCGACTATGCCATCCAGGGCGAGGAGCAGGTGGGAGACCGCAAGGCCGCCGGCGAGGCCCCCGTCATCGTCATCGATCCGATCGACGGGACGACCAACTATGCCTGGGGAATACCGCATTTCGGCCTTACCATCTCAATCGTCGAACAGGGTAAGGTGGTCGTGGGCGTCGTCTACGACGCCATGCTGGACGAACTCTTCAGCGCCGAGGCCGGCCGCGGCGCCTATCTGAACGGCGAGCCGATCGGCTGCGTCGACAATGGCGATGTTGCCAACGCCCTGATCGGCGCAGGCCTGCCCATTCCAGGGCAGGTCAAATCCGTGGACGAAGAGACCTATTTCACCGCGCTGCGGCGCCTGATGGCCCATACGGCCGGCGTGCGCCGCCTTGGCTCGGCGGCCCTCTCCATCGCCTATGTCGCCTGCGGCCGCCTCGACGGCTTCTTCGAGGACGGGCTTTCGCTGCACGACTACGGCGCCTCGGTGCTGCTGGTCGAGGAAGCCGGCGGGATCACGACCTCCTTTGCCGGCGGACCAATCCGCAGCAATGGCGACATAGTGGCCGCCAACAAGGCCATTCATCCCTGGCTGCTGGCCGGCTTGCAATGAAACGAACGGAAAGGGGCCGCAACGGCCCCTTTTCATCTCTCGCCGCGATTAGTCGCCCGCCAGTACCAGGGCTTCCAGCCCGACCGGATCGTCCGCGGTGATCTGGTCCACCTTCAGCGCGAGCAGCCGCATGACTTTCGGCAATATCGCACTGGTCGCCTTGCGGATCGTATAGGCATCGACCCGCCTGTCATGGTCGTGGAATGCGCCGATCAGGTCGTATCCTTGCGCGTCGGCGAACAGCACCAGATCGTGCTCCAGATAGATCATGCGCGCCCGCGGCGAGGCCGCGACCGCACCGGCGACGAAACCGGCAAAATCCCGGCTCGCATGCAGCCGCCCAATGGCGCCGTCATGGCAGGGATCATAGCCGATCGGCATGTCGGGAACGGCTTGCGACAGCCGCTCGACGGCCTCGGCATCCCCCGCCGACAGGATAACCGAGGATGCGACCGGCGCGATCGCCCTGGCGAAAGCGGCGATATCGCCATCGCGGATGGCGGATGACGGCACCTTCATATCCAGTTGCAGCACGGCCTCCGGCGACGTCTCGCCGTCATGGATCAGCGCCGCAAGCGCCTCGATCGACAGGATCGGATGCGCCGTCTCGTTCCCGTCCCCATCACGCAGATGCAGGCGGTCGAGTTCCCCGCGCGTGGCGGCGATGACCGGTCCCCTGCCGGTCGTCGCCGGATGAAGATCCTCGTCATGCAGCACCACGAAACCGTCATCGCCATAGCGCTGAAGATCGATTTCGGCGCTGGCGCCGGTCGCCATCGCCTCGGCGATCCGCTGCCTGGTAAAGGCGATGTCGCCGGCGAAGCGACGGCCGCGATGCCATTTCAACAGGCAGCGATGTCCATCCAGTTCAAGGGAGAGACCGCGTCGGTCAGACATTGTGGAGCCGTCTTGGGTCATTCTGTTCCAACTCCGCGCTTGTTCGAAACACAAGCCTGTTATCACGGAACAGGAAATGAGCGGCAACTTTCGCATCGACCCGCATGCCCCTTGTCCAGCTTTGCTGCGGGGACGTCATCGCCTTCAACCGCGATCCATCGGAGAAATCGACGTCGACGATCTGATGCGTGCCGAAATCGATGCTGCGATGGACGATGGGGGCGCCCGCGCGATCGGAACGGCAGAGAGACAGGGCTTCCGGCCGGAAGGCAAGGACGGCATCGCCATTATCGACCGGAAGATCGAGCGGAAAATCCGCATGCTGGAACCGGCCCTCGGCAACCGCGCCGCGCACGACGTTCATCGAGCCGATGAAACCGGCGACGAACTCCGTCTGGGGCATGCGGTAGATTTCGGCGGGAGGGGCGACCTGCTCGGTCCTGCCGTCGCGCATCACGACGATACGATCGGCCAGCGCCAGAGCCTCGTCCTGGCCGTGAGTCACGAAAAGCGTGGTGATGCCGAGCCGCTGCTGGATTTCCTTGACCTCTTCGCGCAGGCGCTCGCGCAGATGCTGGTCGAGGCTGGCGAAGGGTTCGTCGAGCAGCAAGATCTTCGGCTCGAGCACCAGCGAGCGGGCAAGCGCCACACGCTGCTGCTGCCCGCCGGAAAGCTGCGTCGTCAGGCGCGTGCCGTAGCCGGGCAGGCCGATCATGGCGAGCGCATCTTCGACCTTCTCGCGGATCTCGGCCTTCGGCAGATGCCGGAGCTTCAACCCGAAGGCGATATTGTCGAACACGCTCATATGCGTCCACAAGGCATGGCTCTGGAACACCATGCCGGTCGGACGCTTCTCCGGCGGCAGCGCCGTCACATCCCCGGCATCGATCAGGATCGAGCCACTGCTCGGGCGTTCGAAACCGCCGATCATGCGCAGCAGCGTGGATTTTCCCGAGCCGGAGGGGCCGAGCAGGCAGACGAGCTCGCCATCCTCGACATCGAGCGAGAAATCATGGACGGCAAAGGAGGAACCGAAGCTCTTCGAAACGCCCTTGATGGTCAGACGCGCCATGTCCATTCCCTTCCCGGACCCCGCAGGCCCGCTTTCGATTGCGACCGAGATGTCATGCGCCGAATCCTCGTGCGAAGGCGCCGGTTCCGATCACGCGGCGGGCGAACATCAGGGCGACGAAGGACGGCACCCACAGCATCACCGAGAGCACCGCGCCATATTGCACGACGATCTGGCTGTTGATGAAATTGATCATCAGCACCGGCATGGTCTTGATTTCCGGCGCGCCGATCAGCCAGGCGCCTTCGGTTTCATAAAAGGTGCTGACGAAGGTCAGCAGCAAGGCGGCGGCGATGGTGGGAGCGGCCTGCGGCAGGGTGATCGACCAGAAGACGCGCACAGGTCCCGCCCCGGCATCGCGCGCCGCCTCTTCCATATGCTTGTCGACATTCTGGAAGGCGGCGACCGGAATCCAGATCATCAGCATCAGCGTGCCGACAAGCTGGATCAGCACGACACCCCAGAAGGTGCTGATCAGCCCAAGCTTCAGGAAAATGCCGGCGATGGCGACCAGCAGACCGAATTTCGGAAAGGCGTGCGAGGCGAGGAAAGACAGAAAGAGTATGTCGCGCCCCGGAAAGCGCATGCGGGCGAAGGCATAGGCGGCTGGCAGGCAGATGACGGCCGAGAGAAAGGTGACGGTGGCCGTCAGCCTGAGGCTGAGAAAAAGCGCATCCCAGACATCGGCGCGCGACAGCGTCTGATGCCAGAAACGAAGCCCGAACTGCTGTGGAACGAGGGAAGGATAGCGCCAGACCTCGCTGAACGCCCAGACACCGACGACGAGAAGCGGCAGGACGATGATCACGGTCAGCACGGCCGCGAAGACGATGCCGGGCCAGTCCAGTCGGGATGCGAGCGGCTGGCGGGGAGATTGGGGCTGGCTCATCGCCTCCCTCCCCGGTTCCTGGCGATCGAGCGCACATAGAAGATGCCGAAGGCCAGGCAGAAGCCGAAGGTCACGACGGCCTGCGTCAGCGCATTCAGCGGATCATTGTTGTCGCCGAAGGTGCGCTGCATGAAGGGACCCATCATTTCCGGCGAGGCCCGCCCAAGCATGTAGGGCAGGGTGAAAGCCGAAAAAATGCCGAGGACGGCGAAGGAACCGGTCACCAGCAGCGAATTGCCCAGGCGCGGCAGGATGATCGAGACGAAGACGCGCAGGGGCGAGGCGCCGACGTCGCGCGCCGCCTCCACCGAACTGTTTGAGATGGAGCCGAGGCCTGCCGTCAGCATCAGCACGGTCAGCGGCAGGTTGTCCCAGACAAGCCCGATCACCGGCCCCCAGGGCGTCAGATAGGGGGTTGGAAGCTTCGGCAGGCCGATGGCGTTGAGGAGCAGATCGACGGCGCCGTTCGGGCCGATGGTGCGGATCAGCGCATAGGACAGGATGATCGATGGTACGAACATCGGGAAGATCGCCAGCGCCTGTACATAGGCGGCCAGCCGCCCCCGCGAGAAGCGCAGGTAGAGCGCAATCGGCAAGCCGATCGCAATCAGCAGCGCGCCACATACCGCCGTCGTCCACAGCGTCAGCGACAGATTGGCGAGGCTGTAGGTGTCGGTGAAGA